>PBSM01000032.1 GCA_002726245.1 Planctomycetaceae bacterium | reverse complement strand
TCGTCTCGACTTAGCTTTCGGGTAGGCCGTAGCGAAAGTCGCCAAGACTTTCGGCCAATACCTGGAAGAGCCGAAGCTCTTGGCGAGCTTCGCTACCCGAAAACTGAGCTGCGATGGAATACTAGTTGCATCTGCGCCGTGGGTCTGTTGCTATTGGTCGTCCCAGCTACTAATGCCCAGGATGTGCCTTCGGTCACCATCCCTCTCAACCCAGACGGCACCCCCGCAGCGGACTTCGACTTCAGCTTCGCCGTGAGAACTTTCCCCGACAGCAACACTCTCGCGGTTCCGCACACACATACAGAGGAACTCGCGAGATTGCTAGAACTGCTGGGGCGTGCTCCCAAGCCTGTCGATGAGAATTGGACGAGGCGGGTTGACCTGACCGACGACGATATTCATCAGATTGCCAAGCACCTACGAGAGCGGCATCCCTATCGATCCGTTCGGAAGCGGCTTGTCTACGAGACATTGCTGCCCAAGCGGCCGCTTCCGGAGTTGGTCCCGACGGCGCGCATGCGGCTTCAGAAGCAAGATAGACCAACCGGCAAGTGGGCTTCGCGTACGGCGTCTCGGGATGGCTTGCGAGCAAGATCACTAGCCGTGCTACATTCAGATAATGTCCGCCAGTTCATCAAGGACATCGATCATGTTGCCGGATTCGCTGCGCATGCTGCGTCCGATCGCCCCTTCGGCTTCTCCCTTTTCAACGGCCAAGACAGCCGCTCGGTGCAAAGATGTGTTTGGCGCGTGCGTCAGGTCGAACTCGTGAGTCTGTTGAAGTTCGGTGAGCCGCGGGTTTATCTCTCGGATCAGCTACCGAAGATGGAAGAGCTTCGCGTCGCCAAGACGCGGAACCTCGGGGAGTTCGAGGCAGGTGCGCTGAACCAACTTCAGTCGGGAGAAGACATCGTCATCGACTCGCGACTCAATCGGATTCGCATGCTGGGCGCGACTCGCGCCGCCAAGCGATGCCTCGACTGCCACCAAGTACATCACGGCGAATTGCTCGGTGCCTTTTCCTACGACATCGTCCGCCAGACGCCAATCACAGACGCGGCCTTGTACTCATCTCAATAGGTTCAAAAAAGCCGGTGTACTAGACTGCTTCCCATGCACCGGAATCTGAACTCCGAAAGATACCCTCGACGACCTTCATGTTGCCGACGGCGTCTTCGATCGGAGTTGGAACAGGTGTGTCGTTCAAGATGGCTCGCGAGAAGAGATCGCCTTGGATGCCGTATTGGTCGCAAATGTCGAAGGTAATCTCTTCGATCTCGCTACCGCGCTGATGCCACATCTTACAAGGACGGTCGGGCGGGGCGTTGAAGGGGATTTCGATTTCGACGCGGCCTTCGTCGCCGAAGATGTTGACCCGCTGATAGGGCGCGAGTTGTGTTGAACACGTGAACGTGGACGTTCCGGCTTCGCCAAAGTCCAAGATGGCAGACGCGAGACGATCGGTCTTGAATCGCGGGTCGAATTCGGCGATGCCAAAGACGCGTGTTGGTTCCGCCTTGAAGATGAAGCGTGAAAGCGAAATAGGATAACAGCCGATATCCATCAGCCCGCCACCACCAATGTCAGCCATGTTGCGAATGTTCTCACCGTCATCGTTGAAGTAAGTGAACGCGGCCTGGATCGTCCGCAGCTTCCCGATGCCACCCGCACGAACAATCTGCCGAGCTCGCTGCCACTGCGGATGATGCCGGTACATGAACGCTTCCATCAACTTCAGATTCGGGTGCTGCTTCCCGGCGGCGACCAACTGTTCACCTTCGGCTGCCGACAACCCGATCGGCTTTTCGCAGAGGACATGCTTGCCGGCCTCTAACGCCTTGATAGACCAAGAGACGTGTAGATGGTTCGGCAGCGGATTATAGATAGCATCGATATCGGGATCGGCAAGCAGTTCTTCGTACGAGCCATACGCTTTCGGGATGCCGAGTTGCTCGGCTGCGGCTTTCGCTGACTCCAGACTCCGTGACGAAATCGCAACGATGTCGCATTGTTCAGCCTTCTGCATCGCGGGAATCACCTTCTCGGTCCCGATTTTCGCCGTGCTGATGATTCCCCAACGTACTTGGCTCATCTCGTGATCCCTTTCCTTACATTCTTGGTGGTCGAAGCAACGATTGTACGAGCTGTCGATGGAGGTTCAATCGGGTGACGACTCCAAGTCCGCATTGACGTCCAACCGCTTCAATCTTTACATTTCGCGTCTGCTAACACCCCGAACGACGAGGATGAAGCCAATGGCCTCGGCAGTTGAGAACCTAATCGAAGATCTGCAGTCCAGCGATCTAACCATCCGCCGAACTGTCGCCGAATCACTCTCACGAATCGCGACGGAAGCAGCTTCGGACGCGCCAGCACTCGTCTCCGCATGCCGAGATGACGACGAGCAGGTTCGCGATGGATCTTCGCCGCCTTTGGAAGATCTGCCGGCTCCACCTTCCCGGTGCGCTGAGGCGCTATCCGCGTTGTTGCGAGACGAAAGCACGGACGTTGTCTACTGGGCCACAACGCTGCTCGGCCGCATGCAGGCCGATGCTTCGCCAGCCGTTCCGAACCTAACGGCATCTTGGCAACTCACTCGCAGATTGCGATACGTCAACGAGCAGCATGGGCATTGAGCAACGTAGGTCCTGCTGCAGCGTCGGCGAAGCAACAGCTAGAAAAGGCCGCTACATCCGATGACGCGAAGCTCGCGAGATTCGCACAACTGGCGCTTGACTCGCTCAGCGGATGAGCCACCCCGTGCCCGGTCGGATGTACGCACTCCGCCGCACTGGCAACGCCTTCGCCGTGCTGTGGTCTGTCGAAGTTGATGGCTAGATCGATTGGGCAAGTCCCGCGATCGGACCTCGGGGCGGGTTGTTCTTCGGCTCAAGCAGCCGACTAAGTCCCGTCATGAATGCTGTGCCGCGCGCCACAGACGACGATGTCGATGGAGCCGATCCGGTATTCTACGGCGTCCGTGATTAATCTCGCGGTAGGATCAGAATCCGGAAGGACTATTTACTTTCGCGGGAATCGCGTTTATCAACTGCCGTAACTCTTGGTGTTGTTTAACCCGATGCCGCAGGCGAGGTAGTTCCTGGCATCCAACGGCCTCGCCCGCGGCTTCGGGTTAAACAATTGCGACGACATCTAATATGAGCGCTTTCACACTATGGAATTCGTATTTGCTCTGCTCGCTCTCTCCGCGATGGAGATCGTTCTCGGCATCGATAACATCGTCTTCATCGCTATTGTGACCAGCCGTTTGCCGATCGAACAACAGCCCAAGGCTCGCAAGATCGGTCTGTTGACGGCCATGGTAATGCGACTCTTGCTGCTGTTTACGCTCTCGCTGATCCTGCAGGCTGACGAGCCGTTCTACGATCTGTCGTCGATAGGCTTCCCGAAAGACGAATGGATTGCCAGCGCTCAAGCAGAGATGGCTTCGCTGTCGCAAGCGGAGAGTCACGAGTCGCACGAAGCTCACGAGCAGCGATTCAGGCTCATCCTGTGGATTCACATGATCGAGGAGATGGCGGGCGTTTCTTGGAAGGACATCATCCTGCTGGCGGGCGGTCTGTTTCTGATCCAAAGCAGCATCCGTGAGATCCACGAAACCCTCCACCACGAGTCCGAAGCTCACTCAACGAAGGCCGTTACGAGCTTTGGCGCTGCGATTGCCACGATAACAGGGATGGATATCGTCTTCTCCATCGATTCGGTGATCACCGCCGTCGGGATGGTCGAGGCGGAAGGCGAGAACTACCTCATCGGGCTAACCGTGATGATCACGGCGATTGTTCTGGCCGTCGGGGTCATGTTGGTCTTTGCCGAGCCGGTCAGCAAGTTCGTCGAAAACAATCCAACGCTAAAAATGTTAGCGCTCTCGTTCCTGATTCTAATTGGCGTGATGTTGGTCGCCGAAGGTATCGGAACGCACTTCAGCAAGGGCTACGTCTACTTTGCGATGGCGTTTGCGTTGATCGTTGAGGTGCTGAATCTACGGCTCCGCCGTCGCGCTGCCGAGGGAGCAAGTAACTCAGAAACTTCTGCTGACTGATTGCTGACGTCCCTAAACCCCTCTTTTTAGGACTCGCCAGCCCCGTGCAAAGGCGACTGAATTCGTTTATGATGTGCCGAGAAGCGGTGATACGAAGCGGAGAGGTGGACAGGACTTACCGAAAGCAGGACAAGAGACTATGCGAGTTCTGGTAGGTTGGGACGACGAGGCCGAGGCCGAAACAATCTCCTTGATTCTGAATGTCGAGGAGACGGCGGCCGAAGTCGTCATCGATGACGAGGTGTTCGAGACGCACGTCAATGAGTCGGAGTGGGAGATCGTCCTGATGTCGACGAATTTCCCGAACGAAGAAGAAGCGCTTGGCCTGTTCCGGAAAGTGCAAGATGCCCACCCCAACATCCCGATCGTTGGTGCCTGGAAACAAGGCGAGTTCACGAATCTTGCCAAGTTCATTTCGCATGGGCTACACTCGCACTTGATGCGAGACTCCGAAGGGGACTTTATCTTCCTGCTGCCATCGATGATGGAGGCCGCCATGGCCGCGGTCGTGGCGCAACGTGCGAGAATGCTCGCGGAACGATTGACCGAGGAAGTCGATTCGGTACGTCGCTTGCAGGAGTCGGTGATTCCAAAAGACCTGCCGGCTCCGGAAGGATATCGTGTTGTTGGCAGATACGAGCCTTCTCAGATTCGCGTCTCCGGCACGAGCGCGGTTGTTATGGCTGGTGGCGACTATTACGACGCGTTCAGTGTCAATGAAAACAAGCTCATATTGCTGGTAGGCGATGCCTCCGGCCACGGTGTCAAGGCGTGCATGTCGATCATGACGATGCACACTTTCATTCGGATGATCCGAGAAGAGCAATACTCAGACACCGCCGAATTCGTACGTGAAGTTAACCAAAAGCTCTGTACGAGCGATATTGTTCAGGACGAGGGCGGTTTCATCACGCTGCTGTACTCAACACTCGACTTGGAGAATCACCACTTACATTGGACATCCGCCGGCGCACCGATGCCTATCCTCCAAAACCTGAAGACGAACGAGTGCCGTGAACTGGGTGGAGAGGAAGAGGGTGGGTTGCCGCTCGCGATCGATGAGGAATGGGAATACGAGGAAGTCGTGAGCGAGATCCCTGAGAACTCGCGCGTGTTGATCTTCACCGATGGCCTCGACGAAGCGTTCCCGGCGGAAGGCGATATGGGGCACGATCAATTCGGCATCAAAGGCATCATGAAGTGCCTCCAGGAAGGCCGCGACTTGCCGCTCGACGAGGCGCTCCAAAAGCTGTTCGACGATTCCAACGCAGCGACGCAGGGTAGCGGTCGGCACGATGATACTTCGGTCGTGCTTGTCGAACGACAGAGGAAATGATTCAGATTCGGGCAGAGCGTTAAGCTGGCCGTTCACAGAATCCGCGACACGATGCCACCAAAGCATCTTTCCATTCCACCTTCTCTTTGGACGAGCAACGCTCCGTCTTCATCGATGCCGTGGCAAACTCCTGACACTTGCCGGTTGCCGACGTCGATCGATACGGTGCGCCCCTCCAGCATACAACGCTCGCGAAACGATTCGGTCAAAGCGTCGCTATCCTCTTGGATTCTCGCGGTCAATTGGTCCAACTCTACGAGGAGTTGGACCAATAGGTCGGATCGATCAAATTCGCGCCCGGCTCGATCGACGAGCGACGTTGCGATCGACTGCAGCTCCGCCGGGGCTTCGCGAAACGAGTTGTTCACGTTGATGCCGACGCCTAGGATGATCGTTTCAGGACGGGCCGAGAGAGTCTCCACAAGAACGCCACAGACTTTGCGATCTCCGAGATAGACGTCGTTAGGCCACTTTAAACGCACGCCGCCGCCGGGGACCAAGGCTTCGACGGTCTGGCAGACAGCCAAGCCAACGGTCAACGAAAGCTTCGGCCAATGCGAACGAGCCAACTTGCGAGCGTCGGCATCAATGACGAGCGAGAAGGTCAGCGAGCCGTCGGCTGCCCACCATTGATTGTTACCCCGCCCCCGGCCGCTCGTTTGACGGTCGGCGATGACGAGAAACGGACACGGTGTTTCACCAAGCGAGGCCAGCTCAATCGCCAGATCGTTCGTCGATCCAGTTTCCTCGCGATGCTCGACATGCTGCAAGGTCGTCGCGGAGAGAACTCGCTCGATATCAAGCTGGCCGGGCGGCATGACGCGATACTAATGAGAGCGTTGAACGACGAAGTGGGCGACAAGCCGTAACGCGTCTGTTCCCAGTCCTGGCTCCAAACAGTCCAGGCTCGCTGCGGCACGCGTGGCGAATCGCCTTGCGACGTCGAAGGCGTATTGGATCGAACCGTGGTGTTCCATCCACGGGATCAGTTCCTTACGGCTAGCCGCTTCGTTACTGAGCAGTGCAAGCTTTTCTTCGCGTTCCTTCTCGCCGGATTGCCGCAAAGCGTGAATGATCGGCAAGGTCGGCTTCTGTTGCTCGAGATCTGTGCCAAGCGATTTGCCAGTCGTTGCTTCATCGCCTTGCAAGTCGAGGACGTCGTCGATGATCTGGAAGGCGATCCCCAAATCGCGGCCGAACTCCGTCATCTTCGCGACCGTCTCTTCGGAACCATCACCGTAGTAGGCACCAAGACGACAACTACACGCCGTCAACTCCGCAGTCTTGGCGGCGATGATTTCGATGTACTCCTGTTCGGAAAGTGCAAAGTCACCGCGGCAACCCTTTTGCCTTAGCTCGCCTTCGCAAACGATATTCGTTGCTCGACCGATCTCGCGGCATGCCCAGGTGCTGTCGGTCGTGCTCGCCAAGTAAAAGGCGTGAGTGAACAGATAATCACCGAGTAACACACTCGCTTTGTTGTCCCAGCGCGAATTGACGGTCGCCAGATGCCGCCGCGTCTTGGCCTCATCTAGCACGTCGTCGTGGACAAGTGTCGCTGTGTGAATCATCTCGACGACCGCACCAAGGGTCAGATGATCGGAGGTCACGTCTCCGACAGCCTTCGCGGCAAGCAACAGCAATGTCGGGCGCAAGCGCTTTCCGCCGAGCAGACAGCCGTAGCGGACGAGTTCATCGACGTAGGGATGTTCGCTACGCAATTCAGTTCGCAATATCGATTCGACCTCGGCGAGTTCCGCCTCGATCGGGCCGTAGACAACCTGTAAGGGCGAATCGATTTTAGGTTCGGAGACAATTCGGCTCACATTAACTCTCCTTGCGGCAGAAATGTCCGCTGCGGCCGCCCGATTTTTCTTCTAGCCGCACCTGTTCGATCAGCATCGTTCTGTCAACTGCTTTGCACATATCGTAGATCGTCAAAGCTGTCACACTGACTGCAGTCATCGCTTCCATTTCGACACCAGTTCGAGCAGTTACACGTGCTGTCGCTTCGATTTCGACAGTCGATTGGTCTGGAAACTTGAAGTCGATCGTAACCGCGTCCAGCCCGATGGGATGGCAAAGCGGGATCAAATCCCCCGTCCGTTTGGCTGCCATGATGCCCGCCAACCGCGCGACTTCGATGACATTCCCTTTGGCCGCCTGCCCGTCACGAATCAACTTGGCCGTTTCAGCCGTCATCCGCACGCAACCACTCGCCCGGGCCATTCGCTCGGTAACCGGCTTACCACCCACATCGACCATGCGACTGGCACCGTGCTCGTCAAAATGTGTCAGTTCGTTCGGCACGGATGAGATGCTCCCAAACACGGCTGCTGGAGTCGGCGGACAATCGGAAACCTTGAATTGTAAACGACTTGGTGCGTTCGTCGAGGGCCTCGTGGGGCACAAAAGCCAGCGCCACTTTCCTAACCGCAAGTTAGGCGGAGGAATAACAGACTGACCGCAGAAGCCGGTAGCGTCGCCCGAAGAAAGCTTGCACGCCCAACGGCTAGTGGCGGCGGCAGAGGACGATTAGAAAAACTGGATACTTCTGGGTAGCTGTGCTGTAACGAAGAGATGGTTCACGATGCTGCGTGACGGCTTCCGTTAAGCCAGTCCACATCCACGACCCGAACGCAACGATCCTGCACTGCCTGGGTATCGACCACGAGCGACTGCCCATCGCTTCCAGGGCCGCGATTTCCGCCTGACGGATGTTCACGGGAGAATCGTCCACAGCCTTTTGCTTTACGAGTCGAAGCGGAAATCGCCACGTTGACGTAACTGATTGCTTTTGCGGTCAAGACGTGCTCAGCCTGCCATTAAGCCGACGACACCTCCGAAGATTGCGACAACAATGGCAACGGCGTAAATGGCCATGACAACCAACATGAGGATGCCGACAAACTTCCAGAACGATTTTTGTGCTTCCAAGGCAGATGCCAGCGCGCCGGTGGATCTCTCGCGTACAAACAACGCGATCCGGTCGGCGTACTTCCACAGGAACACAGCCGGGATGATGTAAAACAGGGCCATGGCGATATAGACACCGCCCAGAACCGCACTGAAGCCCCCGCCCGCAAACGCACCCGTCGCGCTGCCTACCATCATGAATAGCCCACCCAGCACCATGAAGGCGCTACCAATGAACATCATAACGCTAATGAATCGAACCCACGGTTTCGTCTGGTGCAGCATGCTTACCGCGCGATCCAATTTCGGATCCGCGCCGCCGCCATCGCTTGAAACGGCCATGAACTGCGTCGCCTGATACGGGTTGTCTGACATGAGTACCTCTATTGGCTTGCATTCCAATCCCTGGCAACGCCTCGACGCTTGCACGAACGGCCGCCGGCAAGACCGAGTCACTTAAGTGGCAGCCAGACGAGGTTCAGCCGCTGGTGATGCGTCCCTTTGATTATGTCGTCATGCTACTCCGGCTCCGCAACCAGCAGCTTGGCCAGCGTCGTGGCCAGCCCGGTCAAGGCGTTGTCGCCGGGCAGCGTGAAGCGGACTTGCAGCCTGCCATCAGGTTCGCGCTCGATGCAATCGGCCAAACCGGCCCGCATCTGGTTCACCGTCTGGGGATCGGGTGCGCTGCCGTTATCGATCAACTCGCCGACCAACTTCATCGCCGCGCCGAGCAATTCGCCGCCGGCTGCGGCGACCTTGTCACGGCGAGCGGCGATCTGCCGCGTTTCCGACTCGACCTCCTGCTGCTGCGACGCATCGATCGGCGCTGGAGGCTTCGTTCCAAGCAGTTGTTCCAAACGTCGCTTCAGTTCGTCCTTGCCGCTACGCAACTCGACTTCCGACACGTCGGAGGCGACGTCCAACGCCGCCAATGCCAAATCGTGTTTGGCTGAAAGGGTCGCCAGCAGACGTTCTTCGATCGTGTCTCGGTGACCAGCAGATAGACTTGCACTGGCTGTTTCTGGCCCATTCGATGCGCGCGAGCGATCCGCTGTTCGAGCACGGCGGGATTCCAGGGCAACTCGACGTTGATCACCGTGTTGGCCGCCTGAAGGTTCAAGCCCGTGCTGCCAGCGTTACTCATGATGATCGCCTTGCAGTCCGGATCGTTCAGGAAGCGATGCACCAGCTCCTGCCGCTTCTTTTGCGGCACCTTACCGTCCAGTCGTACAAAGTCTAGGCCGACGCGTTTCATGATCGGCTCAATCAAGCCGAGCATCGTGGTCCATTCGCTGAACAACACCAGCTTGCGGTCCCCTTCGGCAGCGAGTTGTTCCAGCAGTTCAGCAAGTCGCTCCAGCTTGCTGCTGAAGGCAGGTTCCTCCTTGGTCACCAGGAACGTGCTGTCGCAGGCCATGCGGGCCATCAACAGGTACTTCTGGAGACGCAAAAGGTCCATTTCAGTAAGGTAACTTTTGGCGGCGATCTGGGTGGCTCGCTTGACGTATTCGTCGCTCATGATCAACTGTTCTTCGCTAGGCCGGATGCGGACGATCTCGGTGCTGCGTTCGGGCAGATCCTGCATAACGCCGCTGCGAGTGCGGCGGAGCAAGATCGGCTTGAGCGTTTCGCGCAGCTCGTCCAGATTGCGATAGCCCTCAACCCTGCCCCGCTCATCGACCACACGGTGACGGTGAAAAAAGCGATAGGCCGGACCCAGCCGCCGGTCGTCGATGAAGCCGACGATGGTATACAACTCTTCGAGACAATTCTCCAACGGCGTGCCGGACAAGACCAGCGCGAAGGGTGATTTAAGGCTCTTGATGAGCTGAGACATTTTGGATTCCCAATTCTTGATTCGCTGTCCCTCGTCCAGAATGATCAGGTCCCAACTCACGTGTTCGATTGTCGCGTGATCGCGGAGAACTTGCTCGTAGTTACAGATCGTAAAGAACGTATCGCTCTCGTACTGTCCGACGCGTTCCTCCCCGCTTCCTAGGACTAGCTGGCTCGTGCGGCCACAAAAGCGGTTGATTTCGCTGCGCCATTGGCTCTTGAGCGACGCCGGACAGACGACCAACACGCGACGGATGTCGGCCAATCGGGCGAGCAACTCGGCAACACCGATACCTTGAATTGTTTTGCCCAGCCCCATGTCATCAGCCAAGACAGCGCGGCCGGCTCCGACTGCGAAAGCGATGCCAGCCAACTGATAGGGCAGCAGCTCGGCGTCGAGAAGTTCCGTGCGAAGCGGATGGTTCGACGGATCCTTGCGTATTTCGTTGGCAGCCTGCTCGAGCCGCCGCTGCAATAATCGCTGTTCAATAAACTCCTCGGCATCCGGATAGACGTGGACCGAATGGCCGGCTCGCTCGAGCGCCCGCAAACGCTTCACCAGCGCATCAACATCATCGAACGTCTGGTCGCGATAGCGACCGAGGATCTTGCTCACTTCCTCATCCATCCGATGCGGCAGGTTGAACCGCAGCCCTAACTGCTTGCCGTAATCGAGTCTGAGCGAGAGGTTCTTTCGCCGATACGGTTTGTCGAGCGGCTTCTTGGAAAATCGCTTCTTGATTTTGGCTTGTGCATGCAGAACATGCTTACATGTTCCCAAGTGATTGACGCGGAAGTCGGGGCAGGTGCAATACGACTGGCCGGTTCAAAGCCCCGTAGCGAAACGCGATACGTCTTTCCAGACTGCCGGCTGGTGATTGTGTAATCGGTCCACGGCTGGTCGGCATCCAGCGATCTGAGCGTCATCGTTTCGGCGGCAGCTCGCTCCTGGCGATCGGCGAGAGCCCGCCGCAGGAGTTCGTCTTCGGTCAGGTTCTCAATCGGTTCGGAAGGGTCCGGAGGCGCAGAGAGACCGAGCGTCAGCTTGTCGTCCAGAACCATACCCAGAACAGCAGCGATGTGGTCACAACGAACCTCGCACTGTTCGCAGTGCAGGTGCAAGCCCTTCGGCTTGTTCGTCATCTCGACAACAGTGACGATGGCCCGTTGCGCCGGGAGTTCGGGGTCGGGCACGCTGACGCGGAGCGTATCGCCTCCCAAATGGACATCGCGTGGCAAGTTAATCTCGAAGCGACCGCCCTTGCACGGTGGTGTAACTTTCTTTCTGTACTTTCAACTGTTTGACATTGCCGCCTTGCGTTTCGTGAGCCTGCGAACGAAAGGCAAGGCGGCAATGTTGGCG
>PBSM01000031.1 GCA_002726245.1 Planctomycetaceae bacterium | reverse complement strand
TCGCGAGCTTCTTTCTTTCATCGACTGGTACAACGAACATCGCCCGCATACAACGCTCGATGGCCAAACGCCGAATGAAGTCTACTTCGGTCAACGACCTGCTCACCGAAGACCACGTATCGAAACTCGTAAACGCTGGCCCCGTGCGTCGCGATGCGCGCGGCCGCAGACGCTTGTTGCTGGTAACCCTGGAGATCGATTCACGATCGACCTCGACTACCATCGTGGCCGCAAGTATCTGCCGATCGTGTCGCTCAAACGCGCCGCATAGGGACAGAATCAGAGATCTGGATTCTTGCTGCGCGGACGGTACGTGCGGCACGTATCGCCGACGACTTCTTCGTCATCCGAATTGCCAAAGAACAGTCTTGCTCAGCTCATCACCAACTGGGTCTCTCTGAGTCTCTCGCCTCGCTCAACCATCGAGACCACCAAGTCGCCCAAACTCGGCTCCGCAATTCGCTGGACCAACACACATCGCGCTGGTCACGAATTCCGTTGCACTTTGGATAGCTGAACAAAGCCAGAACTGAGAAGCGGGGTTCGGCCTGCGTTTGAAGCCTGTGAGTTCCTTGACGACCGTCATCACCCTTTTTCTTGGCTCAACGATGTCAGTGAAAAGCGGGCGAAGATGATCTTCTCGTAGGCGCTCTTCACTCCACCTTCGTAGAGACAACCGATTGAGCCATCCGACAGTACGGTCAGACAGGAATACGCGGAAGGACCTTTGTGAAGCAACGTGGCGGCCGGCCAGGTTTTGCCGTCATCGTGGCTGAGTCGCACGGTCAGCCGTTCACGCTTGGCCTTCGAGGCTGGATTGGAGAACAGCAGCCGATCGGGACCGTCGCTACCCTTCGTCGCGTACCGCAGGAAGCTCCCCTGGCAGATCGGTTCAATGAGGGTCTGGTCGAACCGAAGTTTGCCCCAAGAAACGCCGCCGTCTCGGCTAAGCGCCACGGCCCGCATCTTGTCTTTGTCCAGCTGCTTGCCGTCTCGTCCCCAGTAGTTCCGCATATTCATCATCAGGGTACCGTCACTCAGTTCCACGACTTGGCACTCGTCGGTGTGCTGATCGACGGTCCCACCGAGCTTCCAGGTCTTGCCATGGTCGTCGCTGAAAAAAACGTGCGAGAACATGACCCGCTTGCCGTCGATCTGCTGGCTGTGGTCGCAGGGAATCACCAGTCGATCTTTGTGCTTGCCTCGCGTCAGTTGGATCCCCACCCCCAGGGCCGGTGGCATACCAGCCCCAACCAGATTCCTTAACGCTGTCGGTGATCTCGGCGGGCTTGGCCCAGGTCTTTCCATCGTCGTCGCTGAACGTGACGAGCACCTTGTCGTTGTTTCGGCAGAAGGGCAGCCAGACACGGCCTGTATCCTGATCGACGACCGGACAGGGATTGCCGATCGTGATCTTCGCATCTCCGCCTTCCTCGTGGACGCTTTGTGTGGGCGTCCATGTCTTGCCGTTGTCGGTGGACCGGCGCAGCACCAGATCAAGATCGCCGTGATCAGAGCGACTTGTTTTTCGGCCTTCGCAAAACGCCAGCAGCGTGCCCTTGGGCGTCAGGATGACCGCTGGGATACGGTAGCTGTGGTAGCCGCCGGCGCCGCTGACGAACACGTCTGTTTTGGTCGGCTGGTCTTCCGCCAGGGAGGTGTGGCTGACGAGACTCACGAGGGCTAATGACAGGGCCGACAATGTAGCCGACGCTTTGAGGTTTTGAATCATGGTGGTCGGGCTCATTTGTTGGTCGTAAATTGAAGTGAATACAGGTCGGCGTCCTTCAGCGCGAACCGCAGCCTGACCGGCTTTCCGGCCAGGGCGCTGACATCCGATCCTTGCTTCCAGCTCACGGTGTGCTCAATGCGATCGCCGATAATCTCTGAGCAGTCCTTCAGGGCGAAGCCCTCGATAGTTTTTCCATCGGGCGTTTGTATTTCCACGAACAGGCCGCCCGCCGCCGACGTCGCGTAATTGATCGACAACTTCGAGCCGGTGAAGGTAAACGCCTTGGTCACCAGTTCGCCACCTTTGTAAGGTCCCTGCACAGAAACAAAACCGTCGGGCCGGATGACATATCGCCGTACGTGAGTCGAGGGGTATCCAGAGTGGTGCTTCACGTAGATTGACAATTCGCGCTCGCCGGTTTGCACGATGCCACGGGCGGCGTAATTCGCACGCGACGTCCAGTTTTGCAGGTCAGCTCCCGGCCGGATGAACGCCTCCATGAAGGTGCGTTGAAAATTGTCGCCGCCCCGCGCCGAAGCCAGCAGGATGTCCGTGCAGTCGTTTGCGTAGTTCCATTTTGTCGGCGTGCCGATCTGACGAGCTTCCTCCGCCGTCACCACGCGGCGACCCGGAAAATATCGAGTAGGAAGACCTAGATAGATATGCGGTGCGCGAACACACAGATCGAACTGGTTCGTGTAGAGGTGCTGCCGCGGATGGCCGCCAAGCTCCAGGTCCACCGGAGCCGTCCAATGAACAAAGTTCTTCGACGTCGTGCGGGCAATCCAACGCTTTCCGTCGCGAAACACGCGGAAATAGCAGACGTACTGTTTTTCACCGACGGACCAGAACGCATTGTTCTGAGAATCAAACGCTCCCTTGGTGATCACTGGCTCGGCCTGGAGTTGCTTCCAATGCAGGCCATCGGGAGACACGAAGGCGAGCAGTCCCGGTTTGCCGGTCCCGCCCAGCGCCTTGTACCGTTGGCTGGGTGAGCAGTTTGGATTGGTGTCGATGAATGGCGCGAGGTTGTGGCAACCGCGATTGCGCGCCAGCACGACGTTGTTGTCTTTGGTTCCACGCACTTTGTAGATTCCGAGTTTCGGCCGGGTCCAATGGATGCCGTCCTTGCTTTCGGCGACGCAGGTCACCTCGGTATCCAGATCGTGTTTGGCTTCGGGCATCCCACGATAGTAGAACCGAAATGTCTTGCCGTCTTTTAGGACCGTTTCGTAGCCGCTGTAAAGCCCTTCCCACGGCTGATCAAACTTGAGAACGCTCTCGCGCGGTTGGGGCCGATGCAACACGAGCCGTGCACCGTTCAGCGACTGGATCAAATAATGGTCCACAAATAGCTCACGCCGCGAGCCGATGTCGATGGGATCGGCGGCGTGCAATGGGACGATGAGAACTGCCAGCAGTGCGGTGAGTAGCGTGAGGATCGTGTATTTCATGGTTGGCCTCCGCAAATCACTTACTCTTTGGATGTTCCACGCAGCGTCTCTTTGAGTTTTCGTGTGTCGAGCGTGCGGGTGATGCGAAACACGCCGGCAGGGCCGTTGGGATGGCCGGCGTAAAAGAAGACGTGTTGCATACCTCGTTTCTCGTCTATCACTGCACCGGCCGGATGAAAACCATCCGCCGTGGAATAAAACTTTCCTTTTCGGGCCAGCAATCGGCACTCGCGCCTCCATTTGCCTTTCTCCCAATCAGCCGGAGCCATGCTCCAAAGCCAAAGTTCCATGCGACACCGTTCGCTGCGGACGATCTCCAAGCGTTTCGTCACGGGATTGAAAGACAAGTCGACGGTGTCCACCAGGCGTGGATCTTTGAGGTTGGTCTCCGTGATCTGTGGTTTCGCCCCCGGCGACCACGTCATCTGCCTGTGCGCTCGGACCTCGGTCTGATCGCGTGTGACGAACAAGTATTTCTCGTCGTGAAGCAGCACCGCCGGCTCATACTGGCGAAACCCGGCCGGATGGTCCTCGACCTTCCACGTCGCCCCGCCATCCCGCGACCGAATCGCGACGAGTCGTTCGCTGTATTTGTGATACGAGTCCACTTCGCCGAACCAGTTGCCGAACGCCATCAGTCCGTGCTGTGGGTGATCCAGAATTCGCGGGCCGAGATTGATGATCTGGTGTGGAAACGTGTCGTCGCGGAGCGCCTTGGAAAAGTGCTTCCAGGTGTGACCCTTGTCGTCCGATCGAAACACGCCGTGATTGTTGATGGCGACGACCTGCTTTGGTCCATTGCAGGTTGTGCCTATGGCGTGCAGATGCACTTTGTATCCCTTGGGTGATTTGTTCGCCTTGTCGAACTTCGCCCGATGCGACAAAGGCACGATGCCGCCCCGCGTGCGGTCATCAGGCTTCATGCAATCGCGCAGGTCGTACGGCTTTGACCACGTCTTTCCGCTGTCCTCGCTGCGGAGCACGATGCCGTACGACATCTCTTCATGCGGCCGACCAGCACCGCTGGCCTTGTGCCCCGGAATCCTGCGGTGCATGACGATAATCGTGTCGCCAACCGTGGTCGCAATCGGCCAGCCGTAATGATTGCAATCACCGGGTGGATTGACCGGCAGATTGACCGGAGCGATCTCGATCAACTCTTGTCGAGCTGCCGTTGCCAATTGAGTGCTGAACTCCTCGGTGAGGTCCAACAGCTTCCGGGACAGATCGGTTTCCTCCTCAGCATGAAGTGGCGTCACAAGAAGGAGAGCTAGCCCGAGAAACGCTGACAGCTTCGCTGCCGTTAGACGCCTCCGGCTCACCGCAACACCGGCAGGTGCAGAGGCTTCCACCGTTGGCGGCGTTGAGATCGACGTAAGCCACGTTGGAAACGGATTGAGATTCTCATTCATGGAAGCACTTCGACCATCGGTCATCGTTCCAGGTTGCTTATCGGCGACGCACAACCAGGGTACCATGATCGCATCGCCGGCCGAACCATCCCGCCAAAATGATAGGAGCTCACTCGCGACAACTTGTCACACAGGGGGCGCCGCGAAGGAAACGAACTCATGCAAGCGATTGTCTGCCGCGAGCACGGCGGCCCGGAAGTAATGCGTTACGAGGAAATCGCGCAACCGCAACCGGCCGCCCATGAAGTGTTGATCAAGGCCGATGCGATTGGAGTGAATTACGTCGATATCATGCGACGCAGTGGAAAGCATCCGGCCGCTCCCAAGACGCCCTTCACGCCGGGCATCGAAGTCTGCGGGCGTGTTGCCGCGGTTGGAGAAGGGGTTGCTCGATTCCGCGAAGGCGATCGCGTCATTGATCGTTGCGTCACGCACGGCACCTACGCCGAGTATGTGTGCGTTGAGGAACGCTTCACGGTTGACTGCCCGGAGGCGATCAGCGCGGATGAAGGGGCGGCGTTGTTCGTCACGGGCCAGACGGCTTATCACGCGCTGATTACGGTCGGCCAAGCGCAGCCGGGCGAGTGGATATTGGTTACCGCGGCGGCCGGCGGTGTGGGAGTTTGCGCTGTGCAGATCGCCAAGACCCTGGGCACCAAGGTGATCGCCGCAGCGGGATCGCCGGAGAAGTACGACGTGGCCCAAAGCTTCGGGGCCGACGCAGTGATCGACTACACGGAACCTGGTTGGCCGGAACGAGTGCAGCAGGCGACCGGCGGAACAGGAGCCAACTTGATCATCGAGTCGGTAGGCGGTCATGTCGCCAGCAGTTGTGTGCAGTGCTGGGCGGCGGGAGGCCGGATGGTGATCTTTGGGAAGGCCAGCGGTGAGCCTGCGATAGTCTCGGGCGACGAACTGTTGTTCGGAAACCGGTCAGTGCACGGACTCGCCGTCGGCATGGTAATCGAGGACGAGACGGTCATGCGCGAGGCCATGGATCGGCTGGCGGAGTGGCTAACAGAGGGCCGACTTCGTCTGCATATCGGACAGCTCTACCCGCTCCGCGATGCGGCTCAGGCTCATCGAGACCTGGCCAGCCGCCAAACAACGGGCAAGCTGGTACTGAAGCCATAGCTAACTCTGCCACTGTCTCTGCGCATTGGCCATTCCAGCCACTCGGCGTTCTCTTGGGTGGTGTGGTGGTCCAGCGATTTCTTATGACACTGTTGAGGGGATTGATACACGAAGTTCCCTACCCAGACTAATTATAAAGAATCGGTGGGCTGGCTAACCTGACATCTATCGAACGGGACTAATCGATAGGACTGCCGTGAACGATTGGCACATGGATGACTGTCGGCCGATCTGACAACAAGCCGGTTTCAATCTCGTGCTGAAGTTGATCAATACCCTCAACACGGACGCCGCGGCATCCGAATCCCTTGGCAACAAGGTCGAGTCGTGTTGGACCCAGTGTGCTGTAGAGCGGTTTACCGAATTCCTTTTTGTGGACGCTCACCGAGATGCCCCACTGTTGGTCATCGGCAACCACGGCAACGAAAGACAGTCCCTGCCGCGCGGCACTCTCCAATTCGGCAACGGTGAATGTAAAGGAGCCATCGCCAGACAATAAGATCACCGGCCGTTCTGGGTAGAGCGCCCGCGCAGCCATGGCCCCTGGCAAACCCCAACCGACTACACCGCTTGCGCCGCAGGTAACCCAATGCCCTGGATAGCGGTCCAATAACAACTGATGAAACCATTGGCCAATGTTGCCGCCATCAACGAGCAAAGCGGTTTCATCGCTGAGAGCTTGCCCAACGGCCAGCACCACGTCACGTCCGTTGATTCCATCTTCGAAGTTATTTGCCGAAGCAAAGCACCGTTCACGGTACTCGTCGCGACGGCGACCGGCTTCGGCAAGCCACTCGGTTGTTGGTTGATGATCCAACATTTGACAAGCGTATGCCAACTGATCAAGTACTACGCCCGGAGCACCTGAAATGGAAATCCCCGTTTCCAAGCCTTGACGCAATCGCGTTGGATCTGCGTGAATTCGAATCACGTCCGTATCTGGATTGACTACGGGCGGCGAAAGTTGGCCAACTCGGTAGTCGAACTCCGTGCCGGCAAGGATCAGCAAGTCCGCGTCGGGTAAAAGTCGCGCGCCACCCGACCATGCCCCTACGACTCCCATAAACCAGTTGCTGCGTTCAACGACGCTGCCACGATCCCAAATCGGCACGACGGTTGGAATCTGCTGTTGGCCAGCAAGTCGCGCCAAAGCCGCCTCACCATGGGAATAATAGACACCGCTTCCGGCAACCAAGACGGGGCGCTTGGCGCGACCAATTCGCTCAGCCGCATCATCAATCAATTCTTGTGTTGCGGCGCCACTAATCCTCACTTCGCCGGCTTGCACTGTTGATCGCGGAATTTCGATTGGATTCGGTTCCGCAGACGCGACGTCAATTGGAAGCGTCAGATGAACGGGACCGGGCCGTCCGGTTGTAGCGGCCGTAAACGCTTCGTGGACGATTTGGCCTACGCGATCGGGCACATCGACGATCCTCGCGTACTTGCAAATCGGACTGGCCATAGGCACGGGGTTGAAATCCTGAAAGTCGCCGTAACCTAAACGCTCCAAAGGCGTGATGCCGGTGATTAACAACATCGGAGCGCCATCGAACCAGGCATTCAGAACACCCGTCAATGCATTAGCATGAGCCACCGCGCCGCTGACGGCGCAGACACCGACTTTGCGACTCAAGCGTCCAGTCACCTCAGCCATATAACCGGCAGCCTGTTCATTTCGCACGTCGATGACGCGCATGCCAGCGCGACCGCAGGCCAAGTAAAACGGATCCAATCCATGACCATTTAACGTGGCGACAAATGAGACGCCGCGCGCCTTAAGCTCTTCCACCAAAATGTCTGCTGCCGTCATTTTTCACCTCGCTGATGGACGAGCGCCTAGGCAATCAGTGCTTCAGTCGACTCGCCATCGTCTTTTGAGTGAGGATTACGCATCTGTCATTGCTTCGGTTTGATGAACAGAACTTCTCCGCGGTCGATCCACCCTTTTCTCAGATCTACTCGAAACCAACCGTCACTGTTCATTATGTGAAAGCGTACGGGAGAGCGTCGGCCAAATTGCTTCAGGTCATGTTGCGCCCAGGTCTTTCCCATGTCGGGCGAGATGATGAATCCCGTATTATATGGCGAAGCTGGCGCATAATGTGCCGCCAGAATCACGCCGTCTTCGATGATCATGTTTGCGGATTCGTATTCCGGGTTGAAGAGCATGGTGTGTTTCGCAGGATCAGTGAGGTCCGACGGATCACAACGAAAGATGCCACGGTCATGCTTCTGATCGGGCGGTATGCGACCGTTTGCATCCGCCGCCCAGTAGAGTTGGCCGTCCACAAAATTGATGCCGCCTGACTTGTATCGTGAGTTGTTATTCGACGACACGAGAACTTTCCAATTCCACACGTCCTTTTTCGATTCAAAGGTGCCGCGTAACCAGTGGCACTCATGCCGTTCTTCAACGTCTCTGTCACCTGTGCATGCGTAAAAGGCCCGCTCGGCCGGATTGTAGGCGACCGAGTGAATGTGGCGGCAAATCACTGGGTTGTCAGGATCTCCCAACGGCGCACCGGATTTCACGTCTCTGTCCTGGAAACGGGGATTGTGTCCGAAGGAGTACGCGATCTTCACGGTTTGACCGTGGTCGGTGGAGTAGTAGATATTCACCGGAACAGGGCCTCCAAGAACGTTGCAGTAGTTGCCCCACACCAACATTTCTCTCTCGTCCACGTCCCAGGTGTGAAGGCCATCAAGCGGATGAAAATACCAGCCTGGTCGATCCGGGTCGCTCGGCGTGTGCGGCAGGTAGTCGTTGCCGTCGCGATCCTTCACGATGATTTGTTTGTGCGTCTTGAGGTTATCGGTGCTCAGATAGAGTTTGGTTCGAGTGGCAAACATGATGTTGCCGTTCTTCAAGATGCAGCTGAATGTGATGTTGTCTGCATTAGGAAATCGCGCACTATGGGGCCAAGTCTTCCCGTTGTCTTCAGACAAAAACACCTTGCTGTCTTCGTAACCGAAGGCCTTGTTTTACGTTGCGAATCGATGTAGGGACCGTCGGCCGCTAAGCGATACCAAAAGTGTTCGGTCTCACCTTGTGTGGGTATGGCATTTGAAGGAGCAGCGTTCAGTTTGCCGATGCCGGTAATCAATACGCCGCTTGCTGACGCAGCGCTAAGAAAGTGCCGACGAGTGACGGGTTGTTGAGTGTTCATCGTGCTGCTTTCTAGAGTTGGTGCAGAATCATCGAGCACCGACGCGTTTGCGCCATGTTTCGTACTTCGCGGCCATCAGGCGAACTCGATCGGGAAACTTCGATGCTTGATTGTCTGTTTCGCCGATGTCGCTTTCGAGGTTGTAGAGCTCCCATGGTTGGTCGTCACGGAGCCTGACCAGTTTCCAGTTCTTAATCTAGATAGCTCGGCCACGTCCGCAATTCCAGGCCAACAGCTCGTATCCGGTCCGCTGCTGGCCGTGAAAGATCGGCACGAGACTTTTTCCTTCCATTGGTACTGGATCTCGGCCTTGAATGTCGGTGGGATAATTGACGCCAGCCACGTCGAGGCACGTCGCCATGATGTCGATGACATGTCCTGCTTGGCGAGTCAACTCACCACCTATCCTGACAACCTGCGGCCAGCGGACGATCAAAGGCGTCCGAATGCCGCCTTCATATGCCGATTGCTTATGGCTGCGCAACGGCGCGTTGCTCGTTGTCGCCCAAGCGATTCCGTAACCAGCAAATGTGCCGTGTGACCCTGGCATCAAACCAGGGCCGCTGCCAGGTTTGATGGCGACACCGTCTTTTCTCCAACTGCTATTGTTTGCTCCCGGCGCAAAACCGAAACCGCTCTTCGTCGGCGCGAGGCCACCATTTGGTGCGGCACCGTTGTCCGAAAGGAATAGAACCAGAGTGTTTTTGTCCGCTCCTGTTGTACGCAAGACTTCCAGCATGCGACCCACACCACGATCCACGTTGGAAATCTGAGCCGCGTAAACCGCCATTCGTTCGGCTTGCCAATCCTTGTGCAGATCATCGGACCATTGTGGAATCGATTTTGGTATAGGAGCGAGCTTGGCGTCTTTGGGAAGCAATCCCATTTCCCTTTGACGCTCAATCCGCGCCTGTCGCCAATCTCCCCAACCCTTTTTGCGGTAACGTTCGCGATAGGGCGCGATGGTTTCCTCGCGGGCGTGCAGCGGCCAGTGTGGAGCAAGGTAACCGACATAGAGAAAGAATGGTTTCTCGCCTAGTACGGCCTTTTCGAGAAACTCAACCGCATGATCGTTGAAGGCGTCGGTCATAAAGAAACCGGTTTCCGGGAATTCCCACGGCCGATTGCCGAGATAAAAGTCGTTGTTTTTGACGGCATTCCAGTAACTGATCTTCCCCTGGCAGTTGGGCCCAAAGAATCGGTCAAAGCCGCGCTTCACCGCGAGGTCACGTCCCTGCCATTTCCCGACCATCGCGGTGTGATAACCACCCGCCTGCAGGACTTGGGAGATCAAAACACACTTTTTGAAGTTTTTGGGCTCGTTCCAGCGATCGCCACAGTGTCCTGCTTGCTGGCAGTAAAGCCCCGTCAGCAGCGAGGCCCGCGTGGCGCCACAAACGGCGTTGTTATAGAAACGCGTGAACCGCAATCCATCTGCGGCAAGGGAGTCGATGTGCGGAGTATCGATCTCACCGCCATAGCAGCCGAGGTCCGACCACCCCATGTCATCGACCAAGATCACGACGATGTTGGGCAGATCTGCGGCTGCGACTCGGAACATCGCTCCGAGAACGGAGACAACGACAATACTCGCCAATAGCAAATGTTTGTGTCTCATCGTGCTTCCGCTTTCCGTTCTGATGTGGCGAGGATTATAGCGCGAGCGTGCTGTGAAGTCGTTATCATAGTTACTCGGTTGACTCGCGACGATGCTAGGAAGCGGAGAGACATAACGATGCGAAACAACACAGTTCTGAATCTGATGTCCGTCCTCCTGCTGGGCGGGCTCGTCTCGCAGGCTTTCGCAGCCGACAAGCCGAACATCATCCTTGTGATGGCAGACGATCAAGGCTGGGGCGATATGGCTTACAACGGGCATCCTGTCGTGAAGACGCCGAACTTTGATGCTGCCGCTGCTGCTGGCTTGCGGTTCGATCGCTTTTACGCAGCGGCCCCGGTCTGCTCGCCGACTCGTGCGAGCGTGATGACTGGCCGGCATCCGAATCGCATGGGAGTCTTCAAGTGGGGATATCCGATGCGGCCGCAAGAGACGACCATCGCGGAAGCCCTGAAGACGGCGGGCTACACGACAAGCCACTTTGGCAAGTGGCATCTCGGGTCGGTCCGCAACAACAGCCCCGCGCATCCGGGACGCAACGGATTCGACGAGTGGTTTAGCGCGCCGAACTTCTACGACAATGATGCCGTCATGAGCCGGCGCGGCAAGGCCGTGCAAACTAAAGGCGAAAGCTCGATGCTCGCCATCGATGCGGCGTTGGAATGGATTCGATCGGAGAAGGATGGCGAACAGCCGTTGTTCGCCGTCGTTTGGTTTGGCTCGCCACACAGTCCCCATCGTGCCGCTGAAGAGGATCGCATGTTGTATGACGACCAGCCGAAGAACATGCAGCATTTCCTCGGCGAAGTCACCGGGATGGATCGCGCATTCGGCAAGCTCCGCAATGCGTTAGGCGATCTCGGCATCCGCGACAACACGATTTTGTGGTATTGCAGCGATAACGGTGCCCTGCCCAAGGTTGGCTCCACCGGCGGGCACCGCGGGAACAAGGGCAAAGTTTACGAAGGCGGCTTACTCGTCCCGGCGATCCTCGAATGGCCGGCTCGCATTCCGAAGCCTCGCACGACAAAGATGCGATCCAGCACATGTGACATCTACCCAACGCTGTTGGAAATCGTCGGAGCCAAAGTGAAGAACCAAGCTCCTCTGGACGGCGTCAGCTTGGTGTCCTTGATCGATGGCGATGTTGAAGAGCGTTCGCGCCCGATGGGTTTCTGGGATTACACAACTCGAGGAATCAGTACGCCATCGGCGACTTGGATGGCTGATTTGCTGAAAGCACAAGTAGCAGGTGGCGATCTGGAGCCGCATGAATCGAGTCAGAAGGCCGCCGAGTTGCCAAACCCGAAGTATCCGATGGACGAGTTCCCGGGACATGCTGCTTGGATCGACGGCGATTGGAAACTGCATCGCATCACGGATAAGAAGGGCACTGTGAAGTGGGAGTTGTACGACTTGGCTACCGATGCTGCTGAAAAGACGGACAGCGCAGCGCGGGAGAAGTCGCGAGTCGAGCAAATGCGGAAAGGGCTAGATGCCTGGCTGCGGTCCGTTACGCGGAGCTTGAACGGTGAGGACTACGCGGCGAATTGATCTATCGATTTCGTAGCAACCGCATCCCGTTGAAGACGACCAGCAACGACGCGCCGGTGTCGGCGGCGATGGCCAGCCATAGGGATGCCATTCCGACAGCCGATAGCACGACGAAGAGTATCTTGAGCCCCAAAGCAAAGGCGATGTTTTGCTTGATGGTACGTAGTGTCCGGCGTGCCAGACGTACGAGCCACGAGACCTTACTAAGGTCGTCGGACATGAGTGCGATATCGGCTGTCTCGATGGCGGCATCGGACCCAATCGTGCCCATCGCGATCCCAACATTCGCTGCGGCCATCGCGGGCGAGTCGTTGACGCCATCGCCGATCATCGCAACGGAGCCGTACGCGCCACGAAGTCGCTCGATCTGGCGGACTTTGTCTTCCGGCAGACACTCCGCGAAGTAGTCGTCTACACCGACCAGTTCGGCGATCGCGCGCGCCGTTTCGTTGTTGTCTCCCGTCAGCATGACTGTGTGGCGAATCCCGAGCCGCTTCATCTCTCTTAGTGCAACGACTGACTCGTCCCGCACGGTGTCGGCCAAGCTGATCAGCCCGCAAACGTGATCCGGGCTGCCGATTACAACGACGGAATGGCCCGCGCCCTCTAACTCTTCACCGTGAGTATGTGCCAAGTCTTCGTCAGGCATTCGCTCGTGCATTAAGCGACGACTGCCAATCCAATACTTGCGTCCAGCGACCTCTGCCTCGGCACCGCGACCTGTTAACAGCCGGTACTCGGCGGCAGCCGAGGCGCGAACGCCTTCGCTCTCGGCGTAGTCGAGGATCGCCTTAGCGATTGGATGCGTGCTCTGCGATTCCATGGCAGCAGCGCGCACCAGCAACTCGGCTCGCGAATGCTCGTTCAACGGAGTGACGGATTGTACCACCGGTTGACCCTGTGTCAGTGTTCCCGTCTTGTCAAGCGCGATGACTTTAATTTGTGCAACCACTTCCAGATACTTGCTGCCTTTGACTAAGACACCTTCATGCGCTGCCGCCGTCAACGCCGACACGACGCTGACCGGTGTTGAAATCACCAGCGCGCAGGGACAAGCAATCACCAACAGCACCAGCGAGTTGTAGAACCACGTCGTCCATGTCCCTTGCATAAGCAACGGTGGAACGATTGCGACCAGGATCGCCAGCAACATCATTGCGGGAGTGTAGTATCTGGCAAACCGTTCGACCCACTGTTCGGCCGGCGCTCTTGTTGCTTGTGCCTCCTGAACGAGATGGATAATGCGGTCGATCGTTGTATCGCCTGCTTTGTGTGTGACTTCGACTTCCAGTGAACTGCTGCCGTTGATCGTACCGGCGAAGACTTCGCTACCGATGCTTTTCGCGACGTGAATCGATTCGCCCGTGATAGGTGATTGGTCCACTTCCGACTCGCCGGTGCGAACGATCCCATCCAGCGGAATACGATCCCCTGGGTGAATCGCGATACGATCACCGACGTCCACCTCTTCGACCGGACGTTCATGAGGATGATCGTTGCCGGGCGCGATATGCCGAGCTGTCTCGGGCGACGACTTCAACAGCGAGTTGACGGCGTGCCGCGCGCGGTCCATGCTCCAGTGTTCCAGTAGCAGTGAGACTTGAAACAGGAACGTGACCATCGCGGCTTCCAGCCATTGGCTGAGCAACAGCGCTCCCGCAACCGCAACACACATGAGCAAATTCATATCGGCACGCAACTGCGTTAGGGACATCCACGCTTTCGGCACGACGAACCAGAAGCCCAAGACGATGCTCAGTGAGTAAAGCACACGGGCCGGCAGCGGGGGAACGCTCTCTGGCGAAGCCAAGTCGCTGTGTAACGGAGCCGTTAGCTCACCGGTCATGATCGCGTGTACGACAAACGCTGCGATGACGGCGAATCCCGCGACGACTGTAAGGAGAAGCCGAGCGTGTTGCTTCCAGCTTGTATCGGTTTGACGTGTCTCTGCGCTGGGCCGATCCGCCGCAGGTGTAGCGTGCATGCCGATGCGGGCGATGCGTTCGATGATCTCGCTCTCGGAAGGCCCATCGGTCTCGATGGTTACGTACATCCGCCGATTGACCACATCGAAATCGAGCTGTGTGATCCCGGCCGTTTCGTCCAACAAGTCGCGAAGCTGAACAACTTCTTCAGCACAGTCCAACTCATCGATTCGTAAGGCGATTCGGTTCTTCACTGGTGCTCGGCCTAACGCGGCGTCACCGCATTCAGAAAGAAAAGCGTGTAGGAACGCTCACGAAATAACTTCCTCGTTTAACCCGTAGCCGTAGGCGAGGGATGTCATCCACGGGACGACCCTCGCCTACGGGTTAAACGAACCTGAACAAATGGGGAAGTTATTCCGTGAGTATTGCTAGCGCCTTTTCAATAGCATAGCACGCGAAACACGGAAGCTCGCTTCGACGTCTGCCCCCGGGGACGCCTGCTGTCGTGTTGTGGCACACTACCCCCGACGGAAAGCTTGAATCGAGGGCAGACAATCAAGTAGGATTGGTTGGTGGAAGGTGCGTCTAGGCGTTTGGTCGAGAAAAGTATGAGTACTGGGCTACATCTTACAGCGAACGAGTTTGGCCGCATGGTTGAATGTGGTGCATTCGATCATTTGAATCGCAAGATCGAGCTGATTCGCGGGGAGTTGCGTGAGATGAATCCGGCAGGTCCCGTCCACGACGATCTGATTATGTATCTGACCAACTGGTCGGCTAGGTCGATATCACCGGATTCGATCATGGTGACTTCACAGACGGGCTTGGATCTCGCCGAGCTTGACAGTCGACCAGAACCCGATTTGCTCTGGGTTCGAGCGGCGCGTTATCGCGAGCGTCATCCGTCAGCCTCCGATGTCAAACTCGCCATCGAAGTTTCGCGCAGCAGTCTGCAATCCGATTTGCGAGAAAAAGCCGCGCTGTATGCGGAAGCGGGCATCGTCGAGTATTGGATCGTGGACGCAAATGCATCGTGCGTTCATGTGTATCGCCAACCACGAGGTGCCGAATACACCGATCGGTCGATTGCCAATCGAGGTGACAAGATATCGCCGATGGAGACAAAGAAGGCCGTCCTCGATATCAACGATTTGTTCGGAAGCGATTGACATTTCGTCGCGACGATGAGCCGACCGGCCCATCCGCCTTTGAGATGGTCCTGACGCTGCTGACCAACGCTGATGAACAAACTAGGGCAGCTTCGGCGCCACAACTTTCGGTAGTTCGCCGTCGAGAGACCTGAGAAACTCGACGATTGCATCGATCTCGGAGAAGCTTTGCCCGAGCAGCGGTTCGACGTCCAACTTCAGCCCTTCTGGTCCGCGCGAAGCGGCATCGCGGTAATAGAACTGCACGACGTCGAACAGAGTCTTCAAGGAACCGTCGTGCATGTACGGACCGGTGCGCGCAACATCACGCAGCGACGGCGTGCGAAACTTGTATAGATCGTCTCGCTTTCCTGTGATGGCGCCGCGACCATTATCTTGCAAGCCGACTCCCAGCCGATAGAACTTACCATCGCTTAACAGCGGGCCATGGTGGCAACGAATGCAGTCCGCCTCGCCGCGAAACAATTCCAACCCCTGCTTCGCCAGCGCTGATAGCGCGTCTTCATCGCCAGCAAGATAGCGATCTAGTGGCGAGTTGCGAGTGACCAGCGTGCGTTGGAAGGCAGCCAACGCCTTAGCGATGTTCTCAGCCTTGATCTCCTCACCGAACACTTTCTGGAAGCGGCCAGTGTAGGCAGGGATCGCCGTCAGTTCTCCGACGAGTTCGTTGATGTTCTGGTTCATCTCGTCGGGCGATTCGATCGGCCCCAGAGCTTGCTCTTCGAGACTCTTTGCTCGCCCATCCCAGAAGAACGTCGAATAGAAGCCGACATTCAAAACGGTCTGACTGTTACGCGATAGTGTCTTGTTGTTTGCTCCTTTGCCGCGAGGCAATCCATCGCCAAAGGCTTTGTCCGGCACGTGGCAAGTCGCGCAACTCATCTTGTTGTCGCCGGACAATCTTGGATCGAAGAAGAGTAGTTTGCCAAGTTCGACTTTGGCCGCAGTCGTCGGATTGCCAGCAGGCGCTGTCACACTCTTGGGAAGAGGTGCAAGTGCCGGATCAGCACCCGCTAGTTCGTTTTGGCCAGGAATAACTAATGCCAAGGCTAAGAGCAGTGGCTGGTGGGTCAATCTGAGTTGCATGCCCCCTATGGTAGCCCATCATGCGTGTTCAAGGCCAGAAGTCTGCGTTCACGGCCAAGAAACGAACCGAGGCTTCTGTTCTTGCGAACAGAAGCCTCTTTGCTCGTAGCAGGTGTTTGCTAATGCGATATCGAAAGTCAGCTTATGACTTCTTCTTCGCCGTCTTCTTCTTAGGTTCTTCAGCTTCTTCCGCTGGCTCTGTCTCTTCAACTTCCGCGGCCGTTTTGGGCAGCGAGCGGTTGATGACCGAACCGAGGTTGTTCAGCGAAGACATCTGCAAGTAAGTCAGCTCAAGCTCGTCCGTCTTGACGAGTTCAGCCATCTTCTCGGCGCTCATGCTCTTGATCTTGGCACGAGTCGCGCCAAGGAAGCCGCCGAGGGATCGCTTCTCGCCGCCGGGCAGCGTGATCTGAGCCTGCATTGGCTCGAGCAATTCCAGCTCTTTGAGCTTCTTGCAGTAAGCCTGCGTTCGCATGAACTGAGTCTGGTAGTCGCCCAGGAACTTCAGCATGTTCTGCAGGTATTCAGTCTGCTCGCCTTCGTCGGTGAACAGGCGCTGTCCGCGACCTTCCCGATTGCAACCCGACCAGCTCTCGTCGATGCACAGTGTGAACTGCGAACCGTCTTCGTTCTGCGAGAAAACAAAAGGATAGCGACGCACAAATGCTGGAATGTAATCAGCTTTCCAAGCTTTGTTTTCATCAAGGTATTGGTTTTCCGTGCCATCGACGCCAAGGACGACGACCGGAGCAACTGCCTCTTCGTTGCCGGCGAAGACGATTGTGTATTCGCGAGCTGCCAGCGGCATCTCAATCGCGGTCAAAGGAACTGAGTTGACATTAGCGGCGAAGTCGAAGTCAACGCGCTCGATACTCAGATCTTTGTGACGCTCTGAAGAAACTGGGGCCACGTTCTCGTAGAACAACATCTGTGCCATGGTACGATTTGCCTCTCTGATCCAGAGTGAGTTGAAAAAAGGAAGAACGACACGCGTCGCTCACCACGTTCGCGAGCTGCACTCGACGTTTGGCTCGCGGACATCCTGCTAAGGAAACACCGTGCTCAAGAGCACTGGACAAGTATCGCTTATTCTAAGCGAGTTGCTGATCTGCAATGACTGACTGCTTGGTTACTTAGAAAAACCGCGGAGACCGTGTCGGTTGTAACGATTAGTACAATCTCCTTCGCTAACTGTGACGCTCACGAGGGGGTGCGCGTTCCCTCCGTTTCGAGATTTTGACTCGAATGCCTGTGAGTTTTTTGATTTGGATCAGTGACTGTCCGCCGGGCGTGTCGCATCGCGGACGGGAAGACCAGAACTGCCATCACTGCACTTACATATACCGGATCCACACGCGGCGAGGTTACAATCAGTTGCGTCCTACCATCTGCGAGCCAGCCATGACCGATTCATCCAACTCCCAGCGAAGTCTCAATCGTCGGCAGATCTTGCAGGCAGCCGGTACCGGTTGGCTGGGACTCAATCTCGGCGGCTTGCTCTCCGCACGATTGGCACTTGGCGCTGAGTCGGATACCACACGTAGTGACTCGAAGATCCGGTCGTGCATTGTGATCTTCTACTATGGTGGCCCGAGTCATCTCGATACGCTCGATATGAAGCCGAATGCACCGACCGAAGTCCGCGGCGACTTCAAGCCAATTTCGACTTCCGTTGCGGGTCTGCAAGTGAGCGAGCACTTGCCTCATACCGCGAAGGTGATGCATCACATGGCCGTTGTCCGCAGCATGCACCACACCAACCGCTTGCATGACTCGGCATCAATTGAGACGCTTACCGGTCGTCAAGCTTCGCAAGGGGATCGCGAGGAGTTCGCCCCAATCCCGCAGTTCCACCCCTGTCACGGAGCGACCGTTAGCTACATGCGTCGCGACTTGGACATCGACGTGCCGCACGCCGCGCTTCCGTGGGTGTTTCACAACGTCGTTGATACGCCTTGCCAAGGCGGCGGTTTCTTGGGTTCCACTTACGATCCGTTTCGGATCAGCGGCGACCCAGCCAAAGTCAGTTATAGCGCCGAGATGTTTTCGCGACCTTCAGACCTTTCGTTAAAGCGTCTCGAGCAACGAAGAGCGTTGGCGGAGCGTCTGGCAACCGATCCGGCTTTGAACGGCTTGCCTGAATCCAAACAGTTGAAGGCGCTGTACGGCAAAGCCCTCGAGCTGATGCAATCGGAAGAGGTCGCCCGCGCCTTACGAATCGAGGATGAGTCCCAGGACACACGCGAGCGGTATGGCTTGTATCCAGACAAAGTGGCTGACGGAGTTCGTGAAGTCCACGGTCACCAGTTGCGAGGTCAGAACGTGTTGCTTGCCCGGCGTTTGGTCGAGGCCGGCATTCCGTTCGTGAACGTGTATGACTTCCGCCAGCAAGGCCAGAACTGGGATTCGCACGCCAAGAATTTTTCCGAGCACAAGGATCGCCTGCTCCCACCAGCGGACAAGGCATACGCGGCTTTGATCGAGGACTTAGACGAGCGAGGATTGCTCGATTCCACGTTGGTGGTTGCGCTCGGCGAGTTCGGGCGCACTCCGAAGATCAATGGAAACGCGGGCCGCGACCATTGGCCCGACTGTTATAGCGTCACGCTTGCCGGCGGAGGCATTCGCGGCGGAACCGTCTTCGGTGCGAGCGACCAGCTTGGTGCTTATCCCGCCATCGATCCAGTCACACCCGCCGATCTCGCCGCAACGATCTTCTGGCGATTCGGCTTGAACCCTCGTACCGAGATACACGACCAAATTGGCCGGCGTCATCGCCTGGCAAACGGCAAGCCAATCACGAGCCTGTTTGGCTAGTAGGTCGCCGTTCGCCGAACGTGACCTGCGTTCTCTCAACGATGCTGGAGTAAGTCACTTTCGGCGAAAGTGACCTACTTGTGAATCCTGGCGAAGTTGGGAGTCAGCGGTTACAGTGTTAACTTCTACTCGAAGCCTCCTCATCAACACCGGAACGAACGTCCCTCATGAGTAACCTCGCTTTCAACCGATTTTTTTTGGTTCTGCTCGCGTCGGCTTTGGTGCTGCCAGTATTCGCCACCGCTGCCGACAAGCCGAACATTCTTTTCATCTTTGCGGATGACCAAACCTACGAATCGATACACGCCCTCGGAAATGAGGAGATCGAAACACCGAATCTGGACTCGCTGGTTCGCTCCGGGACAACCTTGACGCACGCCTATAACATGGGCGGCTATCACGGAGCGGTTTGCGTCGCCAGCCGTACCATGCTCGTCAGCGGTCGTTATCTGTGGCACGCACAACGCCTCGAGAAGACGATCAAGCAACCGACGGAAATCAAAAAGCTCTGGCCACAGTTGTTAAAACAGCAGGGATACGACACCTACTTCAGCGGCAAATGGCACATCAAGGCGGACGCGAACAAAGTCTTCGACGTCGCGACCCACGTTCGCGGCGGAATGCCAAAGCAAACGCCGGACGGTTACGACCGCCCCCACGAAGGCCAACCCGACAAATGGTCGCCATCAGATCCCAAGTTCGGTGGCTTTTGGGAAGGCGGGAAGCATTGGAGCGAAGTCGTCAAAGACGACGCGGTCAGCTATCTCGAACAAGCGTCAAAACGCGACAATCCGTTCTTCATGTACATCGCCTTCAACGCGCCTCATGATCCCCGGCAATCACCGCAGGAGTACGTCGATCGCTATCCGCTGGCAAAGATTAAGACGCCGGTCAACTATTTGGCCGACTACCCCTTCAAAGACCAGGTCGGTTGCGGACCCTCGCTCCGCGACGAGAAACTCGCCCCCTTCCCCCGTACCGAATACGCCGTGAAAGTGAATCGCCAAGAGTACTACGCGATCATCACGCACATGGACCACCAGATCGGCTTGATCCTGGAAGCGCTAAAGAAGACAGGCCAAGCCGACAACACTTACATTTTCTTTACCGCGGATCACGGTTTGTCGTGTGGCCATCACGGCTTGCTTGGCAAGCAGAACATGTATGACCACAGTGTGCGCGTGCCGATGATCGTCAACGGCAAAGGCATCGATGCCGGCAAGCAGATCGATACGGCTGTCTATCTGCAAGACATCATGCCAACGACACTCGAACTGGCCGGAGCTTCGATCCCGGATCACGTTCAGTTTCGAAGCCTGCTGCCCATACTCTCCGAGCAGCGCACGGAGCAATACGACGCGATCTATGGAGCGTATCGTCCCGACATGCAGCGCATGATCACCGACGACGGCTTCAAGCTGATTTTGTATCCAAAAGTTCCGGTTGCATTGCTCTTCGATCTCGCTGCTGATCCCCACGAGCAACATGATCTCAGCCAAGTCGCCGCGCACAAGTCTCGGATCAAGACGATGTTCAGCAAACTCCGCGAGCTTCGAACCGAGACGGGCGACCAACTCGATCTTGACGCCGCGTTTCCCGAGCTCTAACCGCTCGACTCCGCACGTTGAACTAGCTCAACCAGATGACGCGCCGAAGCAAGAAGAAGCGTCGCGAGGCATCTCGGCGTTCAGCACGCTGGCTGTTGATATTGGCTGTGCTGGTTGTCTTCGTTGCCGCTGCTGTCTTGGGTCGCAAACGCCCCGACCTAAGCGTCGAGCCCATTCTGCCTGCTGTGACTTACGACTCTGGCATGCGGCTTCTGGCGGATCTTCGGGTTGATGAAGCGGAGCGAACTTTCAGTGCTGTCCTCAAGACGCATCCGGAATCGCAGCGAGCACGCCACGAGTTGCGGTGGCTATACTTCAAGCAGTTCCGGCATCACGAACTCGAAGCCTTACTAGAGCAAGGCTTACGGATCGAGCCCTACGATTTCCCTCTGGCGGTGGCTTTGCGAATGAGCGAGTTTCGTCCGCAGAATCCGCGTGAGGTCCTCGGCAATTGGGAGCGAGCGAATCACCGGCAACCTGATCAGCCAAAGGTCCTGGCTGCTCTAGGGAGGTGCTATTCCCGCATCGGCGAAATCGACAAGGCGAAGCGAGCTTTTCAGTCGGCGTTGGATCTGGCTCCTGACGACTCGCTCATCCGGTTGCGCGTGTTGGAATTTCTGATTGAGTCGGCGGAGTGGGCTTCTGCGGAGGAACTCCTGGCTTCAGTGAGCGAAGATACAGATCGTCCAGACGCCGCTGACGTCTATCAAGACCAGATGTCGTGGATCCGGAGCTTGTTGGCTGAACAGCGAGGCGAGTTGGATGAAGCGTTACAACACATCGAACAAGCTTTGCAGCCGAAACCAAAAGAGTTGGCTTACGTGCAGCGCCGCGGAGCCTTGCTGCAGTTGCTTGGTCGTGGCGAAGAGGCTGCCGATTGTTTTGCAACGGCTAATCAATTGGAAACGCATGTCGGTCGCCTGACTGCGATTGTGCTTAGCGGCGATTTAGAGCATCCAACGCCGGCGTTGTGCCGCGAGGTTTCCGAACTTTGCCAACAACGTGGAAAGCAACTTCAGGCGGAGACGTGGAAGCGTGCAACGATACAGGTGGAGGCGTTGGAATGATGACGAGAGTAGCATTCTTCCGAACTTGGCGAAGCCTGTTCTTCCTGAGGATAGCGGCACTGGCGACGTTGGTGTTCTGCGTCGGCTGCTACGCTCGAAGCGACTCCGATTCTGATGTTGAGAGCAAACCTATCGAAACGGCTCCTGTGAAACGATTCCAGCTCTCTGTCCGTCCAGCGAAGGACTCGTCGCCGATACGCCTGACTTCGGCAACGGGTTGGAGTTCGTCGGGGGCTGCAGCACCAGCCATCCCAGGATCATCCATCCCTTCTCCGCTTTCACCAACGATGACTTCGTACGGTCCTGGGTAGACTGCGGCGATCTCATAGGAACCGTCGCTCGCAGTAGTCGCGTTAAATGCTTTGTGCTCGATGGGACGTTCTTCCGTACAATTCAGGGTGATGGCGGCATTAGCCAAAGGCTTGTCGTCCACCGTTACCGTTCCGCTTACCTTGACTGGCGAGCCCAGACCGGGATCACAGCCCGAAGAAACCAACAGAGCGCACACCGAGAGAAAACCCAAGCCCAGAGTGGCAACTCGACTGACGACCATTTCAACTCCTCAAACTGATTCGCATCGTGAACGGGTTAATCGCAGACGCAGTGCATCCCTCGAAATGCTTAGAGTGCAAGTTTTTGTCCTTTTTTTCCTGGGGCCGTCTGCCCTGGCAACGCTTGTGAGTCAACTCACAAACGGCGATTGGAGGCGGGAGTAGACTGAGGAACATGCTTCACGGAAGCCTGTTCATGGTGCCGATCTGCTTGCACTGCGAAATCGATTCTAAGTTCTAAGTAATGGTGTCCAAAATGAGCCGATCCACTGCTAAGTCGGGCTTCAGAATCGCGATACTGGTGGTTGTCGGAACGAGCGTCGGACTAGCGGCTTACTACGTGTTCGTCGAACGCTGGGACGATTATCAAAGCGCAGCCAAGATTGCGGAGCAGGAGTCACATCGATTAAGTCCAGAGAATCCGCCTAGTGCCGAGAGCTTCTTCCCACAACGGGCAGCACCAGAGCAACCAGTGGTGACTGGCTACCAAATCGCTTTAACCGGCGAGGTCGCTGATGCTCTGAACGATGACGACTTGGTGCTAGGGGTCGTAATAGACGGCGAGGCGCGGGCCTATCCAATCAACATGATGACGGGGCCAGAACGCGAAGTGTTCAACGACACGCTTGCCGAAACTCCTCTTGCTGCCACTTGGTGACATCTTTGCCATAACGGCATCGTGTATGCCCGACGAGTGGATGGCCGCACGCTGACGTTGGCAGTGTCTGGCTTGCTGTGGGAATCCAGCCTCGTGATGATCGATCAAGAGACGCAGAGCCTGTGGAGTCATCTGCTCGGCGAAGCGATGCAAGGGCCGCTGCAAGGAAAGAAGCTGGACGTGTTTCCCTCTTCCATGACGGACTGGCGGGCTTGGCGTTCGCGTTATCCAGACAGCACCGTCATGCTGATGTCGAAGACAACGAATGAGTACCGGCGAGGCGTTCATTTGAATGAACTGCCGCTTCCGACACTGCCTCTGCCGGATGCTCTTATAATCGGCTTGGCTAACGACTCCGCCGCCAAATGTTGGCGGTTCGATGATTTGCGGGTTGAGTTGGCTATCAATGACCGTTTTGGCGACGTGGAAGTACTGGTCGTTTTCGATTCGGAGAGCGGTACAGCAAGCGTATTCGGGCGACAGGTGGATGGAGGCATGCACACGTTTCGTTTCGAAGACAACAAACTGATCGACGATCAATCGCAGTCGGTGTGGGATCCCGTAACAGGTGTGGCTGACAGCGGAGTGCATGAGGGCCGTCAACTATCGAAGTTGCCGGGGATCGTTTCTCTGAAGCCCGCATGGTTCACCTTCCATCCTGATAGCACAACTTGGGCTCCGAGCAACTAGTTACGCGCTTCAGGCATTCGCCACCGTACCGCTTCCACGTGCGTCTTGCCATCGGTGCCGCGGTGGCTGTAACACGACACGAGCGAACCGTCTTTCATCTGGACAGTGTTTCCGTATCCGCCGCCGCTCGCACCTTGATTGATATCATCGATGATCAATCGGTCGTGTGCGAAGTCCCACGTCTCGCCGTCGTCGTAGCTGATCAAGGCACGCAGGCCGAGAGCATGATCGTCGGTCGAGTTGCTGCGTACGGTGAAGGTAAACAGCAGGCGACCGTCCGCAAGCTTCAAGAAGCGTGGGTACATTTCGCCGTACGTTCCGAAGTCGCCGTGTTCGTCTAAACGCGACCACTTCCGACCGTTGTCTATCGACTTCCAGATCATCATACGATCGCCTTGATCACCCTCTTCCTGGCCGAGTTTGAGGTCTCCGAGTTTCCAATACTTGCCACGTCGATCAACTCGCACAACATGCAGCAGCTTGCCGCTAGGAGACCGGTATGTAGAAGACTGACCAAAGAAACCATCGTAGTCATCCCAACCAGCGACATCTGGCTTTAATGTCTTGTCCCACGTCTTTCCACCATCCGTCGAACGCCATAGCGAAACGTAATCCTGTTTGTTCTCATGGAGCCCCGACGTGCTAATGCCGACGTAGGCAATCATCTTCTTAGGGTTTTCCGAGGCTGGGATCTCGAAGACATTGCGATCGGTGTTAGTGCTCACCTTCGCCGGAAAACCCTCCGGCCCAACTCGCAGTTCCTGCCACGTCGCCCCATCGTCTCCCGAACGAAAGAGCTTGCTGTACGTATAGCCCGCCTTGTTCATCGCGTCTTGTTCAAGGAAGTGACACGTCATCACCAGGCTTCCATCTGCCAAACACGTCACGGCGAACTCGCGCCCCGGAACGTCCTTGCGAGGCTCACGCTTGCCCCATGTCCGGCCGCCATCCGCGGATCGCCAGAACACCGCGTACTCGTTGACTGGGTTGCGACCGGCATGAAAGGCGACGATCATCAATCGCTCGTCCTTCAGCTTCACAATCCAAGGCTTATAGTCTTCAGGGATTCCCAGCGGCGTGCGCTTCGCCGGGATCGGCTCCGCCGACAGACGCTTCGGCTGATGAACCTTGATCGGACGTTTCGTCTGGGCGTCGTCTTCTGCTCCTCCGACGTGGCCTCCCAGCAAAACAATGTGGAAGACAAGAGCAACCAAGCAGAGACGGGGGTTCTTCGACGGCGACATGATGTTTCTCCTTGTCTGAGATGCCAGACAGGATAGCACGGTCCGACTTGATATTCACTCGTTTCCGCAACCAATTGCGGCCTTGTGCCCCCAATGACGATTGTCGCTACGCTCCGATTCCAGTGGTTGGTCTGATAGTGCGATCGGAGAATGTAGATGAGTTTCAGTCGAGTCGCTTTGCTAGTGGGAGTCTGGGAGGTCACTCAACGGACAATCAAAGGACAATTGAACTGAGTTGCTGAAGAAGTTGGACCGCACGAATTCTGGAAAGAGCACGAATTGGGAGCGAGTCATTCGTGCTCTTTCCTTAATTCGTGCGGGACCATTCCTCCCCATTTGAGCCGTGATCCCGAACCTTTACGATTAAGTCCAACAGCACGGGAAGCCGCCTAAAGGCGGGAACCTAACGAAGTCACTCACGCCGGCATCGAGTCGAACGCTGGTCGCCAAATCGGCAAACGCGGGAAGAGAACGCGTGCGGCGTCGATCGCGGTTCGTGTTGAAGCGCGAATTGCTTCCGATTCAACGGATTCTTCGATGTCGAGATGGCCAAGCAACATCTGAGTCAGCTCTCTGAGACCGCACTCAAAATAGCTTCGTCCCAGCTTCCCGGGCAGGAGCTTCACGCTACGCTGACGAACCGAAATCGCAAATCGCTCGTCATCGATAAGCAAACCCAAGTCAAATGGCAGCGCGAGTTTCGCTGCTTTCGCGCGGCGATGAATCTCCGCGAGAGAGTCCTCGAGAAAGCTCATCGGATCGAACAGCTTGGTCATCATGACTTCGCTGTTATCGACTTCGCTGTTGCATCGCCGACCACCAGCAGCCGCGAACGTGTCGTGCAATGGGAAATCAGGCGCTGCATCGAGACGTACATAGTGAAGATCGTGTTCGATCGCGTCGCCACAGGCGCGAGCCAGAAGTTGCTCAGCCGCGTCGGGATGATCGGGCGTCGTCACCAGTTCAAGAATCTGCCCTTCATGCATCACCGCATATCCGACGATTGGAGTTAGCTTGTCGTTTAGCTCAAGCTTATCGGGTCCGTCGATGGCGACGTAGATGCGATCGTAGGCGCGGCGGCTGATCAGCCATCGCCAATAGGGTTCGGTTCGCACGAGCGGGCCATACGTGTCGCCGGTGCACTCCTCGTACAACCGCATGAGCGCGGCTTGCTCGACATGCCGCCACATGCGAATGTTCAATGGCTCGACGGGCGGCGATAGCGGATCGCGAGGCGAGGCTTGTCGTTCTTGAAGACGCGAGAGAATGTCGCGGGCACCCGCGATCGAATGGCTGTGCCGGCCACAGCGTACCCAGCCGCGATCCGCAAAGAATTCGGAATTCTGCGTACGAAGAAATCCTATCTTGGTTCCACCAGCAAACATCGTCTGTTCCGCCGCTCGCAACAGCTCGCTGGCGCAACCTTCATTGCGATACTCGGGCAGCACGGCGAGATCGCTCAGCGTTGAAACGGGCAGAATCCTCTGCCCGAAGTGCAGCTCACGATTCCACACGCGACTGTGAGCAACTACCTGTTCGTCACGTTTTACAACGAGGCGATCCGATGGCTCGTAGAACGGATCTTCGTGCTGGGCCTGAAATTCGGACGAACTGGGTCGGTGCAAGGTGCTTACCAGCAAGCAATGGATCGCGTGATGGTCACCCGGACGAGCGGGCACGATACGAAACTCCCGATCCGTGCCGAAACGGCGATCAAGTGGAAAAGAGTCTGCGTTGAGCAACGATGCAGACATCGGAGAGAGCGTACCAGCGAGATGGTTACTCGCGGGCGACCGCTTGTTGGACTCACTTCGAACCGCTGTCGAGGTCATGATTCAGCATCCCTTCTGCGAAGTCCGTCGATCCGTCGGGCATCAAATTGTCCGTCTAACTTATAATTCTCTCTTTAAATGTCCAGTAGGAAAGAGCGCAAAGTTCGCTCGGGGAACAAACAGAAAGCGTACTCCCGCGAAGCAAGTACCTTTTCGTACCGCAGCAATTGCAAAATCGACGACCTTTCTGATTCCCAAGTTTTTCGTTGTGCCGCGACGAAGGGTTGCATTGCGTTGTTAAACTGGGCGATTTTGAGATGCCGCTGCTTACGCTGGCTTGCTTCTGGCGAATTGGCAATTAGATCGTTCTTGGCAGCGGCTAGTCGCTGTGCCTCGGCGCTGCTGTCGATGTGTCGCTGCGGGTTGAAGTCTAATTCTCGCAACTTCCGTGTCGTGTCGCGCAACTCCTCCAACGTGACGCGAGGTCGATCGATTGGCAGCTTCGCGGTTGCGGTAGCGGTCAGGAAGACAGGTGCTTCGAAGCCGAAGAAGTCCTCGATGATCGCATCCGTGAGTTGGTCATACTTCGCACCTCCGATGCCGTGGATGAACAAATCCGAGAGAAACAGGCGCGCGAACATCGTCGTTAGCAGAGCGCGGGGGCGCAACCGAAGGCCTTCCGTTGTAAGTCGCTCTAGCTCATCGACGACTTTGTCTGCTGATGTATCACGACTTAGCGGCAACGAATGACGAATCTCGTGCAGATCCGTGATCTCCATCGTATTGGCAACGATCCGCGCAAACATACGGCGGCGCACCAGGATTGTCTCGTGCCACAACCAGAAGGGTGCCTCGAACCATTCGCCTTCGGTTGCGAGTGCGGGAACGGGGTGCGTCTGACTGCGGATCCGATTCTCACGACGATACGCGCCGAGTGAGGTGTTGTAGATCTGCTGGAAACGGGGAAGCTCAGCGAGTATGTGCGCCGTGAAGCAGCGGAACGCCGCGTGGTCGCAAACAATACTGAGAGGTACCTGAAGCGTTTGCAGACCCCATTTCTCCTCCATGCGATGTCTTGCTTGTGCGAGGCAGCTTCCCAGATTGCCAGTCTGCTCCGCCGCCAAAATAGCATCCTCCCAGAGTGAGTTGACGAGCGGATCGTCGATAAACGGCTTGATGGTTTCGGAAACTCGAGTCGCAAAGGATGCAAAGGCATCTGAATCGGCAATCGATCGTGCTTCAAACGGCATCTCGCCAAGCTGGCGATCGAAGGCCACCGCTTCGGCACGAGGCAAAGCGACACTGCCGGTCGGCACCCGGATTGACGCTGCCGTGATCGTGTCGTTGTCGATGAGCAAGTGAACGGCATGCGTCTTTTGCTGCCGAGCCAAGTGATCCAGCAAGAAGTTCTTGATCCAAACGCCCGGATGACACAACTCCGGTTGATGGCCCGTCAGGATAATGGGCGATTCAGCGCGATCAGCAGCCTCAGCTACGTCACGATATGCACTGGTATAGGCACGCGCGCTTCGCAAGAGGTGTGCGCGCGCATCCGAGGAGAGTTGGCCGATGGTATGGCCACCGAGAAGATTGTCGCGGCGGCTTGCGAGCGTCACGTTTTTGCCAACGATCCGCGCACAGTTCTCAAGTGGCGGATCGAAGAAGGTGCTGCCATCGTCCATCGGAGCTCGCAAGCGACGGTACTGAAGCGGGCTCGCCGACGGTGTCATCCCGCGTGGTCTCCACAACTGGAGAGCGCCGCCTTCGTCGGCATTGCACAACCAATTGCTTCGAGGCTGCGGTTGATCACCGAATGATAGTAGTCTAGCCGCGTCGCTCCATCATCCAACACGCTTCCGAACGACCGTTTCTCATCCAGATAAATCAAAGGCACCGGTAACTCGATGATCTGCAAGCCGGCGCGCGCGGCTTGAACCCACAACTCCAGTGGCATCGCATATCCAGACTCGGTGAGATTCAATTGCGAAAGCGAAGAGATGCAATAGGCCTTGAAGCCACAGAACGCATCTGTCAGTCCGAGCCCCAGCAACTCATTCAGTTCTTTCGTGATCTGACTGTTGATCCAACGGCGTTGCGATGGCGGTTCGCTGTCACCAGGAAATGGCTTCAGGTAACGGCTTCCCGAAACAATGTCAACTTCCTGGCAAGCGGCGGCGAACTTGGGGATTCGCTGCGGCTCGTGCTGGCCATCGCAATCAATGGTTACGATGACGTCATAGCTGTGTTCTTTTGCGTGCTCAAAGGCCGTCCGCAATGCGGCTCCGTAGCCACGATTTTCCGCATGTGTTGCCAGTTGAATATCGCTGTGGCGAGTCAGCACTTCGGCAGTACCGTCCGTTGAACCGTCATCCACGACGAGAATGTCATCGCTGAAGCGGCGCACCTCTTCCAAGACGCGATCGACGGAATTGGCTTCGTTAAAGACGGGCAGAGCCGTTAGATAGCGTTGAGACATGTTGGCTACTGAGGTACAAGTGGTGGGCAACTGCGATAGGACCCCGCGATACGGATTCATTCTAGGTGTAGCTCGAACCGAGTCAACGTAGTAGCCCACTCGTAAATGCATAACCTCCATATTATTACTGAACTTTTGCAATTCGTCGTATCAATATCAATTGGTCCGTACTGTTCAGCTAGCGAGCACTAGGGTTTGTGTTGCTAGCTGGCGTTG
>PBSM01000030.1 GCA_002726245.1 Planctomycetaceae bacterium | reverse complement strand
GGTCGAGCGAGGCGGCCGTGCTCGTGCCACTCAAGACCGTTGCCGTATCCTCGGCGATGACAACGGCGCCGGCCGAATTGAATTCGAGGCTGCCGAAGTTCGTTGTTTCGGCTCCACTTCCCAAGGTGATGAAGCCTGTGCCGGCAGCAAAGGCGGCCAAGCCGCTTACGGTCAAGTCTCCATCATCGGTGATGGAGGTAACTCCGCTGACGCTCAGCGTGGCCGAACTCAGAGTTAGGGTGCTGGTCGTGGCCGCTGGAGTTTGAGCCAATACGACCGTGTCGTTGGTGCCGGCATCCGTGACCGTTAGGATCGTGACGGCGGACGCCAAGATTGTGTCGTCTGTTGCATTGCCCGACATGAAGTCGTTGTCACTAAAGTATCCGGCATCGCCGCCCGAATTCCGATTGTGGCGCAACAGCCCTCCAACACCCTGATCTATCGTTAGGCCATCTGGAAGCGAATCACCCACCAAGGTCACGACAGTTCCAACCAGCGTTGCCGAGTATGCAAGCAGAACGCGTTCTTCCAGCGATTCGAGTTGCAACAAGCGCGCGGCGTCGGCTTGGAAGCGACGGCGGCGATGCTGCGGGCTCTGCTTGCGGTGGCGAAGGCGTTTCCAGTACTGAAGTAACAACTGTTGGAACATCTCAGTTCGTACCTCTCTTCAACACACCAACGTGGGAAGATAGCGGGTAGTAGGGAGCTGGTAGTAGGGAGTAGGTGGTGGGAGGCCTGCCTGATGACGACCGGTCACGGATCGCTGCTTGCTGCTTGCCCCGTCTCGCGCGCACGCAACTTCGTGGCGGTCAGCGCGCACCGGTAGCGCAGACGATTCAATCGCGTTGTGAAACCGCAGCCGATGACGAGGCAAACGCGCAGGTCCTTCGCGCGCTCCTGGCCCGGGTGGCGTTCTACAAAGCCACACTTCCATTTCTCACTGGTTGCAACAAAGTTAGGGGACGCATGCGTGTCGGCGGAATCACTCGAGAAGAACTCGGGAGTAAGGATGAGTGCATCCGGATAACCGGAACAACTCGCGCAATCCCTGCAGGTTGGACAGATTAAGTCCACCTACCGACCAGGGGATTATTATCTATGGAGTTTGTCGAGTTTTCCAGTGTTTTGGCGTCTGTTACCACTTTTTTTGACGGACAATATGAGTTAAATAGGCATTCCAGGCTGTAGCATACGGCGTGCTGCGAAGCGCGGAATGTCGCCTGAGTGTCAGGGGGCTTTTACTTTTTCACAATGCGTGCCTGGGGTCGAGGAACGAGTGGCGAGCCCAGTCGCGGAAAGCTGAATGCGTAGACTTAAGGATGTTGATGCCTGCAGGGCGTCCACCGACCACGCGTCGGTGGACGCCAAGACTGGTCAGCTACAACTGCCACACTAGCTGATTGGTCTTCCATTTCTTCCGCATCGGCTCGCCATCGGCGAGCCGATGCGGAAGAAATGGAGCGATGGTTCGTGGCGATTCAAGGTAGCCATCGCCGGTCCATCGACACAGGGCCGGAGGAGCCGCGATGCAGCTCCACGCTATTCGGTGGAAAGCTGGGGGTTACTCCACTCGCCGGAGATTCACATTTTGGGGGGTATTCTGCAAGACGTACCATTTCTTCCATTTGGCCTGATCAAAGCCGTGGTTCGCGCCCGTTAGGGCCACCAAAGCATGAAGGACCGGTTCGTTCCGGTGCTTCTCCTTAATGACCTTCGGCTTGCCGCCCACGCTCAGACCGCCGGTTCCGCCACTGCCGAAAGTAGGCTGAATACCGCCACCGCCAACGGTCCGTTTGTGCTCGGTGATCAGAGCATCGATCAACGGCAAAGTTGACATTTTCGCGTTCTTCATGTGCGACAAAGCAATTGCCGCCCGATGAACCATCGCGTTGTTGTCGTCCTCAAGCGTCTTGATGAAGACCTCGATCGCGAGCGGCGATCCTCCGTCGGCTAGAGCCTCGAGTGCTTTCTCGCGAACCTGCCGATCTCGCTCGTGCAAACCTGCCCACGTCAGTGCACCGATCGCAGCTCCATCGTTTCTAAACCGTGCCAGAACAGTGACATACAACTCTTTCAAAGCCCTCGGATCGCCTTCCTTTTTGAGTAACGCGGCAATTGCCGCCGAGGCGCGGGGATCTCGGATGGCCTTCAGGTTAGCCGCCCCTTCGCCAACTCGATCGCGGCCCTTTAAGACCCAGCTACGCCAAAGCTTAACCCGCTTCTTCCACTCAATGATCTGCTCGTCATAGTCCTTCTCTCGCTGCCCGATCGCCAATTCCTGTGGTAGCTTCCAGGCTCCTCGGTGGCGGACATAGCCCTGATCCACCATCCAGTCATCTTGCTTCTGCCATTTTCCATCCAACTTGCTATAACCCAAGGCATAGCGAGCTTCGGCGTGTTCGGCATTGTGCCGTAAGACCTGTTCTAAATGAAAGTTACGTTCATCGTCCAACCTGGCTTTTCGGCATTTTTCTGCCATGTCCCAGTGCGCTGCTTCAGTGTCCACCATTAACGGCAATGCTGCTTGATAACTTCTGTAGACGTCAGGCTTGGCGACAACTTCCGCGACATCGGACCTGGCTAATGTCAGGCTGCCTCCATCCGTTGGCTGCACCACATAGACGCGCCGCGGCGTTTCTCGTGGATTCAGCAGCTTTCCTTCGACGCGACCCCCGTTGGCCAGGAGAAACACGTCGGCCTGGGCACTGGTGCTCGCGACCGAGAAAAGAAGGCAGATCACCGCATAACGAAACATCGTGTTCACTCCAGCAATGTGAGCGCCCTGGTTCCCATTAGTATAGAAGGTCGCACTAACGCATGTGCTGTAAAAAGCGACGAGTTTTGGCGAAAACGGTTCGACCGACAGATGAGGTCACATCTTTTGTAGGTCCACCTCGCCGAGGTGGACAACCATGCGATCTTCCCCGCTGTTCCGCCGCGTGCTCCCGTGTTCGCTGCTCGCACGCCCGGAGTTCCGACTGGTCTCTCTCGGCGAGAGAGACCTACACATTCTCGACCCAGTCCTCGAGTAACTCGAACTGCTTCACGAAGTTGTGCTCTTCGACCCCGAGCGGGCTCTTGAAGAAGCTGGCGAGGAAGGTGAGCAGCCCACGGTCACCATTGCGATGAGCCCGCTCGGTCAGTCGCACGAGATCAATCACCAACGGGGCCGCCAGCAGCGAATCGCAGCCTTGCCAGGTGAATTGCATCATCATCGGCGTTCCGAGAAAGCCGCGGAAGTGAATGTGGTCCCAGGCCGTCTTCCAGTCGCCGAGGCTCTCAACATACTCAATGCTCACAAGAGTTTGCGGCGAGTATCCAAAGATCTGATGCAAGAGCCGGTCCTTGCTGCTCACTTTGCTCTTCTTATTGCTTGGGTCATCCAGCACCTTCCCATCCATGTTGCCGAAGATGTTGTGACCAACCCAGCTCATGACTTCCAGGTTTCGGTTGGCGAACATCGGAGCTAACGCGCTCTTCAGCAACGTCTCCCCCGTCTTTCCGTCATGCCCCATGTGGCAGGTGTCGGATCTTTGTGCGAGTTCACAGATCGCTTCCGGAGCGGAACCAAGCGAAGGCGTGAAGTTGATGTGGGGGTAGCCTAATTCAAGTGCCGCAATCGCGTAGAGTGAACTGGCCGCCAACGGGCACGTCTCGGGAGCGTCCAGCAGTTTTCTTAATTCATCCCAGGTCGCCGGCAACTGGCCCGCATCAACGGCCGGTTCGGTCGAGGTCACGTTCACAACGACGACTTGCTCCAAGCCGTGTTGCTCGGCGAAAGCCGTCAAGTCAGCTTGCACGCGTGTGATCGATTCGCGAGGCGACTCGGAACGCTCACGCAACGAAGACTCAGCGAACTTCTCGATCGTGGGGCCAACGTTAAACAGCACACCTGGCTTGATGTTGGCATCGATCGCGTTCAGTTCGTCTCGGCACTGTTCGACCAGCGAGTCGTCAATCGCCCGGCTGATGCTGGCCAGTTGCATCGCTTCGTCGAAGAGTGTTGTATCGCGAATATCGTGGCCGCCAATAACGATCTGGTCCCAGCTCAGCAGACCCAGTTTCTCGAATTGTGGCAACTCGCTAACAAGTCCCTGGTTTCCCGTCAGGCCCTTGCACAACGCCAGGAGACCAACAATGGTTGTCGTGGCTACACCGCCGAAAGCTCCAAGCAACCAGACACCGACTTTCCGATCCGACATGAGTTTCTTTCGCGAAGGCATTCCGGAGAAACGCGTGACTCGCGTGTTGCGAGCTAGATGACACGCCAGTCGCGTGCCTTGCTTCTTGGAGGGAGTCCAGCCGTGGCGACAGGGCTACCTTGAACCGACCCGCCGAGCTAGGATGATTGTCCCACGTTGCGCGTCCGACCGTCAACCGGTCGGCACAAGCAGCAATCACTCTCCGAGGCTGTGAACAAGAGCGTAGCCGCGGCATCTCAGGCTGTGATTTTTTGATTTGGAGTGCGATAACTTGTCATCGCTTTGGCTTTCGAGCACTCCAAAAAAGCTCGCAGCCTCTCCGTGACGCGGTCCTCGGGATCCGTGGCGGGGACTGTTGCATGTTCTCGCATCAAGACTGCGCCGGGTGAGTGCCGGGGATACATTGAGGACAGTACCATGTTTGAAAACCTCGAAGTGGCTCCGCCCGACGCGATCCTCGGGTTAACCGAAGCCTTCAAGAACGACCCCAATCCTCAGAAGATCAACCTCAGCGTCGGTGTCTATAAGGACGCTGACGGCACGACGCCGATCTTGAAATGTGTTAAAGAAGCCGAACGCAAACTGCTCGATGAAGAGCAGAGCAAAGGCTACCTCGGTATTGACGGCTTAGCTGACTTCGGGCGACACGCGCGCCAGTTGCTCTTCGGCGAAGGGCACGAGGCGTTGACCTCCGGCCGCGCGGTAAGCGTCCAGACTCCCGGCGGCACCGGCGCGCTTCGTGTCGCGGCCGACTTTCTGAAACGAAAGTTCGCCAACTCGCGGATCTGGTGCAGTAAGCCGACGTGGGTAAATCATCCCAAGGTGTTTGAGGCTGCTGATCGGCAGGTCGAGACCTACGACTACATCGACGCGGCCGGTACCGGTTTGAATTTCGAGGCGATGGCGGACTCACTCCAGCAAATACCAGCCGGTGACGTCGTGTTGCTCCACGGCTGCTGCCACAACCCGACGGGTATCGACCCGACACCGGATCAGTGGAAGCGGATCGCCGACATTGTTCACGAGCGACGACTACTGCCATTGATCGACTTCGCCTATCAAGGATTCGGGAGCGGAATCGATGCAGACGCGATAGGCTTGCGCGAAGTTATTCGCCCGGAAACGGAAACGCTGGTTTGCAGTTCGTTCTCGAAGAACTTCGGACTGTACAGCGAACGCGTCGGCGCGTTGACGATCGTTGCCTCTGCCACCGACGCCGCGCAAGCTGCCCTCAGTCACGCCAAGATCGCTGTCCGCACGAACTACTCGAATCCGCCTCAGCACGGTGCAGCGATTGTCGCTCGCGTCTTGGCTGATTCCGAACTGCGAAGCGACTGGGAAGTTGAACTGGCGAAAATGCGAAGCCGCATCAACTCCATGCGCGAGTTATTTGTCGAAAAGATGAAAGAGAAGACGACGGCTCGTGACTTCTCATTCATCGCGAAGCAACGCGGCATGTTCTCCTTCTCCGGCCTGACTCCCGTTCAAGTTGATGAGCTTAAGAGCAAGTACTCGGTTTACATCGTGACCGCGGGCGGGCGAATCAATGTCGCCGGCATGACAGAACACAACATCGATCGCTTGTGTGACGCGATCGCGAGTGTTTTGTAGGTCACGCTCGCCGAGCATGACCTGGAACGGATGACGCGTCCACAGCGAAGTAACCTGCCACGTTTCCGAGTCACTCTCGGCGAGAGTGACCTACTTGGTGCCTAACCGCAGCGAGTTCGTCGATCATGACGACCCGGCTTTGAAGCGACTGCTCCTGCACATCTGGCTCTCCGTCCCCAACAGCCGCCCGCTTGATCCGAGATTTGCCGGAAGCTATGGAGCAACGGAAGCCGGGGCAATTCGAGGCGGGATGAAGCCCGTATGAAAGACGCGAACTAATCACAATTGAAGCGTCATAACAGGTAGAATGAAGAGTCCTGAACCACGGAGTTTTGAGATGGCTACTGCCGAAGCACCCACTCTGCAACTCGGCCCGCGATCAAACGGCATGATGCTGGATCCGTGGGAGTTCGACGCTGCGGATTTCGAAAGGGGCTGGCGTTACGAGTTGATCAACGGATTGTTGATCGTGAACCCAGTTCCCCGACGACCAGAGCGAGATCAGAACGAAGAACTGAGGTATTGGTTGCGAAAACACTAGGCAAACCATCCGCAGGACTCATCACTTGACTTCACCGTCTCGGAAGAGACGCTCTACATCGGACCGGATCGCCGACGGCCGGATCGCGCGATCTGGGCGGGGCTTGGCCGCTTGCCCCAAGAGCGGGAGGCTCCCACGATCACGGTCGAATTCGTTTCGCAAGATAAACGCAGTCGCATACGTGACTACGAGACGAAGCGACACGAATACCGCTCGATCGGTGTCCGTGAGTACTGGATCATCGATCGCTTTGATCGAACGATGACCGTCCACAAGTTCGAACGGAGCAAAGTCGATATCGAAACGGTGACTGCCGAGCAGTCGTACACAACGCAGCTCTTGCCAGGCTTTGAGCTACCGCTGAGCAAGCTTCTCCAGTTGGCTGACCGGTGGGGAGATCGCGGCGACGAGTGATTCACTTCGGCATCGCTTTGAAAGCGTGCAGGCATTCGCCGGACTCCGTGCTCCAGATTCGAACTTCGCCGTCGAACGAACCGGAAGCGGCGAGCTTTCGCGCGGGATGATAGCCGATGGCGAAGACCCAATCGGCATGGCCCTTGTATTCACGGACTAGCTTTGCCGCTTCGACGTCGTGTTGCTTGACAACGCCATCACCCGAAGCGGAGAAGACCATTCCGTTGCTCACGCTTAACACCAACAGCTTCCGTTGATAACCGTGTTCGAAATACTTCGTGTGTCCTTCTTTGGCAAACCGCTGCTCCATATCACCAGCGGTGCCGTTCTCGCCGCGAGCTTTCTCCGGTTCCCAGATGTTGATGGTCTTGCCTTGGCCGGCGGTAAAGACTTGAGGTCCTTCGTCGGAACAAACAACGTCGTAGATCTGATACCGCCCGGTGTACTTGCCGTATTGCTTTTGATGCCCGTTGTAAGTCGTGAACAACGTGCCAGAGTCGGCTTCGTAGACTTTGGCCGTGAGATCTTTGCTGGATGACACGACGAAGCGGCTGTCGTGACTGAAATCAACTCCCGTGATCCAGTCGGCGTGCAACGAGACTTGCCAAGCCAACCTGCCGGCGGCCGTTTCATACACACGCACGGAGCGATCTGCCGAGCCGGCGACGACACGAGAGTCGTCATGATTGAAGGCAGTATCGAGAACGATGTCACCGAACGTTCCGAAAACTCGCACAACTCGGCCGCTAGAAGCATCGACGAGACACAACTCGCCATAGTCTCCGGGACTGCCGCCAGCCACGAGCAACGTCGAACCGTCCTGACTGTACTCAAGCTTCTGAATCTGTTGCGGCAGGCGTTTCAGTCGGCGAACGAGCTGCGAGGTATCAGAGTTCCAGATCATGATCTCGTGATGGCCACCGACAGCTAACTCAGTTCCGTCAGGTGAGAAGGCCAACGCGGCAACGGGAACAGCAACACGATACGTCTCCGGCGGTTCGGGATGCTCGCGCGGAGGAAGTATCGCTTTCAAAGACGCCTCGCGATCGGAGCCATCGAATTTCGCTCCTGCTTCGATCCACTCGCGGATCGTGGCGATCTCCTTCTCTGACAACGGATCGTCTTGCTGCGGCATGCGGAGCTCTTCATCGCTCTCGAAGACGCGACGGAACAACTCCGAGTCACCGGGTTTTCCCACGACAACCGATTGCTCGCCGGAATCGCCTGGCCGAACAAGGTTGTCGAACGTGTTGAGTCGGTATCCACCTTCCGTCTTCTTCTCTCCGTGACAACCAGCGCAGCGCCCGAGCAAGATCGGAGCGACATCACGTATGAAGCTGACTTCGTCGGCGTCGAGTTGGCAAGCGGCTAGCGCCGTCAACACAAACATAATCGAGTGGGATATAAATCGAACCATTGTACTCATGTCTCTTCGTTTACCGGCAAGCTGAAGGCGACTGCGTGCGACCAAGCCGACGCCTCCGGCTTGCCGTTAAACGACGTCAATGCTGAAACATAAACTCTTGTGTATTCACCAACGCCCACACCAGATCGCGTACTGCATCATCTCGATTATCACTCGTCGTGAGATGCCGCTGGGCAAACGAAGCCTCAAAGTCCGTGGGAGTCCGGCTGAACGCAGCAAGATACAGAGCGTTAATCAGCGTTTCGTCGTCGAGTTTTCCAAACCGCGAGACGCTCCCGTTCACTTGCGCGAAGACCTGCTGGCCATTTAACAACTGAATCGCTTGGTCGAGCGTTGGTTCACTTGCCCGCTCACAGGCACATGGCGTCTCACGTTTCGGTTGTCCAAACGCTTTCAGAAACTCGGTCTGCTCCGGAAGAGGGCGTTGCGTGGCGAACTTCATTCGGTCGTCGTCTGTCGTTGGATGTGAGAGGGCTCCGCTGACGAGCGCGACCGCGTCTTGAATCTGCTCCGCCGTCAAGAGTCGCGCGCGCGCGCGCGAAAAGAGTTGCTCATCAGTCTCGTTAAACGCGTTAGTTTCGACCGATCGTTGGTACGTGCGGCTGTCGCAGATCGTGCGAATGATGTGTCGCCGATCGTAGCCACTGGCGACAAAGTCGGCAGCCAAAGTGTCGAGTAATTCGACGTTGGACGGTGGGTTGGACGAGCGGAAATCATCGATCGGTTCGACGATGCCGCGGCCTAACAGATGCGACCAGATTCGATTCACTTCGACGCGCGCGAAGAATGGGTTATCAGCGTCTGTTAGCCAGTCTGCAAACGCAATTCGCCGATCCGTCGTCTCGTCGGCGACTTGATCCGCGGGCGCTCCCCAAGGCAGCATGACTTTGCCAGTCGATGGATTGGTCATCTCGCCCATCGCGGTCAGCGTGACGATGTTGTCTTTGTTCTCGACTCGGCGGAAGACCGCGCTGATGCGGTAATAGTCGTTCTGCGTCCAGTTTTCAAAGGGATGATTATGACACTTCGCACAGCCAATTCTTGAACCCATGAAAATCTGCGAGGTCGTTTCGGCGAGGTCTTCCGGCAGGCCAACGGCTTGAAAGTAGTTGGCCGCCGGATGCTCAAGCGTGTTGCCGCTGGCGAGCAACACGTTGCGGGCAAATTCGTCAACCGGCACGTTATCGCGGCATGCCTCGTAAATCCAATTCGCGAACAACTCGGCTCGACCATCTTTCAGCTTCTGGGCGTTGACGCGCATCAGGTCGGCGGTCTTCAGCGACCAAAAACGAGCGTGCTCGTCGCAGACAAGCAACTCGTCGATCAGTGCCGCTCGCTTCTGCTGCGATCCGTCGGCGAAAAACGTCTTGGCTCGTTCAACTGCCGGCAGCAAGCCGGTCAAATCGAGATGCACCCTGCGAAGGAAAGCTGCGTCTGAGCACAAACCGGACGGCAGGTATTGCAACTGCCGAAGCTTGGCGTGCACATGTTGATCTACATAGTTGTTCTCCGCCGGATCCATCCAGACGAAGCCTTCCACATCTTCAACGATTGTGAAATAGACGGACTGCAGATGTTCGAGGTATCGAACGGTGATCGCCGCTTGTCCACGTTGGTGTCCGCGAACCAGGCCGTTTGGCTCGACCTGGACGACCTCGTCGCGCGAGGTATCGTAGGTGGCGATCGAAGTCACATCGCGCGTGCTGCCGTCGCTGAAGTGAGCGATGACACTGAGCTGTTGATCGGCGTGTGGCTTGTGCAAGAGTCGCTGCTGTCCGGGATGTACTTCGATCTTCGTGCAAGTCAGCGCATCGACCGAATCGCCGTTCGCACCTTCGTAGATCCAGTCGTGCAGGATCTGATACGCCAACTCACCGCGCCGCAAACGCTTGCCGCCGACATGCGTGACGCGCAACGTCGGCTTCTTCAACAGCAAGCTCGCAGGCGGATCGATCACGCTCGTGCGGCGATTGAACCCGTCGCGAACGAGTGCTTCTTCGTCGAGGTGGGGCGCGTAAGCAAACAGCGAGAGCGAGAATCCGCCCTTTCCTTGCGGCGATCCGTGACACGAACCTGAATTGCAGCCTTGTTTGGTCAGGATGGCCAGCGTCTCGTGTTTGAAACGGATCGGGTCGGGAGCGGCTTGGTTCGAGACAGTGACTGGTACGACAGCCGACTGCGTGCCGACAACCACTTGAAGAGTCGCGCTGCCGTCCAGATGTGGTGACACGATGCCATTGGTGACAGAAGCGATCTCATTATCGGTCGAGAGAATCTTCGCTTCCCGCGTGAGATCTCGAACTTCGTCGTTGTTGAATTGGCCAGTCACGACGAGTTGTGCGCGACTTCGGTTGGAAAGGAGGTTCACCTCAGTGGGATAGACTTCGATTCGTTGCAACGAGCCATCGGCAGCAACGCATTGCTCGCCGAAGAGCAGGACGAATATCAAAGTTGTGAAAGTGAACTTGTTCATTGCTGGGCTAGGTTGGAAAGATATGAACGGGAGGGAACTGAAAAAACGGAGAGGAGGTGATCGAAAAACTCTGTTACCTTCGTTTCCTCCTGTTCAAATCCTCCTCATACTCTTCACTCCTCAAAACAACTCACGAATCGGATGCCCGTGCATGGCAAGGTAAATCGGGCGGTTCTCGGGCGTGGGTAACGGCTTGGTGCGATCGATACCAAGCTTCTCGTAAATCGTGGCAGCGTAGTCGTCGAGCGTGTACGCCATCGGGCTGGTGATGTATCCGCCGTCTTTGTCGGTCGAGCCGACAAGTTGGCCGCCAGGAACGCCGGCTCCGGCAAACGCAAACGCGAACGCGTGTGTCCAATGATCGCGCCCCTTGCGTTCGTTGATCTTCGGCGTGCGGCCGAACTCGCTGACGAAACAAACAAGTGTCTCATCGAGCAAGCCGCGTTGATCCATGTCTTCCAGCAAGGCGGAGATGGCTTGGTCGGTCGAACCCATCATGGGCCAAGTAGCGATGCCCCAGCGACCGGCTCCCGCACCACCACCCTTGATCTTCGTGTCAGCCTTCGAATAGATGAAGTCGTGATGGTCCCAGTTCATGTTGCTGCCACCGGGATAGTCTTTGCTGGGCGGTTCGCGGACGTCGATCGTCACAAACCGAACGCCGGATTCGATCAGTTTCCTGCCGAGCAGATAACACTGCCCGCGATGACCTTTGCCGTATGCTTCGCGAATCGCGTCGGGCTCGCCTTGAAGATCGAAAGCTTTTCGCGTGGCCGGATTCGTCAGCATGTTCTCGGCTTGGGCTCGCAGCGCGAGCATCGTTTGTGCGTCTTTCGCGCGAGTGCCACCGGGGATGCCAACGTCGAGATTGCTGAGCAGGTCCGAGCGTATCTTGAATCGCCGTTCATCAATGCCCAACAATCCAAGGTTCGGGACTTTCCAGTCAGGGTGATGCGGCTGGCCGCCCGTTTTGAAAACCTTGTGGGCCGGAGGGAGAAAGCCGATGCGGGTGTTGTGCTGTTGCTCGCTGGTTCCTGGCACGAGGATGTTCGACGGCAGATGCGGAGCCTTGGTGCCGAGCACTGATGACACGACCGAGCTGATGTCCGGCATGACAATCGGCCCACCAGGTGCCTCGCCGGAGAAGATGTATTGCGAGCCTTTGGGATGCGAGTTGCCGATGCCGGGCGTAGGCTGCGTCATGCAGCGAACGATCGTCAGCTTGTCAGCGTGCTTGGACGTTTTCGACAGCAACTCCGTGACTTCGATTCCCGGCACGTTGGTCGAGATGTTCTTGAAGGGGCTGCTATGTTCAGCGGGTAAGTCAGGCTTGGGATCCCACGTATCGATGTGCGACATGCCACCTTGTTCGAAGACGACAAGCACGTTCTTCGCGCGAGCGGCACGTGCCAAAGAAGCCGAACTGCGGGGCAGGCCGCCTAACGCGCTTAAACTACACGCGCCAAGACGTACGAAACTGCGTCGATTTAACCGGGGGAGGTGCATTTGCTGGCGGGCGCGGATCGCGTGGCGTGATTCTGTCGAGGAGGGCACTTAACAGCTTATCATCGATACAGATCGGCTTGAAGTTGAATGTGGAGCCGTTAGGGATAGGTTGGAGGTGTGACACGCTATTCGCCATCGGTCGCTTCCTCTAACTCGGCCTGTGCTTCTACAACTGCCTTGATCGTAGCTTGCAGCTCAGACTGCGTAGCTCTTCCGCCGCGATGAAGCGCTCGCACTGATTCCAGTTCCTTCTGAGTTTTTGCAAAGTGCTAAATCAATCCCAATTGATCTAAGACGTGCTTTGGTTCTTGAGAATCTTCCGTGATC
>PBSM01000029.1 GCA_002726245.1 Planctomycetaceae bacterium | reverse complement strand
CCATGCAGCGACCCCAGCCCCTATAGCTCAATTGGCAGAGCAATTGACTCTTAATCAATAGGTTCTAGGTTCGATTCCTAGTGGGGGCACTAAAAGAAAAGCCTTGTCGCAATTGCACTTGCGACAAGGCCCTTCAGAATCGAAGCCTCTTGCGAGACCCCGAGGTCAGTTTTCGGGTCAGCTTTCAAGTAGGAGGTTTCGTCAAATGGCACGTCAGCCAAAAGCATGGTGGAACGAGCGTAAGGGTACGTGGTGCAGTGACATTGGCGGAAAACGCCAAACGCTTGCCAAGGGAAAGCGGAACAAGCGGAAGGCCGAGGAGAAGCTTAAAGTTCTTCTCGCGGAGCAAGCCCTCCTTGCCGACGTTAACGGTTCCGTGACCGTAGCTCGGCTCTGCGAGGAGTTTCTCGCAGATACTCAAGAGAATCTCGAACCTAATACTTACTATTCGTACCGCTACTCTTGCCAAAAGCTCGTGGACCAATTTGGCGAGCGAGATGCTCATACGATCGAGCCTCCAGACATAACACGCTTCTCGTCGGCGTTGAAGCGATTGGTCGGCGATTCCACTCGCGGACTCATCCTTAGATCCATTCGCCGGTGTTTCAATTGGGGGGGTCGAGCAGCGTGTCATTCCGCCTCGGTCGGATTCGTATTCCACAGGCGAAGTCGCGGGATCGTTACGTGACCGACTAGGAGTTTCAGGTCATGTTGGGAGCGACCAACCCAAGAGACTCGCAAAGAACTGGAGCCCCGTTTCGCCGCTTGCTGCTCGCTATGGACTGGACGCTTTATCGACCCGGTGAACTGGCGAGGCTGAAGTGGGAACAGATTCACTGGGAACAAGACGTTGCGATCCTTCCAGATCATAAGACTAAGCGGACGGGTAAGCCGAAGGTCATTCCGCTGATTCCGAAGATGCAACGACTGCTCCGTTGGTTGCAGCAGAATTCGACCTCTGAATTCTGCTTTCTTAACTCGAAAGGCGTGCCATGGACCATCAACGCGATTGACCATCGGATGAATCACGTCAAGGACCGCTCCGGTCCCCTACCTGCCACGAAGTTTGTTGGAAGTTGTCGGTGCTCATGGTTGGTCCTCGGTTACCGTTCAAGATCATACTACGTGACACGACCGGCGATCGTGCGTGGCATATAGCAAGCTGTCTTCCTGAAGCAAAGATAGCTTGCAAACCGCGTCACGCGACCAAGAGTGGTAGTGTGCAACAGTACGACCGTCACAAGAATGCTTCGAGCCCCGCAGCGTCGAGACGTTTCTCGGAGTTGTCGTGCCAGAACAAACTCCAAGATCCGTCGCCGAAGACTTCGGCATTACCGTCAATACTGTTTGTATTGCCAAGGCCAAGATACTCGCGTTTTTGCGACAGGATCTTGAAGTAGTGATCGATTGAGCCATGCCTCGTCATCGACGAGCGGACCTTGATTCCTTTGGGGTAGTACAGTTTGGCGTAGGACGGATTTCCAATCCGTCGAAGAACCAAGTAGATCGACGGATTGGAAACCCATCCTACGAACAGAATCGCCGGACTGTACTACTACGCTGCCTGCGGCTAGATTGCATTTCAATGGAGCGGCGGCCAAAATGCTCCAGAGGTTCCACAAGCCGGTCTGCAAAGGAGAAGACGATGCCAGCCAAGTACCGCGTCGGCGTGATTGGGCATACGGGAAGAGGCAATTATGGACACGGAGTCGATACCGTATGGGAGCACATGCCTGAGTGCGAAGTTGTTGCCGTCGCAGACGCGAACGAGCAAGGGTTGGCTGCCGCGGTGAAGCGGGTGAATGCGCCGAAAGGTTATGCTGACCACCGCAAGATGCTCGATGAAGCGAAGCCGGACATCGTCGGAATCGGGCCGAGGTGGCTCGACCAGCATCGAGACATGGTTGTCGCTGTTGCTGAACGTGGGATGCACATTTATATGGAGAAGCCGATGTGCCGCACCTTGGAAGAGGCCGACGAGATGGCGGCGGCTTGTAAGAAGACAGGCGTAAAGCTTGCCGTCGCGCATCAAACCCGATACAGCCCCAAGCTGCATGTCATTCGCGACATGATCGAAGACGGAAAGATCGGCAAGATCCTCGAGCTTCGCGGACGTGGAAAGGAAGATCGGCGCGGCGGCGGCGAGGACTTGTGGGTACTCGGCAGCCACATCATGAACTTGATGCATTTCTTCGGTGGCGAACCGAGTTGGTGTCATGCAACTGTCCAAAACGACAGACATCTTGTGACCAAAAACGATGTCGTCGAAGGAAACGAAGGGATTGGGCCGTTGGCGGGCGATGCACTCTCGGCGATGTACGGGATGGAAGATGGAGCGACGGGCTACTTCAGCTCACATCGCAATGCTGGTGCAGGCAAGCGATTCGGCCTGCAGATTTGTGGCTCGGCGGGAATCGTCGAGATCGTGACCGGATACCTTCCCGCGGTGAACTACTTGCCCGACCCGATGTGGTCGCCCGGCAGAAGCGGTGCCAAGTGGATTCCGGTTAGCTCGGCTGGACCCGGCAAGCCCGAACCATTGCCGAATGAACATCACATGGGAAACGTACTCGCTTGTCGGGACTTGATTTCCGCGATCGAGGAAGATCGATTGCCCGAGTGCAGTGTCTACGAAGGACGAACGACCGTCGAGATGATCGCTGCTATCTTCGAGTCGCATCGACTGGGTGGGCCGGCATCGATGCCACTGAAGAATCGAAAGAATCCGCTGTCGATGCTGTAGCAGTTCCGTTGGAGTCCCGGCTTTAGCCGGTTCCTTCGGTGAGGCCGAAGCCGCCTGAAGGCGGGACTCCAACAACTCAGTCCAACATCAACTGCAAGATGTGCACGTCGAGCAGCTTGCCGAACTTGAGAGGGAGCCTGAGTTACGCAATGATCTCGCGTACGGTCTTGCCATAGATGTCGGTCAAACGGAAGTCGCGCCCCGCGTAGCGATACGTCAACCGCTCGTGGTTCATGCCGAGCAAGTGCAGCATCGTGGCGTGGAGATCGTGCATATGCACTCGATCCTCAGCCGCGTAGTAACCGTACTCGTCGGTGTTGCCGTGCGCGAGGCCACCTCTCACACCACCTCCGGCCAGCCACACCGTAAAACCTTGCGGGCTGTGATCGCGGCCGTTGCTTCCTTGAACGATCGGCGTGCGACCGAATTCACCACCCCACACCACGAGCGTGTCTTCGAGCATACCACGAGCTTTCAGGTCCGTGAGCAAAGCCGCCACGGGCTGGTCCGTGGCGAGTGAGTTCTTCTCGTGACCATTTTTTAGGTTACTATGTTGATCCCAAACATTGCCGGTCGAGACCTCGACATACCGAACGCCAGCCTCGGCCAACCGCCGAGCGAGCAGACATTGACGGCCGAAGTTATCGGTTTGTTTCGTTCCGATTCCGTAGAGCTCTTGCATCGGCTTCGATTCGCGAGAGAGATCAAGTACCTCCGGCGCCGCCGTTTGCATTCGAAACGCCAAGTCAAGCGATTCGATCGCTCCGGTCAAGTTTGCATCGCGGGGAGCACGTTCGGCTTGCTCGCGATTGATCGCTTGCAATAGTTCGAGCTGCTGTCGCTGCTCCGCTTCGGAGATGCGCTCGTTGCCGAGATGTTGGATCTTGGCATCGCCCAACTTGCCGGAGTTGCCAATCGTTGTGGCTTGGTGGATTGCGGGAAGGAAAGCACAACCATAGTTGCGAGGACCACCATGGCCGCTTGCCGGACTGATTGATAAGAAAGACGGAAGGTCCGCATTTTCTGTGCCCAGCCCATACGAAACCCACGCACCAACAGAAGGCATTACCAGGTTGTCCGTCCCCGTATGCAACATGCTCACTGCTTGACCATGCGACTGGCCCCGGCTGTGCATCGAACGGATGACACAGAGATCATCGATGTGCTTCGCGATGTTGGGCAACAGTTCCGAAACCCAGTTGCCACACTCGCCGTGGCGCGCGAACTTCCAAGGTGACTTCAACAACTTGGGAATCGCGCTGATGTTGTCGGCGGCTTTGAACGGCAGTTCTTTGCCGTTATCGATCTGCAAACGAGGCTTGTAGTCGAATGTATCAACATGGCTTGGCCCACCGTGCATGAACAGAAAGACCACGCGTTTGGCTCGCGCCGCGTGGTGCGTCGGCTGGGGAGCGAGCGGACCGGTCGCTGCACTGGCGAATGACCGCGGTAAGCCAGTCAAAGCAATCCCGCCTAAAGAAGCGGCGGAAGCTCGAAGCATGTCGCGGCGAGTAATGGAGTGATTGGTCATCTTTAAAGTAGCCATCACGCTCCGCGTGATGAAATGCGGCGACGCAGATGGCGCTCCAATATCAAGTCGTCTATTGTTGTGGGTTAACAAGCCACCGCTTTCATCACGCGGAGCGTGATGGCTACATTAGAGTACGAAACTTGGTCGATGCAAACAGAACGTGAACGAGTTGAGAAAGCCGAACGGATCGGTCTAGCGACTCGGCTCCGCGCAGGAAGCCGACCGCGCGGTCAGTCTCTAACTTTGTTGGTTGGCGAGCAAATACAAGTTGATACAACTCGGCAATGAGTTCGTCGTCGGTAATCTCGCGATTGGCCAGCTTCTTTGCGGTTAGGTCAGCAGCTTGCATCACAAACGGGCTGTTCATCAGTAACAGAGCTTGGGCCGGTACGTTGGTTGATGATCGCTTACCGGTCACGAGGTCGGGGTCAGCAAAATCAAAGACTGTCAGAATTGGCGGTAACTCATTGCGAATGATGGGCAGGTAGACGCTTCGTTTCGAAGTCTCTTTGCCCTTGTAAGTATCGGCGTTCGAACTGTTGTTGGTGACCAGTGTGCCAAGTCCTTTGACGGGCGAGCCGTCCGGTTCAAGGTCGAGCTGGCCACTGATTGCGAGCATCGAATCGCGAATCGCTTCCGCCGGTACACGGCGCCGATAAGCTCGCCACAACAGCTTGTTCGATGGATCGGCTTGCCACGAAGTTTCGTTGTGATCGCTGCTCATCTGATACGTGCGGCTGAGTGCAATTCGCCGGATGGCTCGCTTGATCGACCAGCCATCGCGAACGAACTCGCTCGCCAAGTGGTCCAACAGCTCCGGATGTGTCGGCCGCTCGCCAAGATTTCCGAAGTTATCGACGCTGCGAACGAGTCCTTCGCCGATCAGGTGGCACCATACTCGGTTCACGATCACGCGCGCCGTCAGCGGATGATCGGGGCTCGCGATCCATTCCGCAAGCTGCTGCCGACCGCTGTAGTGTCCAGTCAGCTTCGGTTGCTCACCACGATTAGCGACTTGCAGGAAGCCTCGTTCGACCTTCGGACCCAAATTGCGTGTCTCGCCTCGCACGCGGACTTCGCAGTCACCGATCTGCTTGTGGTCTATAACGGCGATCGCCTTCGGAAGCGGAGCGGGTGCACTCTCGTCCAATTCCTTCAGTTGTTTCTCAAGGGTATCGGCTTTTGTTTGAGCTACCTCCAACATCGACTTGGCTTGTTCGACGATGGCGTTCGCCGGCGCTCCTTCAACGACGATGGGGGCTCCTGTTTTGTCTACCTCGACAAGCCGGACGGCATCGGCAATAACGTGACCGACAGTGCCGCGATTGGACAGCCTGACGATGGCGATAGAGTCGGCCTTGAACTCGAAGGCTCCAACCGACGCGAACTGGCCATCGATCGGAGGTGTTGGCTGTTGGTTTAGCGAGACTTCCGAAGTGCCGTTGGCGTGCCGAATAACGATCGGTACGTTGTCGGCACGACCGCTATTGGGAGTGTAAGCCAGTCGGACGTCGTAACGTCCCGACTTCGTGATCTTGACGGGGAATTCAACCGACTTCTGGCCCTTATCCGTTTGATCGTCGTGGATGTAGCCTTTGCCAATGAAGCCCTTCGAGTAGGTCGAGGGTATCCACTTGCCAATCAACTTGGCTTCCGTATCGTCGATGGTCAGTTCGTTGTACAGCTTGCCGAGATCGTCGAACGTCTTCTGAGCCTGGGCCAAATCCTTCTGAGCCGCGTCGAGAGACGTTTTCAATTCTTTCTTTGTTACGTCGTACTTCTTCACGGCCGCAACGTGTTCCTCATCCGCAGGGAGCGTTCGCTTTGGCCACGTCGAAACGTATTGTTGGCTTTCACCTTCTAACGTGCTCGTGCTGCGGAAGATGCCGGCGAGAGCATAGTAGTCGCGGGTCGGGATCGGATCGAACTTATGATCGTGGCAGCGAGCACAGCCAAGCGTCATGCCCATGAAAGCTTTGCCGATTGTATTGATCTGCTCGTCCACAACATCCATTCGCAGCTTCTCTTTATCCCGCTCGCTCAGCATCTTCGTGCCGATCATGAGAATGCCGGTCGCGATCATCTGCTCGGCGCGTTGTTCGTCGGTCTCGTACGGAAGCAGGTCGCCTGCGATCTGTTCCCGAACGAACTGGTCGAACGGTTTGTCGTTGTTCATTGCGTTGACGACATAGTCGCGGTATCGCCAGGCGTTGTGGAATGTCGCGTTGAAGTCGCCGCCGTTGGAATCTGCGTACCTCGCCACGTCCAGCCAATGCCGTCCCCACTGGACTCCGAACTGGGGCGAATCGAGTAGCTTATCGACAAGTGTTTCGACCGCTCCGGCCGAAGAATCGTTTACAAACGCGATGACCTCTTCGGGTGATGGAGGCAGACCCGTCAAGTCGTAGTACAGGCGGCGGACGAGTGTGACTCGATCGGCATCGCGCGACGGAGCCAAACCTTGCTGCTCCAAGCTCGACAGAACGAACGCATCGATCTGCGACCGCGGCCAATCGACCTTCTCCACTTTGGGGACATCCGTCGATTGGACGGGCTGGAATGCCCAGAACTTGCGGCCCTCTTCGATGTCGATCGCGTGACGAGCCGTCTCCGCAACGTCTACTACTCGTGGATCGGGCGCTCCCATCGAGACCCAACGCTCGAAGGCACTGATGACTTCATTCGACAGCTTGCTGACGGGCGGCATTTCCGCGCCCTCGTAACGGAGTACTTCGATCAGCAAGCTCGCCCGCGGTTTGCCCACGACAAGGACTGGACCAGAATCACCGCCTTGCTTCAGTCCGGTCGCCGAATCGACACGCAAACCGCCTTTGACTTCCTTCGACTCCGCCGAATGGCATTCGTAGCAATGCTTGACCAGAACGGGTCGGATCTTCGTCTCGAAAAACTCTAATCCTTTCGCCTCGTCAATATCATCACCTCTCGCGCCGGCGCTCCAGCCCCAACAACCAAGCAGGCAGCAGAGGACTGCGAATTCGCCGAATGATCGAGGGCATCTGGGGAGTGATTGCATCTCTAAAGGCTTCGCAAGGTGCAAGGACATCAATCATCCATTATGTGCTACTGAGCGAGAAGAAGTACACGGCAGCGCTTGTGCTACACCGAGTCGGGCACGGGACGGAGAACAACTCCACCCTACGCCGTTAACCCGGACAGTAATGTTATTTTGTGCGTATTTCAGGCGGCGGCCAACCGCGCGACCGAGGCCTGAATGCGGACGCGTCTTAGCCGCGGAGCGGCGCATGTAGTAGCCTGGGGCGTAAGCCCCAGGAAGGAAGGTAAACCGCGCCCAAAGCCCTGGAGGGGCGACATCCGAGTGGTGTCTGATCGATCGTGTCGCCCCTCCGGGGCTTTGTGTCTGTCGTGAGAACGTTTCCGGGGGTTTACACCCCCGGCTACT
>PBSM01000028.1 GCA_002726245.1 Planctomycetaceae bacterium | reverse complement strand
GCCGTCGCAAGTAACGCGTCGCCTTGGTCAGTTGTTGCACGGCGCGTGGTCCGAGCGCTGGATCAAGTCGCCCTCGAACACTCATAAGAAAACCGCCAAGCAACGAGATGAATATCCGATCGGAGGTCACACTTCTGTCTTTCGAGTCATGCAAGAGGCCCGCCAGGGACTCCGATGAAGATGTTTACAGCAGTGGCCTTGGAAGGCCATCGTACAGAGTGTCCATTTTGAATAAGCGAAAACCGTGGCTTGCGTTGACAAAACCCCTTGGTAGTGATAGGTTTGCGTTCAGCTGGAGTGGCCTGTTTGCCCTCCGCCCGCGAGTGACTTCGATCTTTGCCGCCTCTCTGGGCGGCCCGTCGCTCCCTCGACAGTCAGTGTCCTCCTTAATCTGCTCGCCGACGATATGATCCTGCCTCTCGATCAGCAAGCCAAGCTGCAGCAATGCGAGGAGGCGATCGGGTATGTCTTCAACGACCAGTCTTTGTTGCTGTCGGCTCTCACGCACGCTTCCGGTGCGGAGCATCGGCTTGCGTCGAACGAGCGGCTTGAGTTTCTCGGCGACGCAATCCTGGGAGGAATCGTCTGCGAACTGTTGTATCGTCGGTTCCCGGACTACCTTGAAGGAGATCTGACAAAGATCAAGTCGATCGTTGTCAGCCGTGTATCCTGTGCGAAGCTGAGCAAGTTGCTGGGGTTAAAGAAGTGCTTGATACTCGGCAAAGGAATGGCTCAGAGTCCAGAGATGCCAGAGTCGCTGCTTGCGGATGTGTTCGAGGCGTTGGTGGCAGCGATCTATCTCGATGGCGGCGACGAGGCGGTGCGACGCTTCATCACGGAGCATGTCGGTCCGGAGATCGAGAAAGCCGAAGCGGGACAATTGGAGGGAAACTTCAAGTCGCAACTGCAGCAGCTCGCCCAGCGAGACTTTGGTTGCACGCCGGTGTATCAGCTACTCGACGAAAAGGGGCCCGATCACGCCAAGTGCTTCCAGATCTCGGCGAAGATTGGGAGTCATCAGTACGAATCGGCTTGGGGAAACAACAAGAAAGAGGCAGAGCAACGCGCGGCTTTCAACGCGCTTTCCGAACTCGACGAAGAAACGCCGCCTTTCGTATCCGATTAACGTGAACCTTTGGGCGGCGTTGCGTTTCTCGACAGATTGGTCAGCCGACGGACAGGAATATGGCTAGAAAGTGCATCGTTTTGCTATCAGGTGGGCTCGACAGCATGCTTGCGATTCGCATCATGCAAGAGCAGGGGATCGACGTCGAGGCTTTGAATTTCAAAACGATCTTCACTTGTTGCCAAGATCAAGCCGGACAAACGGCCCGCGACCTTGGTGTGCGTCTGACGGTGGTCGGGCAAGATGACGACTATCTCGATCTTGTAAGGAAACCGAAATTCGGCTTGGGCAAAGGCGCCAATCCTTGCGTGGACTGTCGAATCTACATGTTCGACAAAGCTAGGGTCTTCATGGAGCAGATCGGCGCTGACTTCATCGTCAGCGGCGAAGTGGTCGGGCAGCGGCCGATGAGTCAGAAGCGGCGCGACCTCGACACGATCTCGTATCATTCCGACTTGGAGGATCTGTTGCTTCGCCCCTTGTCCGCGAAGATGTTGCACCCGACCTTGCCCGAACGAGAAGGGTGGGTCGATCGCGAGCAACTGTATGACATTCAAGGCCGCAGTCGAAAGCGTCTGATCGAGCTTGCTCACAAGTACGGGTTAAAAGATATCCCAACACCTTCAACCGGATGTGCACTCACGGAGCCTCGGTTTTCTAAGAAGGTGTTCGACCTGATTGCTGCACCGGACCGGGGCCAGCGCTGGGATTTCGAATTGCTTAAGACCGGCCGACACTTCCGGTTTGACGAACGGACCAAAGTGATTCTGGGCCGCGACAACTGCGAGAACGATCACCTGCTGTACATGCACCAGTTGCCGGAAGCTAACAGTACCGCGGAATTCTTTCCCGACAACTTCAGCGGGCCGCGAGCATTGTTAATCGGTCCGGCGACCACCGAAGCAATAGACTTCGTTGGCGGGTTACTATTGCGATACTCCGGCGACTATAACCCGGGCAACGCCCTCGTCCGCGTGGAAAGCGAAAGTGATATCAGTTTGGTGCGCGTGACTCCAAACGAAGCGTCTAACCAAGTCAGAACGTTGGCTTCTTAATTGGACAGCGCCACTTTGAACGAGGCTAGCATGCGTAAGTCGCTTAACCCGTTGCCGTAGGCGAGGTGACGCCGCCATTCTGCCTCGCCTTCGGCAACGGGTTAAACGATTTGATTACAGGACTTTGCAGATGTGGCGCTGTCCAATTAAGGCTTCCTCGGGTGTGTGTGCCTTATCTTACTGTCCCATTAGAGTTTCGCGCCGATAATACAGGGTGAGTCACCGGAATGCTGCCAGCGAACTAGTTTGTTCCGTTGACCGTAGATTCTGCATTGGCCTAGAATCAGCTGTTACCCCGCCTGAACACGCCAAAAAGGATGCCAAGTGAATCGGTTCCTACAAGTCTCCTGCATGTCGCTGCTGTTGTTGGCAACCTCATCGCTCGCGCAAGAACTGAACATCGTTGACCAGTTGAACCTGCCTGGACTCGGCGGTGGCGATGATGGCGAGCATGTAACGCTCGCGGGAAAGTATCAAGTCGAGAAAGGTACCCGCATCGGTCGCCTTTCGATCACCGCAAAGATTGAGGAAGGTTGGCATGTTTACTCGGTTACTCAGCCAGACGGTGGTCCTCAACGTTCCGAGTTGAAGGTCGCGACGTCAGACGAATTCGAAGTTACCGGACCATTTCAGCCCGATGTTGCGCCACATATCACGCCACCCGACGTCTTTCCGGTTCCCAGTGAAGAGCATGAAGGCGAAGTAACTTGGACTGTGCCGATTCGGATCGGCGAAGGAGTGGACCCTGCGGGCGTGAAGCCAGTCGTTAAGTACAGCGGACAAGTTTGCAAGGTCGCGTGCATTCCGATTAAGAATCAGGAGATTAAGGTCGCCTTCGACGGCTATTACGAAACCGTTTCGCTGTCGAGCAACTACCGCGACGATCAAGCGCATCTTGCCTTGGTGGGCGAACTCGGGCCAAACGTCGTGCGGCCGGGAGACGTTGTCACGTTGTCCGTTACCGCCACGCCCGACGATGGCTGGCACATCTATGCCTATGCCGAAGAGGATCCCAAGGTCATCTCGAAGCCGACTCTGTTCAGCATTACCCAACCCGTTGGTTGGTCGAAGGTGAAGGTCTCGGCATCCGCCGAGCCGATTGAGCATGAGACCGAGTTGCCAGAAGAGCCAATTGTGTACTTCCACGAGGAGCCCGTCACGTGGACGGTCGAAGTTCAAGTTCCAGAGAATGCGGAACCTGGCGAATACACCGTTCAAGGTGGAATCGGTTACCAAACATGTACGTTATCGCAATGTGACATGCCGACGTCGGCAAGCTTTTCGGCGACGGTAACCGTTGCCACTGCTCTGACGGACAAGGGAAGTGAAGTTGGATTCAGAGGCGGGTCCTATGACGGCATTGCCAAGCAAGTTGCTAAGGCAGTTCCGTCTGAACCGCCATCCGCCCCAAGCAATACTAGTGCCACGCCGTTCGCCCTCGACGACGTTGATGTCTCTGACAGCCCGACGGGCCGGGAACGGCCAGCGATTAGCATGTTGCTAATGGCTTTCGCCGCTGGCTTCATCTTGAACTTCATGCCGTGCGTATTACCGGTCATCGGTTTGAAGCTCGCCAGCTTCGTTCATCAGGCCGGACAGGACCGCGGGAAGATCTTGAAGCTGAATCTGTGGTATACCCTCGGAGTCATGTCTGTGTTCATGATCCTGGCAACGATGGCCACCGTGTTCGGTTTGAAGTGGGGAGCGCAGTTCAACAATGCCATGTTCAATGCGATCTTGGCATCGATCGTGTTTGCTTTCGCATTGAGCTTTCTGGGCGTCTGGGAGATTCCACTGCCCGGCTTCGCTTCCAGCGGCAAGATGAATAAATTGGCCGACCAGGAGGGACCTGGCGGCGCCTTCTTCAAGGGAATCCTGACGACAATCCTCGCCACGCCCTGCAGCGGACCTTTGCTCGTGCCAGCGGTTGCGTGGGCTTTGGCACAACCTCCCGTGATCACCTACTCCAGTTTTGCATGCGTCGGACTTGGACTGGCGTCTCCCTATCTCGTCATCGGGGCATTTCCCCGACTCGCCGCCTTCCTGCCCAAGCCGGGGCCGTGGATGGAGACGTTCAAGCACATCATGGGCTTCGTTCTGCTGGGCACCGTAGTGTTCCTTCTCACGTTCATACCTATGTCCTATGTGGTGCCCGTCGTCACCTTCCTTATCGGGCTGTGGGCAATGCTCTGGTGGGTCGGGCGAATTCCGTTGTACGAACCGCTCAACAAACGGATTCGCGCATGGGCTGAAGGCGCGATTTTCGCTGCTGTCATCTATGCCTTTGCGTTTGGTTGGCTGCAAGGCGTCATGCAGGGCCGATTCAACGAGGCCGTTGCTGTAGAGGTATCGAGGCAGGGCGACGGGACAGTCAAGGTTGTGGCCAGACACGAGAACGAACTGGACTGGCAACCTTACTCGGCCGAGTTGTTGGAGCGCACCGTCAACGACAGGAAAACGGTCTTTGTGGACTTCACAGCTCCTTCGTGACCGACCTGCAAATTGAACGAGGCGGTCGCCTTGAACGTTGCTGAAACCAAGGGCTTCATCGAGCAGAACGGCATTGTCGCAATCAAAGCGGATAAAGCTCATGGCGCGGAGGAAGTAAATGCATTGCTGGAGAAACTGGGCAACATCAGTGGAGCGATTCCCTTCTACGCGATCTTCCCCGCTAGTGATCCGACTCGGCCAATCCTGATGGATGGCTTGCTTACGAAGAGAAAAGTACTTGACGCCCTCAAACGTGCGGGGCCGTCGCAAGTGGCGAACGAAGCGAGCGGCGGTGCAACCGCGATGCGATAAGTAGTTCGCCCGTTAGCGCTCAGCCGCGACGCAAGCCCCCGTTCACGGGAACGATCTGCCCGGTGATGAAGCTGGCAGCGGGTGAGGCGAGGAATCTTGCGACGCGAGCAACGTCCTCGGGTGTCCCCCAGCGAGCAAGCAGCGATTCACTCCGTGCACGTTCCTGCCAATAGATCGCGGCGGCGTCGCCCCAAGATGTTTTGATCCAACCGGGCGCGAGGCAGTTCACTCGTACTCGCGGAGCCAGCGATTGAGCGAGGCTCTTGCTGAACGCCATGATCGCGCCCTTCGTCGTCGCAAACATCTCACCACTGTCGCCTGCCATTCCGTGCTCTGCCTGGTCCCAACCCATGTTCAGAATCACCGACGAGCCAGCTTGAGCACCAAGCTGTTTCATCCTCTCGCCGGCGAGACGCGACAAACTGATCGTCGCCTGGACGTCCGTTTTCCAGAGAACTTCCAACTTCTCGAAGAACGGGCCCGAAGCAGCTTCACCGGTCAAAACATCAGCACCGGCGTTGTTGATCCAGATGTCCACACACTCCCGCCACGCCCACGCTTGTTCGACGAGCGGTTCGTGCGAGGCGGGGTCCGCTAAGTCTGCTACAACGGCCGCCGAGTCACAACCGAGCGCTTCGATTGCCGAGCGTGTTGATTCCGCGCCGGCCTCGTTTGAACAGCCATGAACGATGACATCTGCCCCAGCCCGAGCTAACTCGATGGCAATCGCGCGACCGATGCCACTCGACGAGCCGGTGACGACAGCGACTTTGCCGCTCAATTCGTTTACGACGGAAGTAGAAACAGTATCGCTTGATCCGGACATTGGGACGTTGTGACGCGAGGAGGTGAGAGAAGCATCGCCTGCTGAGTTGGTTGTACTTTGGCTCGCACTCCTCGACAACCTCCGCCGATAAAGACCATAGCCCCCAAGACTAACCATCTCATTCGACGAGCTGACACCGCATGCAGCCGCAGGAATTAAAAGACCGACTCGCCTCCTCGGCATTCGCGTTCCGCGGCTACAACGTCACCAACCTGGGCCGCAGCTACGAACTACTTAGTCACCCCAAGTACGGACCCGTGGTCGAAGACTGCCTGCGCGAAGCGGGCCGGGTTTGTAGCGATGTGATCGGGAAGCGGGTCAACTTGGTAACGCGCGTCAAGCACGAGCGGCAGACGAGCCTCAAGACCTACGCGGATGCCATTGCCCTCATTCTCGCCATGGAGCAGGCACAAGTCCGGCTGCTGGCCGAGTTTTTCGACATCGAGATGAAGGACGCAAGATTCTCGATGGGATACAGCTTGGGCGAGATAGCCGCGGTCGCGTTGGGCGGTGTATGGGATCTCAGCGACGCCATGCGAGTCCCGCTGGCACTAGCCGAAGACAGTGCCGATCTCGCCACCGATGTATCACTGGGAGTCTTATTCTCTCGCGGCACGTATATGCCCTTCGATGTGACTCGCCGGATTTGCATCGAGGTCAACCAGACAGGGCAAGGCGTCATGGGAATCTCCGCGTTTCTGTCACCCAACTCGCTGCTAGTAATGGGCCAGGGCAGCACGTTGCGAGACTTTAAGGCACGCTTGAATGAGTTTCCTGACAAAACGAACTTGCGCATCAACGAACACCACTTTCCGCCGCTCCACACTCCCATCGTTCGGCAAAGGTATATTCCCAACCGCGCGGCGGTACTGATGCAAACCATTGCGGGAGGGATCACGGAGCCGAAGCCCAAGGTTCTTTCGCTGGTCACTGGTGACTACTCCTACACGGCGTACAACGCGCGCGAAATCCTACACCAGTGGATCGACCACCCCCAGCTACTTTGGGAAGCGGTGTACGAGACACTCTCGGCCGGCATCCACACGATCATTCACGTCGGTCCCGAGCCGAACATCATTCCCGCGACATTCAAGCGTCTTCAGGAGAACGTCGAAGCAGAAACCAAAGGCAAGATCGGCATGCGAGCACTAACGGCGGTCGTTCAGCATCCGTGGTTGAAGCGACTGTTGTCCGAGCGGACCGCCCTGCTACAGGCGACCGGTGTCCAGCAGATCATTCTGGAGGATTGGCTTCTGGAGCAGGACCCTCCGGCATAGCATCGACCGGTGAACGCGTCGCCAGCCGATAACAGGCGGCTTCCTCCGCATTGCGTACGAGCAGCAAATCGCCGTACAAGCACAGATTGTTCCACGTCTGTCCCTCGATCGCCTGGAACTTGCTCAGTTCGGTGAACTTGCTTGGCGACAGAGCGACCATCGCGACTTCGCCGGACTCGGCTTGCACAAGAATCAACTCTCCAACGCGCAGAACTTGGCCTTGTCCATAGCGGCCTCGCTTCCAGCGTCGTTTTCCACTCTCCACATCAACGCATTCAAGTATGCCGTCGGAGAGCGCATAAGCATGACCATCGTGCACAATCACGTTCGTGAACTTCGTCTTTAGTACAACCTTTTCCGCCCACACTTCCTTGGTGCCGACAACTCCCGCCGTGTCCGTCACTAGTTCCAGCACGACCGCTCCTTTCCCATAGTGTTTTGACAGCAACACGCGGTTCTCTCCAACGATCTGCGGATTCGCCACGCTCGCCTCTGTGTTGCTGGCTCCTGGCCACGCGTGTTGCCAAAGTTCTTCGCCGGTCGTTGGAGCGTGAGCGCTCACGTTGTTCTCATTCACAAGGACGATCTGTCGCTTACCGAGAAGATCCGCTAACACCGGCGAGCTGTAACTGACTTGGCGATCGCCCGCCTCCCAAACCAGCTCGCCTGTATCCTTGTTGAAAGCTGCAAGCGAAACCTTTTTGCCGTTGGCAGGGCCGCCGGACGGCACAACCAACAAGTCATCGACAATCAACGGCGAACCAGCTCGCCCCCACGCGACAGACTTGATGTCCTCTTCCGGAGTGACACCGTAACGCGTTAGGACATTGTCTTGCCAGACAATCTCTCCATCGCTGCCGTCCAAGCAGAGCAGGTTGCCAGTCGCGCCGAGCGTATAGACTTTGCCCTCATGAATCGTCGGTGTACTTCGCGGGCCAACGCCACCCATCACGGTACTATGCCGCGTCGTTTCGGAGTGCGCCCACACCAACTCGCCGGTCGCGACGCGGTAACACGAAACGATTTCTTCCTCGCCTCGCTGCTCGATCGTTACGGCGAAACCATTCACCGCAGCGAAGCTTGACCAGCCAGCACCGATCGGCTGACGCCACAGTTCTTGTGGCGGATGCGTTTGCCAATCCGTTTCCAACAGCGGGCCGTCAAGCTGCCCGTCTCGGTGCGGTCCCAAGAACTGAGGAAAGTCTTGATCGGTCGTTGTTTGCAAGTCGATCGCGGGGGAATTCGAAGCAACATCGGGTTGCTCGAGTTGCGCATCGCGTGGCGGTTGCCAGCGACACCGGAAGACCGGCACGAGTTCGCCGGTCACGTGATCTATCTTGAAGGCTGAGAAGAAACAGATCAGGGCACCAGTAAACGCGGCGATCGTCTTCCAGCGGAGACTGCGACTGTAACCGCTCAGAAACAAGAACCACAAGCCCAACACATTGCACGCCAAGAAGCTGAGAATCAGTGTCAGGATGTTGACGATCGCGCGGTCGCCGCTCACCTCACGAACTCTCACCAAACCGACCAGCACGACGAAGAACGCGAACAACACCCACACCCAAACAGGCGGAAATAGCGGCCACCGCCTTATCGGCGGGTCATCGACAACCTGCGGGTTCTCGTAGGGATTCTCGGACGCTGTCGGAGTGTCGTCGGTCATCTCGACCCTCGGTATCGAATAGGATTACTCGCGGGCGTTCGCCCAGGTTTCAACGGATCGGGCCTGGAGTGTTCAGTTCTTGGCTAATTCAACGAATTCGGTGCCTGTCGTTGATCTCGTCTTTGTTCCAAGCCGTTCGATATTCCTGTCCCTCGTTTTTCTGTCAGCCGGTAAGCGATTCGAAGAAACTGACAGAAAAATAGGACGACGACGTAGAAATGAGAACAGATCAATCGGTGTTGATCAATGCCCGAAACTGACGCCCCAGTGGACACTTTGGCGATTGTGCGGCCAGGCGTGATCGTGCCGACGATAGAAGTGGGGTGGCGCGGGCGCGACGTAGTGGTGTTCCTCGATGATGACAGGTCCTTGGGGTGAAGCGAGTCGCGCCGTGGGTAGGCCTGTGTTTTGCATCGTCTTGATGACGCTATCGGTGACGCCGGCATCCCGCATCGTGATGAGGTCCCCAACGCCGGGCGTGCTGGCCACGCCGTTGGCGCGAATGTGTGTCGATATAACTTCTTCGCTCAAGCCGGCTCGCGACATCGCGATTGCGTCGTCGATTGTCACAGCGCCCGCGAGTTGCCGGCCGAGACGTTCTTCGATGATCGCCTGTGACCTGGCCGCGTCTTGATCGATCGTATCACCGATCGCGGCGCCTGCGAGTGTCCCGGCCGCAGCTCCGACTAGTGCTCCAACAGCCGTATCGCCGTTGTGCCTGCCGATCGCGGCTCCGGTTAACCCACCAGTCAACGCACCCAGTCCTGCACCTCGTTGAGCGTAGTTCGTCGAATAGCAACCGCACGTAAAGCACATCGCGATCGCCAGAGTTATCGGAACGGACTTCATCACAGATTCCCATGCGAACAGACAAGCGACGAATCGTCTCAGCATTCTTCAAACCCGTCAAGATTGGATCACGCTAGCGACGCTTGCCACAGCGACCTTCGCGAACCATACAGGACGAGCAGTGCCACGGAAACTCCCTCACGTGGACAATCCCGCATCCTGTACTCAGTACGAAGTACTCAGTACTATGTTCACCTTGTCCATCGCTCCGCCGCGGATCAGACCTCCTCCTCTTTCACCGCCATGAAACCGCTTCGCTTGACACTGTTGATCGTTGTCGCGGCGTTCGCGGTCTTTTGGCGTTATCCAGCGCAAGGGGAGTATCCCAACCGCCCCATCAAGCTCCTCGTGGCGTTCAAGCCGGGAGGTGGGAGTGATGTCTTTGCGCGGATGATTGAAGCCGCGATCGACACTAATCAGCTTTTGCCTCAATCGCTTGCCATCGTGAACAAGCCGGGAGCAGGAACAACAACTGGGTCTCGTTATGTCAAGAATGCCAACCCGGACGGATACACAATCCTACTCCTCCATGAAGCCATTCTGACGGCGAAGTACTCCGGCAAGGTCAGCTATGGCCCGGAAGAATTCGAGCCGATCGCCGGAACCGGCAAGCAAGGCCTGGTGATTGCTGTCGCCGACGATTCGCCACATGAAACGCTCATCGACCTGCTGACCGAAGCGCGCGACCGACCTGACAAGCTCGTCTTCTCAGCAAATCTGGGAGCCCCCGTCCATTTCGTGGGGTCGATGTTGGAGCAACGTTTTCCCGGCGCACGGTTCCGCTTTATGCAGTCTGGAGGTGGTCCGAGCCGACTGACTGCGTTAAAAGGCAAGCACGCTGACGTCTCCGCGTTCTCAATCGAAGAGTACATAAAGTTTCGCGAGGAGGGAATTCGAGCGATCGCGTATTGCGACGAGAAGCGGCATCCAGCCGCTCCCGAGACGCCGACTTCGTTCGAGCAAGGTATCCCCGTCAAACACATCAACATGCAGTTCTGGTGGGCGCCGAAAGGCACACCCAAAGAGCTGCGCGATGTGATCGCGAACGCTCTAGAGCAAGCCATGCAGACCGAGCAAGTGCGAGAGCGTATGGCGAAGATCCACTGCGAACCAATCTTCGTTCGCGATGAGGCAATGCAACTTGAGGTCGAAGCGTTGCGCACGGCGATCTCGAAGGTCGATCTTCGAGCGACGCGAAGCTTGCCGAACGTCCCCGCCATCACCGTGTGCGCGGTTGGCGTGCTCGGCTGCTTCGTTGGGCTTCAAAGTCTGCGCGATCGGAAGCTGTCAGAAACGAGAGTGGATTGGGCCGACTACGCCGTTCGCGCAGTCGTCGCGTGTGCAATCCTGTCGATTGTCTATGTTCTGGCAATATCGAGCGAGGTCATTGGCTTCCGAGCAGCCACGTTTGTCTACGTCGTGTTGGTTGGCGCTATCCTGACTCGCTTCGATAGATCAAAAGCCGAAGCGTTATTGCTGGTGGCCGTCTTGTTGTCCGGAGGCACCTACGTGCTCTTCACCAAAGTCTTTTCGCTCATCCTTCCGTAACGAATCGGAACCAACGCCTTGCTCGATGCATTCGTCTATCTGGTCGAACCATGGTCGTGTTTCCTGATGGCTTTGGGAGTGGTACTGGGTGTCATCGTCGGTGCGATCCCTGGATTGACCGGAGCCATGTTGATCGCGCTGACACTGCCGCTGACGTACAACATGGCGAACCCGGCCGACGCGATGGTGCTGTTGGTTTCGATGTACGTTGGATCCATCAGCGGTGGCCTGATTTCGGCGACGCTGCTTCGCATGCCGGGAACGCCCGCGTCGATTATGACCACGCTCGACGGATATCCGATGGCGTCGAGCGGTAAGCCTGGGAGAGCACTCGGCCTCGGCGTCGCTGCTTCGTTTGTGGGCGGGCTCATCTCGTGGATCTTTTTGGTGTTGTTGTCGAAGCCGATCGCCGAATGGTCAACACACCTCGGGCCTTTCGATTTCTTCTCACTAGCGTTCATGGCCTTGATGCTGATCGCATCGATCTCCGGCAAGTCGCTCAGCCGTGGTGCTTTGTCTGGCGCGTTGGGTGTGTTGGCCAGCCTTCCAGGCACTCATCCAGCTACTGGCGAACCGCGTATGACGTTCGGCTTCGCGGAACTGGACAGCGGCTTCAATCTGTTACCGGTGTTGATCGGGTTGTTCGCAGTCAGCCAACTCGTACGCGAGGTCTTGCAGATTGATCAGCATGCCAAGGCGACCAAGTACGACAGCCAAGGGTTGTTGCTTGGGATCGGAGACTGGTTGAAGCACGCCGTCAACATGATCCGATCGTCGCTGATCGGAACTTGGGTTGGCATTTTGCCCGGCGTTGGTGCCAACATTGGGTCCGTGTTGTCCTACTCGGCAGCGAAGGCGTCATCCAAGACGCCCGAAGAGTTTGGTGGCGGCTCCGAGGAAGGCATCATCGCGTCGGAAGCTGCCAATAACGCAACAGTTGGTGGAGCGCTGATTCCATTGGTCGCGTTAGGCATCCCGGGCAGTGTTATCGATGCAATTCTGCTGGGTGCGCTCGTGCTACACGGTCTCACGCCTGGGCCCTTGCTGTTCAAAGACAGTCCGGACGTTGTCTATACCATCATGGCGACAACCCTCGTGGCGAACTGCCTGATGGCGGTCTTCATGTTGCTGGCAATCCGCTATCTCACGTACTTGATGTTGGCCCCGCGAGCCTATCTTGTGCCGATCATCATGGTGTTTTGTGTCGTCGGATCGTATGCACAGAACAACCGGATGTTCGACGTCTGGGTGATGTTGGCTTTCGGAGCGATCGGCTTCGGGATGGAAGCGATCAAGATCCCGCTCGCACCCTTCGTGATCGGCTTCATCCTGGCACCGATTGCCGAGGAGAACCTGGGTGCCGGGCTCCAATCTTCCGGGAGGAGCTATTGGCCGATTGTGACGAGCCCCTTCTCACTGCTATTCTGTGCAGTCGCCGTACTTTTACTGTTGTGGCCCGTTTTCCGCCGAAGGAAGGCAGAGGGCCTCTGACGTCAAATGCTTGCAAGTGTTTCCGAGCACTGTTATCATCGCGCCCCATTCGATGATGCCCAGAGTGGGTAGTAACTGGTCGTCCCACACGCCAAGAACACTCATGCTTGTTCTAAGTCGCAAAGTTGGCGAGAGCTTTGTGATCGGTGACGATATCACCGTGACCGTCGTACGAATTGCTGGCGGCGGCGTTCGCATCGGCGTTGAAGCGCCCACCGATTGCAGCGTGATTCGCAGCGAGCTGCAGGATTTGCTGAACGAAGCAGCGGATGAAGAATTGGCTGGCGAGCACGGATTCGATAGCTAACGCAACTGCGTGTTTGGCTGCGCCGCCGTTCGAGGCGCCAAGACGGATGCTGCGTTGCGCAGATCAAGTCCTAGCGCCGTGCCATTGTCGATCGGTCCATGTCGCCGCACAAACTCGCTGAGCAGATGCAGCTTCTGAATGGCGTTCGGTTCGCTCGGAAGCTCTTTGCTTGGCGCGACTCCCCAGATGATTCGTTTGCCATTGGGCGACAGCAACTCATATCGTGTTGTTGGCAACGAAGACGTAATACTGTAATCAACAACTCCGCTGATGCGTGCGATACCGAGCTGGTGCCATTGGTCTCCCAGAATGGTTGCGATCGCGGCAGCTCCCGCGACGCGCGGATCGCCCCATGCCGTTCCAATCGGCCCACAGGGAAGGAGTCGATCGATTTGGAGGAGCAGCAGTTCGGGCCGCTCTTCTTGAAAACCCTCGTCGGGTAGCAGAACGGCGTCCTTGTCAATCGGCAGCCATCCGCCACGGCGTCCCGGGACCATTCCGTCTGGTACCTGAACCCACGCGAGCGGTTTACGGTATTCTAGATCCACAACGATCCGCGCTGGCGGTTGCATGTTGACGCGATTGACTCGCGCGACCCAAGGATGCATCTCGAAGGCATCGCAGATACGCTTTGTTAAGCCATCCTCAAGCACCGACATATCCGTCAGGCTGGCATCGCGAAACACTTCGCCGCGTACATCACCAGCGATCCAGGGCGGTGCCTCGGGCGTCGTTACGTTCTCGGCCAGAAGTTGGTACGACGAACGCTGAATGACCGCCGAGCCCCACTGCTTCCAACTGAAGAACCCGGCGACGATCACCGCCGCCAGCAGAACGGTAGCGCCGACGACTCCCGCGATACCACCTTCGACAGGTGACTCACGTTCGTCCAACTCTGCTTGTTTTCGCTTACGCCCAGCCATCCGATTCTCCAATGTGGCTGGGAAGCTTACCAAAGCAGCGCCGATGGCTGAATCTCGATTTCAGCCGTGCTAGCGTCAGCATACACTAGTGGTCTGTCAATGTAGAACCAATGGAGTTGCTTGTATGACGGGCACTCCTGCCCGTCACCGGCGACGTTTGCGACGGGCAAGAGTGCCCGTCCTACCAGTAAACTCAACGTTGACGGACCACTAGCACCAAATGGAATTCGGGTGAATATGTATAAACTTTGAAAGCGTAAAACTTCAATGTGAACGCACCCTTGGTCAAATTCCGTTTGGTGCTAGTACTTCGTCTCGACTTAGCTTTCGCGTAGGCCGTAGCGAAAGTCGCCAAGACTTTCGGCCAATACCGGGAAGAGCCGAAGCTCTTGGCGAGCTTCGCTACCCGAAAACTGAGCTGC
>PBSM01000027.1 GCA_002726245.1 Planctomycetaceae bacterium | reverse complement strand
GTTTCTTAGGCATCTAAACAATCCTTTCCCGGCCGTCGGCCGGAGAGGATTCTCTCACTTAACATGGATCAAGTTTAGGGGAGGAGGTCACTTCGTTGGCCGTCCTCTGCGATGCAGTAGAGAAACTTGCTGCCGCGAAGGAACAATTGGTTTCCTGCGAGTGCTGGTGATGAATCGATCCGGTCGTCAAGCTTGTTCGTCGCCAGCACTTCTAGCTGTTTCGATCGCTTCAGCACGAGCGTCGTTCCGTTTCGCCCGATGATGTACACTCGCCCGTCCGCGCCGATAGGCGACGCATACATGTTCGAAATGCCGGACAGCCGCGTGCGATCCATGATTGCGTCGCCCGTCTTTGAATCCAGACACGATAGAATCGCCTGATTCGACTGATTGAAATAGAGCATGCCGTCGTACAGCAATGGCGATGGGACGTAGGGAGTTCCGCGGCCTTTAGTCCAACGGATGTCGTCCGAGTTGGAGATATCCGCTTTTGCGGAAAGCGGCAGAGCGAGGATGGCGTGCCCCTGGTAACCGCTCATGCAAATGACCGTGTCGCCATCCACAACAGGGCAAGGAGTCACATTCCCCGTCAGGCCACCGCATTGCCAAAGGATTTCGCCGTCATTCAAGTCATAGCTGCGCACGAGATTCGACGCGGCAGTAACGACCTGCGTCTTACTGCTATGTTTCAGGACGAGAGGCGTGGCCCAGGCGTTGGGTTCGTCGCGGCCTTTCTTCCATTGCGTCTTGCCCGTCTTGGCATCGAGCACTTCAATACTAGATTGCCGCGCGTGATCGCGTGTGATGACGATCTTGCCATCGTGTACGACGGGAGAACAACCTTCGCCGAGACTGGCTCCCATGTGAGCTTTGCCGAGGTCGCGTTCCCACAGCTTTTCACCGTTCAAGTCGTAGCAGTAAAGGCCGGCGGAGCCGAACCAGCAGTACAGTCTCTCGCCGTCTGTCGTGGGTGAAGCGGAAGCAAAGTTATTGTCGCCGTGATGACCTTCGTGCGGAATTCGCTCGGTCGCAATCCGACGCCAGAGCTCCTTCCCGGTACCACGATCGAGACACAGAACGACGAACTGATAGGTCGTATTTGGATGCGTGATACCAAAGACTCGCTTCGGCTGGTCTTCCGGTTTGGGAAGTGACGGATCGACTTTCCCGGTATTGATCGCCGTCAGCAGAAAGGTTTTGTTGCCCCAGATGATCGGCGTCGAGCTTCCATTCCCGTCGAGTGTGACTTTCCATTGGATGTGCTTCTCTTCGCTCCAATCGATTGGTGGCTTCGCGGTTTTCGAGACACCGGTTGCATCCGGGCCTCGCCATTGGTGCCAGTTTTTCAGCTTCAATTCTTCGAATGTCTGAGCCTGACTGTGACTCGCCAAGCACAGAAAACAACAAAACGCAAAAAAAGCCGTGTGTACTGACTTCTTGACGAACATACATAACTCCTGAGTGTAACAATCGAGAGCCGAGCGGCAGAATGATGGAGATCAGTGTAAAGAAATCCTTATCATTCCGCACTCTCAAGCATGACTTCGGCTACCAGTTTAGCTCACCTGAACATTCGCGAATGATTCTGTTTCGATACCTATGTTACGCAACGGCGTCGCAAGAGGCTCACGCCAGACTTCTTGCGATGTCTGCTACAGCCATCAGACAGAGTTCTAGCGCTAGCTTTCCAACGCTTCCCCAAGTCGGGATTGCAGTTCATCAATCGAGATGTCCCTTATCAGGAATCGCTTCTGTCGTGACGTCTCGCCACTGATCAGTTGCAGTTGCGACTTCTTCAGGCGCAGCCGTTTGCTGAGCAACTTGAGCAATGCGTGATTAGCTTTACCCTTCTCGGCGACCTGCGTGACGGCTGCTTTCAAAGCCCCCTCTTGTTCCCCTTTTAGCTCCGTATTACGTGCTGCCGGTTGTGCCCGGACTGGCAGAACAACGCCATCGCGATGCTTTTCGAGGGCGATCACACATCGACTCCCTCAAAGAGTGCCGAGCCAACTCGTACAAGGGTCGTACCTTCTTCGATTGCGACCTCGAAGTCACGGCTCATCCCCATCGAAAGCTCTGAGAGTGAAACGCCCGACGGCAGGTGGTCGGCGAGTTGATCTCGCAACTGCCGCAATCGCTCGAAGTCTTTACGAGCTGCATCGCGATCGCCGCCCAAACTCGCCATCGACATCAGGCCTCGGATTCGCACGTGCGACAAGTCGGGGAGGCCTGCGACGATGGCGTTCATTTCGTCTGGCTGAAATCCATGCTTGGATGCGTCTCCCGAGATGTTAACTTCAAGCAGACCGTCGATCTTGCCACCAGAACCAATGGCAAGCCGATTCAACTCGGCAAGCAAGCGGTTACTGTCGCACGAGTGCAATAGCGAGATGTGTGGCAAGGACCGCTTGGCTTTGTTGCGCTGCAAGTGGCCAATGAAGTGCCAACAGATGTCGGGGTTCGACAGCTCCTTCGCCTTGCGCCACAATTCCTGAGGACGACTTTCCCCTAGTTCCAAGCAGCCGGCTTCGACCAACTCGTTCGCCATGTCGGCTGTGACGTACTTCGTGACCGCGACGAGTGTCACATCAGATGCGGCACGTCCCGAACGACTGGCTGCGTCCGCAATCTGTTGTTGGATGCGAGATAGATTATCAGCGATTCGGGATGGCACGAGCAGTAAGTGACAAATGACTAGTGGCGAATGACCATTAACAACTACTCGATCTCGATCAGGTCTACCGTCTCGCCGGCTTCCGTAAAGCGGGCGACAACGAATTCACTGACAAAATTCTGACCAAGCAAACTGCGGTTCGTTACTGGAGCCAGAGACCGGTAAATCAACCACTGTTGCTTGGCAATCTCTATACGGTAGCCGACCGCAACATCCGCGCGAACGGCATCGTGCTTCTGGCTGACAGTGAGCCGTCGCCAAGTAAGCGGCTTGCCGATTCGCTTGGGATCAAGATCGATCAACAACGGAGCCAATAGTCGCTGACCGTGAAAGCTTTGCCGCAGCTCCAATCCTCTATCGACCTGGCTAAGCGAACCCGCTTCTCGTTCCGTCCGCCACTCGGGAAGTTGCAACGGCACGACTGCTCCCAGTCGCTTGCGGCCAATCAGCATTCCCTCGTGCGCCTCACTCTCAGGTCGGAAATCAACTCCGTCGCACAGAGGCAGAACGTGACGATAGTCGATCTCGCCGGACTGCTCACCCAAAACAGCGTCCGCGATGAACATGAACCGATCTTCCCGCGCGAGCAGTATTTGACGCTGGACCTTGAACTCGTGGCCCAGCTTTGTTTCGAGTTCAAGGTAGTCCAGATCCTTATCCGTTTGCCAGCAGACTTCCTCCCAGTCACCTTGAACGGCCAGTTCCTTTCCATTGAACTGCACCTCCGGATTGCACGGGCCCGAGAAGATCGTTTGCTGGCTGGTATCAAGCTCAATGACAACCTGTCTGTCGGAATACGTGACGGCGAGTTGATCGCTGCTGCGAGTCCAATCACGACGCAAGAGCGCAGTCGTCGCCCATTCGGAGTGCACCGCCGGACTCGGCAGCTTGGCATTCGACTGCGCGGCGGACTTGCGATCCGGCAGGATTGCCGCTGCGATTTCGCGGTCCTCGGCATCGCCTCCCAAAGTCAAAGCGGCTTCGATCAGAGCCGGTGACCATTCACCAGCAGCGCCACGAGACAGCATCTGCGAGCCGTCATGCCGACTCATCCTGAGCGTCTGCAGCACGAGCCACTCGTACTGCGTCTTGGCTTCGCTAGTAAAGCAGTAGGGTCGCATCGTTTTGCCGAGATAACCGCAACGCGTCCAGCAGGCGAGCAGCGAGCGAAGTAGATCGAAACGTCTGGCGTGTGACAGTCCTTGACCGTCCAGCAGTTCAAGGAGTTCCTGCGACAAACTCTGCCTGGCCTCAGCGGCCAGGGCCTTGCTATTTGCAAGGTCCGGAAACAAGTAGGCCAGCGTTAGCGGAAGCTCTCCCGTTAGGAGTTGGTGCGTCAGCGGGTCACTCGACAGATCGCCCTTGGCGGCTTCCGACGCGATCTCGCCAAGGTCTTCGAGCAACTGGCACCATGGGGCAGCAGGTAACACTTGCGACAATACCGGCAACGCATGTGCCCAGGCCACCGCCTCCAAAGCCAGTGCGGGATCCGCGGGCCGTGTATCTAACACTTCGATCCAGGTCTCAACTTCCGTCGTGACCCAATTCGCCGCAGCACGCGATCGCGGCTTTAGATTGTGGAGACGAGAGATCAGCTCGTCCGTGCCCGCCGCTTTCACCGAATCGGGCAAAGCCCAGGCCAGAGCAGCACCCCGTTTGACAGGCAGTAGCTCGGCCGGTGCAAGGGGAGTCTGGCGACTCGCAAGATGTGCAGTCCATTCCTCCCATCGTTCTGGCCCCGGGTTGCTTCCGTTCATGCTTCTCTTGGATCTTCGTTGCTTGCTGGCTTCAGCCGCTGTTGCCATCGTCCAAGTGCCTCCGTGGCGTATAATGAATCATCCAGTAATGAGTAATGAGATTCCAGGTTCGGCAAAAGTTCGGTATCTTAACGGTTGCCAGCCGTGTTGCCTGCCCCGAGCACGCGTTTTTTTTCTAACCAGTTCCTCTTTCGTTGAAGGGTCCGAGAATGCGAAGGTCCTCTGCAGTTTCAGTCTCTCTCGGAATCTCCTTCGCGCTGTTCGGCACACTGGCCGGGGCGTTGATGCTTGTGGGAACTATTCGTGCCGAAGACGAGAAGTCCGAAGCGTCCGCGGATTCCGCAACCAAGACGGCACCGCGTCTGGTGAAGCTCTCGAAAGAACACAGTATCTGGGTCGATGCGACTCGGAAGCTGGTTGTCGTTGATGGCGAGATCGCCATGCGCGAGGGGGCGCTTGAGATGTTCGCCTGCCCCAAGGGAACCAAAGAGCATGAATCGGTCATCGCGGTCCACTGCAATGGCCAACTCATTCACGCGGGACTACTCGCCGTTGGAGCCAAGGCGGATCATCCCGTTCGATTTAACCCTGAATATGTTGCAGCCTCGGGCAGCATCATCGACATTCTGATTTTGTGGGAAGACGAGAAGGGCAGGCACAAGGTACGTGCGCAAGACTGGGTCATGGACGCCGAGACGAAGCAGCCGATGAAGCACGACTGGGTCTTCGGCGGCAGCGGCTTTTGGACGGACGAAACAACAGGCAAGAAGTACTACCATGCCGACGCAGGCGACTTGATTTGCGTATCGAACTTCTCCACCGCCATGCTCGACTTGCCGATCGAGAGCAGCCAAGCCAATGACGGCCTCTTGTACTCGGCATTCACCGAACGCATTCCTCCGCGAGGAACGAAAGTGCGAATGGTTTTGACGCCTCGCAAAGCGAAAGTCGATCCCGACGAGAAAAAGAGCTAAGCTGGCTTGGGTCGTTAGCGTGCTTTGCTGTCTGTCATGGTCGGATTGCAGACCTTCGGGCCAGTTTCGACCACACTTTGAGAAAGTGCGTGCCGCGTGACAAAACGAGGCAACGTTGACTCGCCACGTCAACCGATTGCATAATAGTGGAGCCCCGCGGCTCGACGAGCCCATCCCGCCTGCCACTTGCCACACGTGAGGCCTTGTCATGACACAACGCGCCAAGCACTGCCGTGGTCCCCTCAACCGACGCAGCTTTCTCGAAGCCGGCTCTCTGGCGCTGGGTGGATTGGCTCTCGGCGACTTGCTGCGTCTTCGGGCAAAGGCCACGGAAGCCGGAAACAAGCCGACCGACACTTCGGTCATCTTGATTTGGTTGCAAGGTGGTCCGAGCCATATGGAGACGTATGATCTTAAGCCGGAGGCTCCGAGCGACTATCGAGGCGAGTGCCAACCGATTGAAACGGTGGCTCCAGGCATGAGTGTCTGCGAGTATCTACCGATGCACGCCAAAGTAGCCGATAAGTTCAACTTGATCCGATCGATCGCGCACGGGTTCGCAAACCACGCTGGCGGTGCGGGCCGTTTCCTGTCCGGCTACAACCCGCTTCGACCACTCGATCCACTCGCTCAGTATCCGTGCCTGGGACCAGTCGTCTCGAAGATGCTCGAAGGTCGCCGCGATCCGGCGATGCCCCGCTACGTCGCCAACGCGAACAACGTCTACGGAGGAGGCAGCGCCAGCCTTGGACCAGCCTATCTGCCATTCGTCGTCGCACGTGACCCGAACGATCCGAAGTTCGCCGTGAACAACCTTTCGCTGGCCCCCAACTTGAAGGATCGCCTTGATGATCGGCGCGCATTGCTCGGTGCCATCGACGGCGTGCGCAGCGACGTAGATCGGTCGGGCGTCATGGAAGCACTCGACAAGTACAACCAACAAGCCGTCAACCTGTTAACCAGCGATTGTGCGCGAGACGCCTTCGACATCTCCAAGGAAGATCCCAAGTTGCGAGACCGATACGGTCGTCACCGATGGGGACAGCGAGCGTTGTTGGCAAGACGCTTAGTCGAAGCAGGCTCCAGCTTCGTGACGATGCAAATGCAGAATCCAAGTGTTCCCGGCGGGATTGGGAACTGGGACATTCATGCGGTGAACGGGCATCTGTTCGACGACACTCGTGCTCGACTGCCAATCTTTGATCGCGCGGTAGCCACGCTCATCGAAGACATCTATGAACGAGGACTAGATAAGAAAGTGATGGTCATCGTTTCGGGCGAGTTCGGCCGCACGCCGAGGATCAATCCACAAAAGGGGACTAGTTCCAAAGTCATCCAACCCGGCCGAGACCACTATCCCGGCGCGATGTCGGTGCTCGTATCCGGTGGCGGTATGCAAACTGGCCAAGTGATCGGCTCGACGACGTCGAAAGGCGAACGGCCCAAAGATCGTAAGCTTGACCCGAACGACTTGCTTGCCACCGTCTATCGTCACCTCGGCATCGACTACCGCGAGGCAGTTCCCGACCACAACGGCCGCCCCACCCCTCTCATCCCCGGCGGCACTCCGATCTCGGAACTGCTGTAGCTTAGTGAAGTGAACCTCCAACCAATCGGCAAGACGAATGAAGAGAGGCCGCACGAATTAATGAAAGAGCACGAATCGGGTCGCTCATTCGTGCTCTTTCATTAATTCGTGCGAAATCTCCCTCGACAGAAGTCTTCAAAACCGAAACATGTTCTCACTTTTCGAACGGTGAATCTTTTGGGATCAGCAGCGGTGCCGCGACGTTTATCATCGCACGGCGAGGTGGATGTCGTAGACTTCGAAAAGCCGTAGGGTCTGTGGTGTTTCCGAAATCGGATGGATACAAACACGGCCTCGCTGCGTACGATCGGAAGGGCAGATCGTGAGTTCGGAAGTTGAAGCTCCTTCACCAACCTTTCGACAACGCGGCTACGTGCGACTGAAGCGACTTCTGTTCTTGGTGGCAAGTACTTATCTGGCGGCTCTGCTCGTGATGTTCTCGCTCGAACACAAGCTGATTTTCCCGGCTCCCCGCTATCCGGCAGGGGACTGGGAACCCGCGGGATTGCAGTTCGAGGACGTGTACTTTGTGGCTGCGGATGGGACGCAGCTTCACGGGTGGTATCTAGACCATCCCGCCCCCAAGGCATATGTCTTGTATAACCACGGCAATGGTGAGCACGTTGCCTACCTAGCTCCACTGCTGGAACAGCTTCGAGACGATCTGAATGTCTCCGTTTTTGCTTATGACTATCGCGGCTATGGGCGTAGCGAGGGCGCGCCCTCGGAAGAGGGCGTTTTGGCCGACGGCCGAGCCGCGCACGCCTGGCTTGCCGACAGAACGGGCGTTCAACCCGCGAACATAGTGCTCATGGGACGATCGTTGGGCGGCGCCGTAGCGATCGACTTGGCCACCACAACCGGGCCTCGCGGACTAGTCCTGGAAAGCACTTTTCCAAGCATGCCAGACGTGGCCGCGCAAGTCTACTGGTGGGCACCGGTTCGCCTGCTGATGCGGACTCGACTGAATTCGGCCGAGAAGATCAGGAACTATACCGGCCCTCTGCTTCAGAGCCACGGGATGAACGATGAGATCATCCCGATCGCGCTTGGCAGGAAGTTGTACGACGCAGCGGCCAGCACCAACAAGCAGCTCATCGAGATGCCACGGCTCGGTCACAACGACTGGCCATCGCCGCAGTACTATGCCGAGCTTGCGCGGTTCATTGACGACTTGCCCGGCGAACCTTCGAGTTAGTCCGACGGCCGCCGCGCTCGACTTGGTCACAATGCACGGCGAGGCTAGACAACATACCCAGCGAAGTCACCGATTGCTGCTAGATCGCGCTGCAGGCGATCGCACTCGGCGCGGTTGTCGAGAAACGAACCGTGTTTCGCTACGCGACGTACCGCAACGATCGGTAGAGAGCTCGTGGCAACTTGTTCACGCAACTGGTCGGGACTCTTAGCATCGCAGAGCAAGAAGTCAGCCCATTCTGCAGGTGCTGCGTCTCCGACTTGAGTAGCCTGTGCGAAGAGAATGTTTGGCGCGAGCGAGTTCAAATTGCTGGCGTTGTCGCAACTCGTGTGTAAGATGGCCATGCCGACGGCCGGAAACTCCGAGAGGCGACGCAACTCGGCGGCGTTCGCGTCAATCCCAAGTTCGACAGCCAGCAACGGGCCTTGATCGCTGGCCTGTTCGAGCAGGACTTCCGTGGGGCTCGAGACCACGGGAATGGCGTTGTGCTGGCGCCACTGTTCGAGGTCGCCGATGGCTTCTTCCGCAACACAAATGCCTCGCAAGACCCAGCGTTTTGCCTGCCAGCGAAGATCTCGGCCGCGCGCGCCAAGGGTTCGGATTCCCAACTGCCTCTCGATACTCTCTTGCAACTCGCCGTTGCGACGAAGATCGACCCTGACGACGTAGTGCGACGGGGATAAGGGCGTCCACGCAGATGGATCGGGAATCGCACAACTCGCCAAGAGCGTTTCACCCTCGCCCATATCCTGAAGACTCGCCGTCAGCGGCAAGGTGCGGACGCCCATACAGAACGGGCCACGAACGTGACCGCTGATCGACCATTCACCACCGCCCGGTCGATCGTTAAGACGAGCATACACCCGCGCGGAGTGCTGCGTGACATGGCCACAGAAGATGTCGATATCGTCAGCAAGAGGCATCGTCAATCACGCCGATTGTTCGCGAAACGACTCGCCCAACGCCTCAGCAAGGAACCCACCCGTGACGGACTCGCCGCAACGAGCGACCTTCTCGGGCGTTCCCTGAACGACGATCTCGCCGCCATCGTCGGCAGCGTCCGGGCCAACGTCAATGATATAGTCTGCCGACTTCATCATCTGTAGATTGTGTTCGACAACGATCAGCGAATGGCCAACGCTCAACAAGGCATCGAAACAATCCAACAGTTGGACAATGTCTGAATAGTGCAGGCCGGTGGTCGGCTCGTCCATGATGAACAGTGTACGGTTTCGTTTGGCGGTCGAGATGTAGGAAGCCAGCTTCAAGCGTTGGGCTTCGCCCGCGGAAAGTGTATTGGCGGGTTGGCCAAGCCGCAGATAATCCAAACCAACATCGATCAGTCGCTTCAACTTCCCTTGCACCTTGGTCTGACCGCGGAAGAACGAGAACGCTTCGCGCACGGTCATCTCCAGCACGTCCGCAATGTTCCTGCCGCGATAAAGAACATCCAAGATCTCGCCTCGATATCGTGTGCCACCGCATTGATCGCACCTCATATAGACGTCGGCCAGAAACTGCATGTCGATCTCGACGAAGCCATCGCCCTTACAGCCGATACAACGCCCGCCATCCACATTGAAGCTGAAATGGCTCGCGGAGTAATTGTGCGTTCGAGCTTCGATCGTGTCGGCAAACACGGCTCGGATCTCGTCGAACGCCTTCACATACGTTACCGGATTCGATCTCGGCGAACGGCCAATCGGGCTCTGATCGATCAGGATCACATCGTCGATCTGACCATCGCCGTAGACGTCGTCGTAGGCGAGAGGCTTCGGAGCAGTCTTGCGCTTACGCCGGCACACCGCGCCATACAACGTGTCTTGCACGAGCGTACTCTTGCCAGCACCGCTGACGCCGGTGACCAGACACAGCACGCCGAGCGGGAACTCGACCGACAGATTCTTCAAGTTGTTGCCGCGAGCCCCCACCAACCGCACCCAGCCATGACTCGGCTGCCTTCTGCGTTCCGGAATCGCCACGCCTCGCCGCCCCGACAAGTAATCACCTGTCGGGCTATCCGAACACGCTGCCATCTCTTGCATCGTCCCTTCGAAGACAACCTTCCCACCACGTTCGCCGGCCCCCGGCCCGATTTCAACGATGTGATCGGCCGCCCGTAACATCGCCTCTTCATGTTCAACGACGACGATGGTGTTATTGCGATCACGCAGCGAAGCGACTGCGTCGATCAAGCGGTCGATGTCGCGAGGATGAAGGCCGATCGAAGGCTCGTCCAGCACGTACAGCATGTTCACCAGACTGGCTCCAAGTGCCGAAGTCAGCGTCACGCGTTGTGCTTCGCCGTTGCTTAAGGTTCGCAGCGTCCGGTCAAGTGTCAGGTAGCCAAGGCCGACGTCCGCAAGATACCCAAGTCGAGCCGTTGCCTGGTCCAACATCATGCGCCCCACGTTCTGCTCCCAGTCTGCAAGTCGCAACTGCGTGAAGAACCTGAGCGAATCTTGGATCTTCGAGGACAGAATGTCGGCAATGCTGCGGCCACCGACTTTCGTTGCCAACGCTTCTGGACGAAGACGAGCGCCGTTGCACGAGGGGCAAGACCGATAAGTTCGCCAACGACTGAGGAACACGCGCAGGTGCATCTTGTACTTACGTTTCTCCAGCCACTGAAAAAATCCTTGCAAGCCACCGAACTCGCGCTCCGGTACACCTTCGCGGATCAGCTCGAGGTGTCTCTCTTGCAATTCACGGAACGGAACGTCCACTGGCAAATCATAGTCCGGCGCGAGTGCGAGCAGCTCATCCAGCTCATGCGAATAGGCTGGTGTGTTCCACGGCGCGACCGCTCCCTCTTCGATCGACTTGTTGGCGTCGGGGACAACCAGATCCATGTCGATATCGACAACATTGCCGAAGCCCTCGCATTCAGGACACGCACCAAGAGGACTGTTGAAGCTATACAGTCGAGGGTCAAGATCAGGATAGTCGATACCGCAGCTTGCGCACGAAAGTGACGCGCTGAATCCTGTTTGCTGCCAACGTCGTCCATCGATTTCGGTCGCCTCACCGGCTTCCACAAGTGCGCAACAGCAACCGTCGCCATGCGCGAAAGCCGTCTCCAGGGAGTCGCCGATTCGTCCGGCTGTCGAGTCGCCAGAGGTCAGGCGATCTATCACGACCAGCCAATGATTGGGAAACGCCGCGGACTCGATACCGGTCTCCGACGAGAGATTCCACGTTCGGCCATTGGCAATCACACGCACGAAGCCCTGCTCGCGAAGTTCACCTGCAATGTCGGCTGCCGACTCAGCCGATTCCACTTCGCGCGAAAAGGCGATCATGAACCGTCGGCCCTGCTCGAGCTGGAGCAATTGCTGTGAGGCGGTGCTGGGTGAATCCTGCCGTACTTCCTGGCCGCAGCCATGACAGATCACTCGGCCAATTCGAGCGAACAGCAAACGCAGGTAATTATCGATCTCCGTGGCGGCACCGATCGTGGCCCGGCTGGATCGGGCATGGTCTTTGTGAGTAATCGCGATTGCCGGCGGAATGCCATCGATCAATTCCGCGTCTGGCTTGTCGAGTCGGTCCAGAAACTGTCGCGTATAAGCCGAGAAGCTCTCGATATAACGGCGTTGCCCCTCGGCGTAAAGTGTATCCAGAGCGAGACTTGTCTTGCCACTGCCACTCACGCCACAGAAGGCGACCAGCTTGCCGCGAGGAATATCGAGGTCCACCGATCGGAGATTGTGGACGTTGACGCCTCGGACTCGAATGGACGGCTCGGACAAGCTTGGCTCCCTTCCCCTGCGGCCAAACCCGCCATCTTAACTCGCCGACTGTTTGTGAGCTACCCTCTCTTGGAACGAAGCAACCCACTGCAAAGCTGTGCTTCGCAGTGGGTTCTGTCAACTGATTCTATCCAAGACAGAACCTATTCGTCGTCATCTTTGCCCCGCCGTTCGTCTTCAGCACGTTGGCGTCGTTCTTCAAACGCACGCCTGATCACGTTTAGCCGCTCATCTGCAGCGCGTTTTCTTTCGAGTTCGCCACGCTCCCCGGCCTCCTTCTCGGCGCGTTCTAATTCTTGGCGACTCCGAGATTGTGCTCGGCGGCGTTGCTCCTCGGCGTGGGCTCTCATCTCTCGCTCTCGCGCCGCTCCATCCTGCTGACGTGCCGCATGCTCACGCAACTGTTGCTCCTCGGCGTGGGCTCTCATCTCTCGCTCTCGCGCCGCTCCGTCCTGCTGACGTGCCGCATGCTCACGCAACTCTCGAACTTCGTGACGCAAAGTCGCAACTTCATGACGCAGTTCCATCAGCAGACGTAAGATCACCTCTTGGCTTCCGCCGCGCGACGCAGCTCCGCGGTCACCTTCGCGACGCTCTCGGGCCTCTTCATCGCGTTCCCGACGGCTCTCATCGCGCTCTCGATCTCCATCTCGTTCGCGACGACTCTCCTCACGCTTGCCGCGTTCCCGAGCTTCGCCTCGCTCGCGTGCGGCGGCACGTTGGCGATTAACGTCGCGTTCCCGGTCTTCATCGCGTTCGCGACGGTCCTCGTCCCGCTCTCGATCTTCATCGCGGGTTTCTCGTTCTTCGCCGTCGTCATCGTCATCCGCGAAGACGGCAGTTGGCTCGCCGATGAAGCCTCCGGTTGCGACCACGGCAAACACGGTTGCTCCCAAGGCAAGAAGCAGCAGGAACGGAAGCCACGATGCTTGTCGGTCGTGTGGCTGGACTTCTAGTACATTGCGGATGCGTCGTAACAGAGCCATTTGACTTTCTCCTCGAAGTGCGGCGGCCAGAGCGGGTTGCCGGCTGGCGATTCGCTGACGGGCTGCCTGTTCCAAAGCGTTGGCGTAAACAATTCGGTCTCCAGTCGCGGCGACCGCCAATTCGTCGCAACACATCTCACGCTCGATGCGAACCTGGCGGGAGATCCACCAGACCGCAGGATGGTAGAACAGCAGTGTTTCAATCGCCCGCTGGCCAAGATTCACCCACAAATCCCAGCGGCGAATATGTGCCAACTCGTGAGCGATGATCGCCTCGAGTGTTTCGGCTGGTAACTCGCTGACCCACGTGACCGGCAACAGAATCGCGGGCCGTAAAAAGCCGATCACAAGGGCCTCGTGGACCTTGCGTGACACGAAGACCGTTCGCCTCGCATTCAATCCGAAACGCCGAGCCAGCCGGCCGAAGCGGTGAGCCAAATGCGATGGCACAGCCTGGCGACCGTTCCTTAGATACAGTAGCGACAGACCGCCGAACGCAAGCTTCAAGGAAAGGAGGATGACTCCGCCAAGCCAGGCTGCCAACAGATGAGGCTGCGCTCGCAAATAGACACCTGCGTTGTGGTTCTCGTGATCCTCATGGACAGCGTTTTCCAAGTGGTTGTCCAGCGTGGCGTCGTACGCTGCCGGCGACCGGGCCTGCAGGAAGTCGTATGTGGCCAGAGGACAAATCGCCATTACAACCAGCCCGACAAGCGAAACCACATAACGGATCTGAGAACTGCCGCGGCTTGCTATCTTCAGCACAATGCGGCAGATGAGCATCACCGTGAAGCCTTGCCAGACGAAGTGGGCCAAGGTAAGAGTCAACCGCTGACCGTGCGGTAAGGAGAGGGCTTCAAGATCGATCACTCGATATCTCCCCTTGGTTGATACTGTTCGATCGTTTTGCGAATCGCTGTTAGCTCTTCTTCGGATGGATTCGATTCGTCGAGGACATGCGCGACCAAATCGGTCGCCGAACCTTCAAATGCCCGCCTCAGCAGATCTTTGACCATCCGGCCAAGTGTCCGTTCGCGCACGACTCTCGCCTCGTACAGGAACGCCCGACCATGCGGCTTGCGTTTGAGAAGCTTCTTATCCGTCATCACGTTCAGTAGGCTCATCACGGACGTATAAGCTCGCTCACGGCGGCGATTCAGAACCTCCATCACTCGACGCACCGTAGACGGACCCTGGTCCCAGAGGATCTTCAGTACCTCCAGTTCGCCGGGCGTTGGGTATTCTTCTTTCGGGCGTGGCATCAGCAAGCCTGTTCGCTAGACGTCAGTGATCGAATTGCATTCTACGGTTTAAGCCGTAGATGTCAACGGGTAAAACCGTAGACCGAGAGTTGCCTGCTGACTGCGATGCAATCACTCGATTGGTTTCGCGACCCGTCGCATGTAGAGGCGCTGCACCTCGCGCATACAGCATTGGCCGTCGGCCGCGAGTTCTCCGCAGCGTGCATCGGGTGACTTTGACTTCTCAAGCAACTCGCGAATCCGGGTCGGTGTGCCGTCTTGGACGTCGGCTTCGATACTCCCTACACGAAAACCGAAGCAGGCACAGATCGGAGCATCGGGATCCTTCGGATAGACCGGTTGTCGCAACTCGTCAGCCGTCACGACGCTCGCAAATAAGTCGAAGTACGCCACCGCGCACTGCGCGTAGCTGCAGAACCAGGCCGAATCGCCCATCCGCTGCCGAAACTCTTCGCGTATGTGGCGATCCAACGGCGTTGAGGTTACTTGAGAACCAAGTGAACCGCATTGCGGGCAGTACGCTCGACCATCGAATTCGGGTTCACGCACGAAGGCCTTGTTCATCGCTTCTTCTGCGTCGCCGAATCGATGCTGCGGCGAAATATCATACTTCGATCTTCTCCGATCGGATTAACTTTAGTGCACAGGCCCGACAATAGAGCAACACCTTGTTCGACTGAGTCACGGGCATCTGCTGCCGAAGCGTGCGGCGATCCTCATCGCTCAATGGCCACTCGAATTCAGCGCGGCCTAACGACTCAAGTTTCTTCGCATACATTATCAGAAACTCCATTGTGGTACGCGTTTCTTGATCGAGAATGCCATGGCATCGGTGGCAAACATGAGAGCCCTGCCGCACTGCGCGCAGTGACAAAAAGAGTCCGAAGAGCGGCCTCTAGCGGCCCCTCCCCACGAGCGAACCGGCGCTCTCCACAAGCCAACCGCGCGCTTCGCGGCCTTTCCCAGGAGTCGCTGCTCCTGCAGTCGGCTTAGCAGTTGTTCCGCGGTAAGGCCACTCCGGGCGAGATCGCGCAAGGAAGCTGTGCCTGCCGGAGTGTCGCTTGTTTGAGGGGGCGCAGGCTCTTTCGTCTTGCTGGCGGGTTTCTTATATCCGCATTGGTAGCAAACCGCTGCCTTCGCCGAAGTCGGCTTTCCGCATTGCGGGGATCAGTCGAAGGAGTTTCCTCTTTTTTTCGCCACTCTGGCGGCACGAGATCCGCATCGGTTAGAGGTTCGAGCTCAGCGTCCTGCCCAAATGTGTTGTCTCTTTCAGCGAGTACGTCGATGGATTCAGCGGGCATGCCGCGAAGCGACTGCTCGTATGCACTCCTCTCCTGGTCGTCCGACAAACAGGAATAGTCGCGCCCCAACTCGTCGAGCAAGGCAAGGGCCTGCTCCTCATAGGATCCGACCTGATATCGTTGCACCAGCGCGAACCGCTGCAAGATGGCTGCATCAATCGCGGCGACATCTGATTCGAACTGCTGTACTCCGAGCAATGCGTACCAATCCTTGAGCTCTTGCTCCGGAGCCAGATTCAGAATCGTCCTAAAAGCCGAGTCGTCGAATCGGTCGGCATTGAAGCAGTTTCCCAATCTTTCCCCTTCAGTGTTTTACCAGTGGCCGGGCGTGGTGCCGCGGCGTTTAACGTACTTTCGGCATCGGCAGTTTGTCCAACTCAAGACGCCACTTTGCGGCTTCGTCATCTCGGCTTTGGCTCTCGTAGAACGTGACAATGCGCTGAGTTGCTTCAAATAGATTGTTGGCTGAACCTGCGTCGCGTCGCTTGTTCAGCCCCTCGTAACCCGCGAGCAGAAACCTCTCCGCTTCGGATGACTTGTCTTGCCCTGCGAGTGCGCCGCCGAGCAGGCTTTGCGAGGCAGGCCGCAGCCAATGGTTAGGGAGAATGGTGTTACAAATCTCCAAACATTGCCGTCCATACTTCTCGGCTGCCTCGTATTGCTTGTGGTCAAGCAGTTCGTGCGTGAAAGCCGCGAGGGTTGCCGCGAGCTGCGGATCGTCTTGACGCTGGACTGCGAGAAAACGTTCGAAGATCGCAGTGGCTTTGACTGGCTGACTCGCCGCCAAGTAGTTGCTCGCGAGGCTTCTCATCGAGGTTCGTGTTGTCGGATGGTCGATGCCGAATTTCGCGATGAGCAGTTTCAGCGTGCTTTCCAAATGTGGCAGAGCCTTCTCCAGCTCGTCGTTCTCACGGTAGGCGTTAACAACATTCATTAACGCCTTCTGCGTATCAGGATGCTCCGGCCCCAGCTTGGCTTGTGTGAACGTGAATCCTTCTTCAAGTAACGGGAACGCCTTTGCCGTTTGCCCCACCAGAAAGTAACTGGCCGCGAGATTATTCATCGCCTTCAGTGCATCTGGGTGGTCGTCACCCAGTTTTGCTCGCGCAGACGCGACGCCTTCTTCCAACAGCGGCAACGCTTTCACATGTTGGCCAGCGACAAAATAGCTCGTCGCCAGGTTATTCATCGACTTAAGCGTGTTCGGATGGTCCGGGCCAAACCTTTTCAGATCGAGATCGACCGATCGCTCAAACAGCGGAATCGCCTTATCGGTTTGCTCGGTGTCTAGATATGCCGCAGCGAGATTGTTGATTGCTTGGGCGGTGTTGGGATGGTCGGTCCCCAATGTCGCTTCCGACAGCCGAAGCGTCTCCTCAAACAGTGGAATCGCTTCTGTCAACTCACGGGACGCGCGGTAAGCGGACGCCAGATTATTCATCGCTGTTAGCGTGTCGAGATGTTCCGTACCGAGCTTCGTCGTCGTCAAGTCGAGAGCTTCTTTCGACAGCGACAGCGATTTCACCGTGTCTCCTGCCAATCGATAGGCAGTCGCCAAATCGTTCATCGCGGCGAGAGCTTCAGACGAATCAAGCCCTAGCTTTGCTTTCCACGCAGTCCAAGCTCCCTCGAATATCGGAAGAGCCTTTTGCAAATCACCGGCGGAAAGATGAGCTGCTGCCAGATTGCTGCTCGATTGAAGTGTGTCTTCATGGGTCGCTCCGAGTAGTTCCTCGCGAGTCTGTTGCGAACGTTTCAGAACAGATATCGCTTGAGGGTATAAGCCCAAACCGCGATACGTCCGTCCGATCGCATCCGACAGCGCAGCGACTACCAGTGGGTCGTCTTGGAGTTGTTCATCGAGTTCGGCGGCGGCTCTGTCAAGGACTTCGGCGACCGTGATCTCACGGCCGTCGCGCGTGGGATCGGCACTGCGGAAGGCATTGACGAGATAATCCGCGACAGCCTTCGCCTCATCGCGAGCTTCCTGTGCTCGCTGGCGTGCCAGTTCTGCCTCTTTTCGCTTGGCATCCGCATTGCGAGTGGCCGCGCGTTCGGCCTCGTTGGCGAGTTGGAGGTCGCGGTTGGTCGCGGCCAGTTTGTCAGCCGTTGTCTCGGCTTCGGACTTGGCCTTACGTTCCGCTTCGTTTGCACTTTGAAGCTCGATGTTCCTTTCTTCGAGTTGCTTGGCCGTGCCTTGCGCCTCCGACGTGGCAACGCGCTCGGCAGTGTTGGCTTGAAGCAGGTCGTCATTCGCGTCGGCCAGTTGCCGGTTCTTGTACGACACGATCCCGGAAACCGTCGCGAGGCTAGTCAGTCCTAATAGAACGGAAACTGCCGCCGCCGTCATCGCGCGAGGATGCTTGCGCATCCAACGTTTCGCTTGTGCACTGCGTGGTTCGACGTGCGCAGCGACGGCTTCGTCTGCGAGATATCGTTGGACGTCATCGGCGAGTTCGCGGGCTGACTGATATCGGTCGCTTTGTTGACGGCTGAGCGCCTTCAAGCAGACTGCTTCCAACGCAACCGGAATTGCTGGTTGCAGCTCGCGTGGACGTGGGAAGCCGCTTTGCTCGATTTTGATCAGGGCGATCGCCAAGGTCGTGTCGGTAATCGGCGCTTGACCAGTCAGCAAGCAGTACAGTGTCGCGCCTAGGCTATATACGTCGCTAGCCGGTCCGAGATCCGCCAAACGTCCGGCGGCTTGCTCCGGGCTCATGTAGGCTGGCGTGCCGATGACCGAACCGACTTGCGTTGGCGCCGAAGCGCTGTCAACGGTCAGACGCAGGATCGGCTCGACCGAATGGCTTTCCAAGCCGTCATCGCCGATCGCCTTTGCTAACCCCCAATCAACGACTAGCGTCTCGCCGTACGTTCCGAGCATGACGTTGTCTGGCTTTAGGTCGCGATGCAAGATGCCACGGCTATGTGCGTATTCGATCGCATTGCAAACGTCGATAAAGTGGCCAAGCAACTTGCGGAACTCAACGGCCCGTTCGGCTTGTGCGTCAGTACTTGTAGCACTCGCGTGAAACTCGTTGATCGCCTGGCTCAGGCTGTTGCCGCGAATAAAACGCATCGCGTAGAACGGTCGGCCCGTGGCATATTGGCCAAGCCCGTATACCGGCACGATACCAGGATGCTCTAACTGCCCTGTGATCTCAGCCTCTTGCAGGAATCGCAGGCGATTGTCGCTGCTGTCGGCGTGTTGTGGTTGAATCTCCTTCAACGCCACCTCGCGATTCAGCTCCCGGTCAACGGCGACTGAGACTTGCCCTAACCCGCCCTTCGCGTGCGACCGCAGAATCTGAAACCGCTCGCCCGAGGTCGGATCGCCAGTCTCGAACTCCAACGAACTTGGTGTTGAGACAAGCGTGTGATTCGGGTCGGCCGTGTCGCTACGCGCGGTGGGGGCCTCCACCGTTTGGGCTTCGGCGATGCGAAACAGCGTGCTGTGGATGTCATCGTCGCCGACCCGTGTGATGTCTTCCCAGATCGATGCGGCCAGCGAGCGAACAGACTCCAGACTCTTTGCCACGTCGTTGTCGTGCTGCTGAAGATGCTTCTCGACCAACGTAACGAGCAGGCGGTGACCGTCCTCGTCCAGCATCTTACTCTCGAGCAGAATCTGCGACAGCGGCCGCGACTTGTCCTTGACCCACATACTCGTCGCGACTGTTAACGTGTCGCGGCTGATGAAGTCCATCTGCATCGCCAGGATGCCAAACAGCAGATTGTGGTCAGCGTCGGACGGAAGCATCGGGCAAGCTCTTGTGCAAAGCGATCGGTGTGCGAACCCCTTCGCCTCAGTTTACCCGAGGTGCCGACATCAGTTATCGACGAATCTGTTGTTATTGCAAGCGATTCCAGCGACCAACGGGAGCGGGTTGTCACAAACCGAGCGGTAGCTCGCATTGGCTGCGGCCCTGCCGCCCTACGCAAACAACGCTCAAACGGCAAGCGGGTCCAACACGCTGCAGGATTCGCTATCATGGACGAGCCAGCTTCACGTGAAGCCGCCGAACGCGACACGTCACGCCACCAGCACAACAGAGCTAACTCGTTATGACCGAAAACAACCGTTCTCTCAACGTCGCCATCATCGGCGGTGGGATGTTTTTTGACGATATCATTGGCCAGACTTTCAAGGATCTGATGCGAGGCGGTGTCGCCGGGGCTCTCAACAGCATCGGCATGAGTCACCTTGCGTCGGCAGTCGCCGACGTGAAGATCCATGTTTCTGCCATCGGCACTCGCAGCGAGACCAGCGGAACCGCCGGACGAATTGCCGATTGGTTCGCCAAAGACTTTTCAGATTGCCAGATCGCGGCTTGCTACGGCGAAGAAGTATGGAAGGATATTCTGGCGTCGCATCGCCCCGATGTCCTCTTCGTCGCCACGCCGGATCACGTTCATACGCAACCGATTCTCGATGCACTCGACGCTGGCTGCGATGTGATTACCGAGAAGCCTCTGTGTCTGACCACGGCCGAGGCCGACCAGATCGTCGCGAAAGCGAAGGAAGCGGACCGCATTGTGGCCGTCGATATGCACAAACGCTTCGATCCCTTCGTCCGTGAGATGATGTTAAACGCACGTCAGAAGTACGGCGCGATCAACCGCGTTCGAGCCGTCCTCGAAGAGCCGCTGGAAGTGAGCACCGAGATCTTTGCCTGGGCCGAGCAGAGCAATCCGTTCACGTACGTAGGATGCCATTGGCTGGACGTGGTACATCACTACCTTCAAGTCAAGCCGCGCGCGGTCTTCGCGTCGGGGCAGAAGAATCTACTGCTCCATTGGGATGAGCATCATGTCGAAGTGGCCCGCCGTCGCGGGGTTGAAGCTTCTTCTTTCAAGCGACAGCACGCGATCAACACCTGGGATAGCGTTGATGTCGCGGTTACCTACGACGACGGCATGCGAGGCGATTACAACAATAATTGGATCAACCCGGCCGAATTCGAAGGGGCCGTCAATCAAGAGATCGAGTTGTACGGCATCTACGGTCGCGGCATCGTCGATCAGCAAGATCGCGGCTATCGCGAAGCGATCATCGGTGATGGCTCACGAACGCGAAACCCATCTTTCGGTGGTCGCATCCACCACCACGGTGGTCATCTTGAGCTGTTCGGCTACGGCAAAGCCTCCATCGCCTCCGGGCTGCTCGCGGTCATTCGACGTCGGTTACTTCGTGAATCGATTGCTGATCTCGACGCGACTTACCCGACCGCCGCCAGCCAACGAGATGTCGTCCAAGTCATCGAAGCCGCCGCGATCGTTGCCGAAAAGAACTACGAGCAACTCCAGGCCGGACGCGGCACACCGGCGACCGCGATTCTGGACGACTCGGAGATCCGGGTCGTTGAGCCATCTTGAGTTAATGGCCGCGTGGCAAGTTCTCACTCGGGCGGCCGTTGGCAGCTGCGGCGAAAAAACTCGACATTTCTTGATGCGGTAAGTTGCAACGGCACAATATCTTGAGGCGATTGGCCGACTCTTTCACTCCAGTCCTCCGAGTTTCTTCACCCGGTTTTGGCTCCGTTTCGCAATAGAAGTAATAGGGAAGGCTGAGATGAGCGTGTACGTTCAGCGCTACTACGTGAGAGTAGTTTTTTGGGAACTTGGTGTCTAGTGACGCGAAGGCTGTGGGCACGGCTCGGTCAGCTACAAACGGTTCGGTCTCGCCACCCTGGTAGATATCCGAAGCTCGAAGGCTCCACACTGTCTCATCCGGCGTTCGAACCGCTGACAGAGCATCACGCTTTTTCGACGGGCTGACTCAGCAACGGCAACATCACAGCAAGTGATACGACACGCCACCGATACCCTCCGGGTCAAACGATGTTGTCTGTGTGCCTCGCAGCACGATCAGTCAGTCAGAACTCCGAGTGTATAGCGACAATTAGTTTTCCCGGCTGGCGGCGATTAGAACTCCCGGATTGAGACGTTGTGGGCGCGTGAGGGCGGTCGCGGGCGACAATTAGAATTCCTGGGTTTTCGGGCATCATCGCAACTCCCTTACTAATAGGAGTTTGCGATGATCACGGATGGACAGGCACGGAAGCTGCGTCGGTTGCTCGCCAAGGGGCGATCGCTGGCGGCCTCGGCTAGGATGACTGGCATGGATGAAAAGACGGCTCGAAACTATCGCGATCACGAGAAACTGCCCTCGCAGCGAAAGATCGTACGCGATTATCGGACTCGCGTGGATCCCTTCGGCGAAGTCTGGCCGGAGGTGCAAGAGCGGCTGGAAGCCGAACCGCGACTTCAGGCCAAGACGCTGCTGGATTGGCTCCAAGAGCGCTATCCGGGTCAGTTTCCTGATTCGACCCGGCGCACCTTCGAGCGACGAGTCCGGCTGTGGCGAAGCACGCACGGACCCGCCAAGACAGTCACCTTCCCCCAGGTGCATCAGCCAGGCCAAATCGCTTCTAGCGACTTCACGGTCATGAACTCGCTGGGCGTTATCATCGCGGGCTCGACCTTTGAAAAGCGGATGACGCCGTTGTTGGAAACTGCCGAAGCAATCTGAGAGAAACTCAACCGATCCATTCGACGGCTTCCTGCAAGATAAGAGATATATCTTGATGGATCGCGACGCTAGTTTTAGCACCGCGTTCCGCACGGTGCTGGAAGAGGTTGGCGTGGAGCCCGTGAGGCTTCCGGCAAAATCGCCGAATTTGAACGCTCATCTGGAGCGGTTTCACTTGAGCATCAAATCGGAGTGTCTTTCCCGAATGGTTTTCTTCGGTGAGCAGTCACTCCGTCGGGCTGTGTGCGCCTATCTCGATCACTACCATAGGGAACGCAATCACCAGTCCTTGGGTAATCGATTGATCGAGCCCGAAAATAACGTCGGTCGAATCGACGGCGAGATCGAGTGCCGCGAACGCCTTGGTGGCATGCTGCGATACTATTACCGCAACGCTGCTAGAGTTGGTCCAACCGGCCAGTCGCAATACATCACCCGCATACGCAACGCTCTGACCGTCTGCGCACCAGTCGTGGACGGCATCTCAAATCACGATCAGACAGCACAGAAGCGAATCAAGTGACAGGCTCCTGCCGCCAATCGACCGAGAATCTCCGTGAGCAAGTAATCTAACTCCAAATTGTCAAAGAGCTTTTCCGGCGGATGAGTTTTTGACTCGTCGGTTCTCTTCGCGCTTCTCAAGAGCGCGACGCCTTAGAACGCGTCGCGTTCACGCTCATGCGGATCCTTCAGGCCATCGCCTAGCTTGCCAAGCGCCTCGGTTTCGATCTGACGAACCCGCTCACGCGTCAGCCCGAGTTCCTCGCCGATCTCTTTCAATGTATGAGGCTCCATGTCATCCAACCCAAACCGCATCCGCAGGACCGTAGCCTCTCGCGGTTCCATCTCGTCAAGCATCTCCATGACATGCATCAAGACGTCCGACTCGACGAGTTCTTCGTCGGGGCTCTTCATCCGCTCGTCCATCACCATCTCGCCCAACGACCAGCCCGCTTCGGCTTGGTCAGTTTGTGGGGTCGAGTTGTAGATACGGATGGCCTTCTTGATGATCGGCAGCTTCTTGCGAGGCAAGCCCAACACACGCCCAATCTCTTCGGGAGTCGGTGTGCGGCCCAGTTCTTCGGTCAGTCGAGCGTTCGCGCGTCGCCACTTCGAGAGCAGTTCGACCATATACGCGGGGATGCGGATCGTCTTGGCCGAGTTAATCAGCGCCCGCTTGATGGATTGCTTGATCCAGTAGCTGGCATAAGTGCTAAAGCGAGTCCCGACGCCAGGGTCAAAACCTTCCACGGCGCGCAACAACCCGAGGTTGCCTTCTTCGATCAGGTCTGGAAGACTCAGGCCTTTGCCAGTGTATCCGCGGGCGATATTCACCACGAGTCGGAGGTTTGCGCGCACCATCCGGTCTCGTGCCCGCACGTCACCCTCGCCGATGGCGCGAGCGAGTTCACGTTCTTCGTCCGCGCTTAACAAAGCCGTCTCGTTGATCTCTCGGAGGTAGGTCTCGAGTGGCGTTTGTACCGAATCGGAGCTGCGGCGGGCAGGAGCGGAACGCCGTTTGGGCGGACGTTTTTCGGTAGCAATGTCGGGGTGTTCTTCAGGCATGATGATCAAGGGAGCCGGAGGTGAGGCGATCAGGATATTCGACGCCAGGTCGTGCAGTGCGGGAGTTCGTTCACATCAGGAGCTGCAGCGTGAACAAGAGCAACTATCGACAACCAAGCCCGTCGCTCTTCAAGTTCTGGCGAAGCCGACAAGGTGCGCGAGATATGCCTCGCATTCCGAACGTAGCGATCTCGCGGAGCCCGATTGTTGCAAGGGTTGCGCCCAAGAACTGTATCGTGGGAAGAGTTGATTTCCCTGACAGCGGCCGGTTCCGATACCGGTGTTGCTGCGCGCCCCAGTCATGCCACTTGTGCCGCATGCGCAGAAAAACAGCGTGAGCCGGATCGACTCACGCTGTTCGATTGGTCAGTTAATGACAAGCAGGAACTACTCTTTTGCCTCCGTTTCAGCTTCTTCCGGTTCGGCAGCAGCCTCTGGTTCAGCAGCAGCCTCTGGTTCGGCAGCTTCTTCCGGTTCGGCAGCAGCCTCTGGTTCAGCAGCAGCCTCTGGTTCAGCAGCAGCCTCTGGTTCAGCAGCAGCCTCTGGTTCGGCAGCAGCCTCTGGTTCGGCAGCAGCCTCTGGTTCAGCAGCAGCCTCTGGTTCAGCAGCAGCCTCTGGTTCGGCAGCGGC
>PBSM01000026.1 GCA_002726245.1 Planctomycetaceae bacterium | reverse complement strand
TTGCCCTCCGGGGCTTTGTGTCCGTTGTGAGAACGTTTCCGGGGGTTTACACCCCCGGCTACATCATTTCGACCCTTCGGGACTAGGAGGAAATGTAGGTAAACCGAAGACTCCAGCTCGTAGTCCGGAATTACGCAACGAGGCGGCCCTAAGTCCATACGGGATCTAGCGTCCCTCGCGCGCCGGCAACATAACGGGTCTGAAGGGCAAGCTGAGCACTGGCGCAGCGCCTTGTTTACTTAACAAGTTCGTGTCGAAAACGCGAAGCGGCGTGTTACCGGCTAGGTCTTCGAGCCGGCCATCGACTTGCACATAATGCTTCCCCTCCGCCCAATCCTTCTCCGGGACGAACTGCCATCGCGATCCGTTCTCGCTGACTTGGATCGCGCCGGGAGTCGGACCGCTCGGTCTGTGCACTTCGAGCATCCGATGCAACAAGGCCCGATCGAGCGACTCTCCAAGTTCGATCAACAGTGGCTCGCGCGTACCCGCTGTTGGCGCCATAACGTTCCATTTTTTCGGTTTCGGACGCTGATGATCCTCCGCTAACGCAACGAACCGTTTCTCAAGACGCGAAGCAAGTTGAAGCCCTGAGCTATCTCGAACTTTGAGCGGCACCACGAGTCGATACTTACCCCCAGGTTTCAAAACAGGGCCGAAGTCCTCCCGCAGATTCACGCCCTGCTTGACTCGACCTGGGTGAATCCAAAGCGTCAGCCGAGTTGCATCCTCATTCCACAGTTCAACACGTCGCCAGGGATCGTGTACGACGTTCCCATCCGCGTTTTCGATCGTTATCTGCTCAAAGATCTCACGACCTTCGCGCATCGGCTGCGAGAAGTGAACGTAGAACTTCAAGCAATTCGCAGGCAGCCTGTCACCACTCGGGTAGATGGCGGTAACGCGAGGCGGCTTGCCAGCGCCGGCACGGGGAAGCTGGAACCTCGCTCGACGCTCATCGCTACCCACGGCAGATGCAACCGCTTCGTAAGTGACTCCGCGAGCTAGCGGATACCGTGGCGAAAGAACCAGTTGGTTCTGCCTGATCTCGTAGCGAGCGAAGATCGCGGGCCCGAGCGAACCGTCTTCGTTCCGTATCGACAGCCGCAACCATCGCTTGCCATCATCAGAGGTGAGAGGCGCTCGCTTCAGCTTCGCAGTCTGATCGCGGCTTAACTCGACCGAAACCTCAACGCGCCGCGTATCACCAAGATGTACGACGGTTGGATTTGCTCCCAAAGAAACCAGCAGAACGTAAGCAAGAGTGCAAGTCATAAGTCTCTATATGTAGGTCCGCATCGCCGAGGCGGACAGTCGATGGCTCGATCGTAGCCGAGCGAGATGGTTGCTTTACGGCAGGACCAACACTTCCAAACTAAGCCCGTCGCTGCCTTCTCGCATAACCAGGGCATTCGAATCGCCGAGCTTATCCATCTGTCTAACGCCGTGGTAAGCTTCGACCATCGCAACTCGCTCCGTTGCTGGCTCGTAGCCTTTCAAACGCCGTAACGCCTTCTCGTTGACGTTCGCATCCTCGGCCAGAATGCCTTGTTCGAACTTCACCGTCCAATACGGGCTGGGTCCGAATGGTTTTCTGGCGTGGTGAAAGCGGAAGGTGTTCGCGAGCACATACGGCTTCCCGTCCTTTGTGTAAATGAACATGTCGATCGCCGTGTTGCCCGAGCCCAGCTCAAGAACGCTCTCGCCTTTCACTTGCGCGCCCGGCTTCAATGAGTCGATCGGATACTTGACAATCGGAGTGCAACTGTATGCACCCACTACATACGTCTTGCCATTCTCCTTAAACGGAATCACGACGCTCATCGGAGCTTTGGTTTCCCACTTGCCATGCGACACGTGGTACGTCTCGGCACTGAAGCTGTTGCCTTTGGCTTCATGTTCGAGCGGAGCGTCGATGCTAAAGATCTTCGAGGAAAACGTCTCATTGCTACGCCCGGCTGCAATCACTCGGTCGTCGCCCCACGCAACGTCAGTGATGCGACTGACCTTCACTTTGCCTGCCGACAGTTGGACGCGAGCGTATTTCACGTTGTCTAACTCAAACTCGCGCACTTCGCCCGAACCATCGACGGTGACGATGATGTAGCTCTTGTCATCTTGCTTGCGAATCGCGATGTAAGCTCGGCCGGACGCCGGATTCACGGCTAGGTCAAGAATCTCAATCCCATCCGCCTTCGCACCGATGTGTCCTGCGATTAGCTTTTGGATTGTCGGCAACTTCTTTGGAAGTGCCTTGGCCGGAGAAGTATCTTCGGTCTCGATCGCGACAATCTGAGCAGCCGCTCCGTCTCCAATCAGCAACACACCCTCGGGCGCGAAGCTAATCACATTGATCGATTTGAGTTCCGGATTGCCGACAACACTTTTCTCGATCACATCGGCCGCGTACGCGCCACTGACTGACAGAACGGATAACATAACTACAGCGGAGGTCAGAAAACGCTTCATACTTGATCCCTCAGGAGTGCAGATAAGCGGGGGGATGTCTGGCAAAGCCTTCTCGGCCAACCGTGTATAGACTAGCAGACGAAGAAGCCTCGGTCGAGAAACGAGACTCTATCGCCAGCGCCTTTGCCTAATTCAAGCTGTGCATCAACTGTACCGAATCGAAAACTGAAGTGAAGTTGCGGGGTCTTAGTCCCGAAGGGACGGCAGCGAATAGCCTCGGGCGTAAGCCCTTGTCCTTACCCACATTTCACCACCGACCCCGCGTCGGTGGAAGCATGACTGAAGGCTACAGTCAAAGCACCACGGACCCAGGCCCCTCCGGCCCCGTGTCGGTGGACCTCATGACTCGACATTGCTTCCACCGACGCAGGGTCGGGGGGAGCCGTTTCTGGCTCGGCTCCTGGTAGCTTGCCAATCGTCGCCCCACCGACACGGGGTCGGAGGAGGCGAAGAGTGTGGGCAAGGGCGTAAGCCCGGGGACTCAGCAATCAACACCATTCAAGCCCTGGAGGGGCGACAGAAAACGTACCTCTCTGTCTCGTGTCGCCCCTTCGGGGCTTGGTGGCTCTAAACGCCACGATTCCCCGGGCTTACGCCCGGGGCTATTGTCTGTCGCCGCTCCGCGGCTAAAGAAGTGTGCAACGTCAATACTGACGCTTGGGTTACGATATTGCAGACCTCCGCAAAGGGAAAAAGGAAAGGGCCCGCCTCCAACGCGAGATAATCCGAGCATAGCGTTACTTGCCTGTTGCGGCTCTTTTGCTTGACCCGTCACCCTGCCTCCAACGCGAGATAGTCCGAGCATAGCGATGTTTCGATCGTTGCCTCGCCCACCCTCGCTTGTGTACACTCGTGTTGAAAGTATCCAAGGAAGACACGTGTCTGTTCGCAGCCAAGGAGTGAACCATGTCGAAGTTAGTTCCAATCGTGTTCGTCTCGGTTTGCATTCTTGGCACAGCCGCCCATGCTGACTGGCCGACATGGCGCGGGAATTCGGCACGTAGCGGCTACACCTCGGACACGCTCCCCGCAAAGCTGTCGAGACGGTGGTCGCGGTATCAGGCCCATCCGCCTCAACCATCCTGGCTGCGCGATGATCGCATGAGCTTTGACCGCGCGAACCATGTTGCGGTTGCGCGCGGCAAGGTTTACTTCGGCAGCTCGGTGGATGGCAAAGTCTACGCGCTGGATGCAGCGACGGGGAATCTGCAGTGGACGTTCTTCACTGACGGGCCCGTACGATTCGCGCCCACCGTCTGGAAGGACCGGCTCTTCGTGATTAGCGATGACGGTTACCTATACTGTTTGAATGCCGAGGATGGCGGGCTCATCAATCGTTGGCGAGGCGGCCCGCGAGACGATCGAGTGCTCGGTAACACTCGCCTGGTTTCGCGATGGCCTGCACGAGGCGGGCCGGTCATTCACGATGGCACGCTGTACTGGGCGGCAGGGATCTGGCAGTCCGAACAGATCTTCATTTACGCAATGAACCCGGAGACCGGCGAGGTCCGCTGGACGAACGACACTTCTGGCGGCATCTACATGGCGCAGCCTCATGGCGGAGCGAACGCCAAGAGTGGAGTCTCCGCACAGGGTTACTTGCTTGCAAACGACAACCATCTGTTCGTGCCGACGGGCCGCGCTGTCCCCGCGGCTTTTGCGAGAGCCACCGGCAAGTTCGAGTACTATCGTCTGCAAGAGAACACCCGCCGCGGCGGAACAAGCGCGATGTTGGCTGGCTCGCTGCTCTACAACGGTGGTTACACATACGCAACGCAGGACGGATCGCTGCTTCCCGACAAAATCACCGGCGTCGTTGCAGCTTTCGCCGACGGGATCATACACGGTTCCGGCAATGAGCTGCGTGCCCTCAAGTCTGTCATGAAAGAGGCCAAGGATCGCAAGGGCAACACGATCATGGTGCCAGCGCACGAAACGCTTTGGCAAGTCAAAGACGTTCCGTCGGGAACGGCTTTGATCGTTGCAGGCAATACCGTCGTCTGTAGCAACGGAGAACAGATCGCAGCCGTCAGTCTCGACTCGCAAACAATTATTTGGTCGGACGAAGTCGATGACGTCGCGTATGGCCTCGCGGCCGACGACGGCATGCTGTACGTGAGCACAGCTAGCGGAGCGATCCATTGCTACGCCGCTAAATCTGATGACGAAGCTGTCGAGCATCACGCCGAGTCCGACGAGAAGACCTATGCAGCGATCTCGATCTACGCCACGGCGGCGGAAGAGATCCTCAAGCAAACAGATGTCACGAGCGGATACTGCCTCGACCTCGGCTGCGGCGACGGAGCGCTTGCTTACGAGTTGGCGAAGCGGACTCGTCTGCACATCATCGCCGTCGATCCGGACGCGGAGAACGTGGCCACGGCGCGGCGGAAGTTAGACGCGGCCGGATTGTACGGCAGTCGTGTTACGGTGCTTCAGGCTGATCTGTCGCAGACACATCTGCCGAAGTATCTCGCAAATCTGGTTGTGTCCGCTCGCTCGATCACCGAAGGTCCAGATGTGATCGATATGGCTGAAATGTCTCGTCTGCAACGCCCTTACGGCGGCACTGCTTACATCGGACGGTCTGGCTCCATGAAAACGTCAACTCGTGGGCCGCTCGAGCAGGCCGGCGAATGGACGCACCTGTATTCGAATGCCGCCAACACACTGTGCTCAACCGACGGCATCAAAGGCCCACTGACAATGCTCTGGTTTCGCGACGTGACGTTGGAGCTTCCGCAGCGGCACGGACGCGGGCCATCGCCACTATTTCACGAAGGACGGTTGTTCGCGCAGGGGATCGACGGACTACAAGCCATTGATGCTTACAATGGCACCCTTCTTTGGCACTTCGAGCAGCCTGGCATCCTTGATGCTTACAACGCCGATCATCTCGCGGGAACTGCAGTCACAGGCGGAAACATGTGCATCGCGGAAGGCAGCGTCTTCCTACGCAACAAGGATCGCTGCTTCCGGCTGGATGCGGCAACTGGCAAAGTCAAACAGACCTATGTCGCTCCCAAGCAACAGGACGAAACATCTGGCACGTGGGGATACATCGCGTGTGAAGACGGTATCTTGTTCGGATCGCTGTCGAATTCCAATCACGTCGTGCGTCATGCCTATCTTCGAGCTGACGGGCATATGAAGCAGCAGTTTTCCGAATCGACCGTTTTCTTTGCGATCGACGTTGATTCGGGCAAGCTACTGTGGCGGCGCAATGCGCGGGAGTCGATTCGCAACAACTCGATCGCGATCGGAGACGGCAAGGTGTTCTTGATCGATCGCGAGCTGGCCTTAGACGATCTGCTATCGCGCGCCCGCGCGCGGCGCGGTGATAAACCCAAGGATCCGCCCGCTGGCCACCGCGAGGGTGAATTGATCGCCCTGGATGCCAAAACCGGCAAGCAAGCCTGGTACAGCATTGATAGTATTTTCGGTACGACTGTGGCGTACAGCGCCGAACACGACGTACTCCTGATGTGTTATCAGCCAACGCGATTCCGATTGCCTTCCGAGGCTGGCGGAAAGATGACGGCTTTTCGAGCCAGCACTGGCGAACGGTTGTGGGATGCGAAGGCCAACTACAGCACGCGTCCTTTGATCAATGACCGCTCGATCGTTGCCTGGCCCAGCACGGTTGATCTGTTGACAGGCAAGTCAACGCCGTTGGAGCTCAGCAAATCGTATGGCTGTGGACAGATCTCTGGCTCGAAGAACTTGCTCATGTTCCGTTCCGGGACGCTCGGCTACGTTGATGCGACCCGCGACGCCGGCACCGAAAACTTCGGCGGAATTCGTCCCGGCTGCTGGATCAATGCTCTTCCGGTCGGTGGGCTGGTGCTCATGCCCGATGCTTCCGCAGGCTGCAGTTGCAGCTACCAAAATCGAGCATGGGTTGCGTTACAAGGTGCAAATTGAGCCACGCCACGCGGGAAAACATGATGCCTCTGCCTGTCTACCGACTCGAAGCTAGCGGCAACGCAACCGCCTGATTTGTGGCAGCAGAACGATACGCCGCCAAGAGGATCTCCGTCGAGACGGCGGCGATATCGACTGATATTTGACTCTGCTTGCCTTGCTCGATGCAGTCCAAAAAGTGTTTGGCATCGTCGGCCCAAGCCATCTCCCTCGGCATGATCCAGCTTTCCTTGGGCCTCGCGTTATAAGGACTGTCGGGCAACGCAGCCCACATGCCCATCGGATCACCGGGGTCGCGAGGCGGAGCGCTCCATGGTTCGACATCGGCCCAGACTTCGACTCGCGGACGATGAGCATCGACCGTCACAGACGCCTTGGTTCCGATGACGCAGACTCTATGGAGGCCGAAGCCGGGATGTGATCGCCAGCCGGCTCGACCAGCCGTGATCGTGGCAGTAACGCCACCCTCGAACTCCATCAGCATCTGGCCGAAGTCTTCCATGTCGTTCGCTTGATGTTCGGCGAAGAAGAAGTTGCGTGTGACTGCATCGACTCGTCTGACGTTCTTGCGTAAGAGCCAAAGCAACATCGCCACAGGATAAACACCGACGTTTGTGAACTCTCGCTTCGCATCGGGCAACTCGAATCGCGTTGGGACTTCCGATTCGACTCTCGGTTTGGAAAGATCAGCTCTGCCGCCGTGCCCTTTCGCAAAGCAGACGTCACTGTGGATCGCCACAAGCTCGCCAATCTCGCCGGACTCTAAGATCTCTTTCACTCGCTGAGCCGGATCCCAATTCACTTGCGTGAACATGTGTGCGACAACGCCGCTCTCAACCACGGCTGCAACAACCGCATGCGCATCTTCGAGTGAACCGGCGAGTGGTTTATCAAGATAGAGATGTTTTCCGGCGCGAGCCGCCTCGACAATGATTCGGCCACGGCGGAATGGCTCCGCACAGATGCTGACTGCATGGACGTCATCGCGTTGCAACGCTTCAGCAAGATTCGACAACATCGGCACTCCCAACCGATCCGCCAATTGCTGGTTGAGCTGACGGCGAGCGTCCGGCACATCGTCTTCGTCAGCAACGCCGATCAACTTGCACCTACCGTCCGCAAGCAATGCGTTCGCGTAGCCAGGCTGATGTGTGTAGTCTCCGGCGACGAGGAGTAAGCCATATGGCGGTAGTAGTTTCGCTGGAGTTGGCAGCGTCGTGTTCAGCAACGAAGCAGCTTGCCCAAAGTCATTGTTGCCTGGTGTTGACGAGTTGTTCGCCACGGAGGCCTTTAGCAGTGCGAGCGCGTCGCGCGCGGGCAACGACATACCGGCTTCGTTGCTAACGCGGCTCGTCAGTCCCGAATCACCCTCCCACGACATGATGCCTCGCGTCCCGAACACAACAACTTCGACAGTGGTCGAGTCCGTGAGACATAACCCAGCGGACAACAAAGCTGTGAAGCCCTTTGACGACCGCAGAAGAAGACTCAAGTGTCGATCAGCCTCGCCGATCGTAGAGACGGAAGCGGCCGTATCGTCGAGCCACGTTAGTGCGCCATCTAGTAGTTGCGCTGCGACGTGCTCGATTTCGCCCGGCTTGTCCGCTAACTGAGCGACCACACGCACCGAAACCACACTACCGATCTGTTTCGTAGACAGTGCTTTATCTATCGCGTCGAATGCTGTGCTGAATCGCATACCACACCTTCAAGTTACTGTGCGTCTCTAGTCGGCGTCGGCCACCGTGCGCGAGGGAACGTCCAACACAACGCGAGTGTCGAACAGGAGATCATGCAAAGAGCGACCATCGCGGCGCACGATCGCCAACGCCGAGTCAACAATGATCGTCAAGCCGATGCCGAGACCAGCTAACCCCAAGACAATATCGCCTCCAAGTAGTTGCAAGCCGAGTCCCAACGCTCCCGCCCACAGCGGCAGCATTTGAAAGACCATACGGGCTGCCAACGTCGATTGGCTTGGCACGAGTCCGTGGCGATCAACAACACGAATCTGAAACAGTTTCTTGCCGGGAGTCGTTCGCCACGAAGCTTGGACGGCTGACGCCAACAGCGGCGCGGCAGCGCCGACTAGCAGCACGAGCGGTGTCACCAGCAAGCGATCGCTGAGCACAGCACGCAGTTCATCCTCGACAAAGCGATTGGTTAGGATCTGTAAGACCGTGTTGACGAGCGCCAGATCAACGAGCCAAGCCAAAGTGCGTTGAACGCGACCTGCTTTCGGCAAGTTTGCTGGACGCAACGCTCGTAATTCTTGCAGCAGATCGTCGTAGCTCTGGTAACGTTCTTCGGGAAATTTGGAAAGCAACTTTGCTAGGACCGGATACCAACCTGAGGGAACTTCCGGCGGCCAAGGTTCCGGGAATTCAACATCCGAACTCTTGTGCGTTCCAAGACACTCGGCGACCGTGCTCCCCTCGAACGTGTACGGCAACCGCCCGAATGTCATCTCGAACAGCGTGACGCCAAGCGAGTACATATCACTGCGAAGGTCGGCCGCATCCGGCTGCATCGCTTCCGGAGCCATATACACCGGCGTGCCCGCGATAACGATTCCGGCATCCGCCGCCTGAGAGAGACGTCTCGCCAAGCCAAAGTCCGACAGTTTGGCGGTGCCATCCCGCGTCAACAAGATGTTGCTTGGCTTGATATCACCGTGCAGGATGTCGTAGCTCACCGAGTGCCGCAGAGCATCAACAACTTGAATCGCAATGTCGATAATGTCGGCGAACGGCAACGGTCCGCGAGCAAGTTGGTCCGCAAGCGTCTCGCCATCGACGAGCTCCATCGCCAGAAACGGCGAGTCGTCATCGCGGCCAACGTAGTAGATGTGGACAACGTTGGGGTGGTTCACGCGAGCCTGCGCGATCGCTTCCTGGAAGAGCCGTTGAAGTTGACGCGTACCCGAGGCGGATTGCTCACCAGAACGGATGACCTTCAGGGCGACATAGCGCTGCAGCGACTTGTCGAGCGCGCGATAGACGCTGCCCATGCCGCCTTCGCCCAACCTCGCCACGACTTCGTAGTGGCCGAACGTCTTTCCGATCCTGTCGTCATCGACCGGCGTGGCGACTTCGCGAGTCGATGCTTCGCCGTCTGCTCCGATCTGCACGGTTTCGGCAAACGCGTCTCGCAGCACATCGCCGGAATAGTGACGGCCACAACTCGCGCACTCACCGCCTTCCGCTGTATCAAGCGGAATCACTTCGCCGCAAACGCACCGGTACGAAACAACTGCCAAGCTAAGACTCCCGAGTGAGCCTCAATTATGCGGCGGCGGAGAAGCCGGAGGAAGTAGCCCTCACGCTCCGCGTGAGGAAAGCGGCGCGGCGACATGGCTTTGCCATTGAGGGCCGTTCGAGTGGCCGAAGCCCATTCCACTGCCGCTATCATCACGCGGAGCGAGATGGCTACTTTGAAAACTCCGTCTCGGTTTCAGCTCCCTCGCGCCAAAACCTCTTAAACGCTGCGGGCAACTCGGGAGCACTGTCTTCCGCCGTGGTCATGCTTGAATGCTTTGTCTTGATGCGAGTCTTCCAGTGATACCACGTGCCAACCTTCCATAACTCGATCTGACACCCGTGCCGACCCCAACCAAGAATCCCCGGCTTCCACTTGTTGTCTGATAGACCCAGCATGCCCTCCCCGACATGCACGCCCAGATTGAGCCGCATGATCTTCTGCTGTTCGACATCGATCACGTTGTCCAACTGAGACCAGAGTTTCTCTTCCAACTCGGCGATTTCGGCTTCGGTGAATGGCTCGACGATGGTCACGATGTGATTGAGTCCGCCAAGTCCTTCCGTTGTCCGTAGCTTCTCGACTTCGAGGTAGTCTTTGTAGACACGCTGCAGGATCTCATTGACTTTGATTATCTGGCCCGGCGAGAGTTTGAACACTCTTTCACCGTTCGTGGTCAACACGGGCCCCCGCATCCGTCAGCGTCCAGTTGACCTCCTCCCCTAAACTTGATCCATGTTAAGTGAGAGAATCCTCTCCGGCCGACGGCCGGGAAAGGATTGTTTAGATGCCTAAGA
>PBSM01000025.1 GCA_002726245.1 Planctomycetaceae bacterium | reverse complement strand
TGGGAAACCGGAATGAAATACCTCACCTTCCACAAGTAGAAACCCCGAAACCGATCTACTCGAATTTACAGAATGAGTGTTGCTTTATCGTTGCTTTATCCCCTGGCGTTATCGGCCGCCCTCGGCTTCGCTCTTGCTCTGTCGGAATGTTTGCTCCGCGCGCTGCGAGTAAAGCTTCCCGCCGAGTATCGATTCCCGCTCTACTTGATGTTCTCCTTGTTCTTTCTCTATCCACTTTGGGTTTCGCCGATCTTGCACGAGTTGTCCGATGACAGCGTCGCGTGGCGAGTCTTTTGTTTCCCAACACTCGCCGGTCTTATTCTGCTAACACTTATCCCGGCCATCCGTCGCGGTTCGCAGTATGTCGCAAAGAATGGTACGCCCTGGGGGTGGCCATGGTATCCGTGGCCGATCTTTGTATTCCTTGCAATTGGTGTCTGCATTCGCTCGTACGCGCTAGCATTCTCTTTTCAAACCGCCGCAATGACAGCCGCCACAGATTGGCGTACATCTTTTGGAATCTATTATCTGACTCCCTTATTCCTTGCTGTCCCGGTGTTGCTGAGTGAGATCGCGATCACCGAGCGCAAGCGAGGCCTCTCGCGGTTCGTCATGGTGATTGCGCCGTTGCTGGTACTGACGGCCATTCCATTCGGGAGCGGAATCGCCTTTGCAGGCTTCCTTGAGATGTTCGTCGAGCGATTGGGATCGCCGATCTGGCTCGCAGTGATTGGGACGGCTATCTTCTACGGCTATCTACGAGAACGCGGAACGAACTCGGCCGAGGTGGGTATGATGATCTCGCTCGCGGCAGCAACGTTCATCGGACCGCGCACGCTAGGAATCAGTACGCTCACAGAGCCGCAAGCCTGGCCTCTGGTCTTGATCGGCTGCGTTCAACTGCAAAAAGCGATCGAGAAACGCAGTTCTGCCCGTTGTCTGATTGCCACGACGAGCCTCATCGTCGCCGCGACTTGCGCCTACCGCGGCACTTGGTTGACGAATTACTACGGAGCGATTCCGCTGCACTGATCAGCGCGATGAAGGGCGGAATTGGAACGAAGTTGAAGCGGCAATCGTTCAGCTTCATCGAATCGATTCGGCAAGAGTTGCGCGAAGGAGAAACGTAAGGAAGCGACATCGACTTAATGCAGGTCCATAATTGTGGGTCCGCCTCGCCGAGGCGGACAGAATGCGACTCGGGTTGGAGTCGAACGGACGCTCTTGGCAAGCGCCAGCCCACAACAGGAACGGAGGCTCCCTTAGGTCTCTCTCGCCGAGAGGGACCTACTTACCGGACGCGGCACTTGAAGCTGACGATGCCACCGTCGCCGACTTTCATCGGAGCGATGACTTCCCAGCGCAGAGTGAGCGATTCGCCCTCGTTCGGCTGCGTGGCAAAGTTCGCTTCGAGCGAGCAGTCTTGACTGTCCTCGATGTATTCGAGGCGACGGTCGAGGCTGTCGATAACCGTCACGTTGCCGATGGTTTGATCGCCAACGTTGTCGAAGCGAATTGTGAAGTCAACCGTATCGCCTGGCCGTGCGTTCTGCTTGTCGGCAATTTTGACGATGCGCAGTCGCGACTTGCCTTCCGGCAGTTCGTAAGTGTGAACGGATTCAATCTCGATTTCGTTCGATGCTTCATACGCGAGCTTGCCATCCATGACAACTTGCAACATCGAATCGTGCGACCACGCGACCGCCGCTTGCAGCCGTGTCGCGAGACGAACTTTTTCGGTGTTATCAAACACGCCACGCTTGATGACCAGGAAGTCCTGATACGGCAGCAAGCTGTTCTCGGTACCGAGTGCGATTTGCGTGTTCTCCAAGCCGGAGCCCCGCGTGTGTTCGCGGAAGCTGTTCGGGCCGTTGACGGAGAGATTCCGAATCGGCTGCAACGGTTGAACCGCTGTCGATGCGATCTGAGTCTCCGCTTGTTGAACGATTCGAGTTGGTAACTCCACGCCGGCCGAGCGCTGATGCTGCTCGTGCGAGAGGACTCCGGAAACTCTTCGCACCGAGGCAAATCGCGGAGCATAAAGGCACACGTCATTCGTCGGCTCGACGAAAGATTGGCCGTCAATCGTGTCGTAGTGCGCCACGGTGTCGCCCGTATGCAATCCAGTGACCGACCAATCCGATCTGACGTTGGCACGCGTCTCGCGATCACCGCCATTGCAGACGAATTCGTCTCGCGCGACCGCCGTGGGACCGTAGCTAACACCGAGTGTGGAAGGTAGCGCTGGCGGCAGATGATTTCCACCACCTGGGCAGTTCGGGCCGCACCGCTCGCAAACGGCTGCAACTGGAAGATCGTGCGAAACCAAGGTAACTTCGCTTCGTGGCCTTGTAGAAATCGGCGGTGCAGTTGGTGGTTGCGCTGCAACCGGTTGTTGGATGATCGGTACGGCAACGTACTGCGGCTGCGCGGCTACCGCTGTGTGATGCGAGACAGCGCGCTGCGGCAAGGGTGTGCGCTGGCGGCTGGCGAGAGATTCGGTTCGCGGCGTCAACGTCTGGCAGGAACAAAACGACAACGTCACCACCGCCATCAGCGAAAGCCAATGACTGCTCCGTGAAAAGGAGATGGTGACGCGGATGTGTTGGTTCATTGTGCAGTTGGCGCGATGAAAGGGGTCTGTGGCGGATAACCGATTCGTGGAACTCGGACTCGTGGGACGTTATAGCCCGGTCGCTCGATCGCGTTTGTTACGCCGCCAGGTACGACGGGCGTTGCCGCTTGTTCAGGAAAGATCACCGCCGAAGGAGCCATTCGCGCGGACCCATCGACGAAACCATCGGGACCTGGAACTCGCGAGCCCATTCGCATGATCAGCATCGGACGGCCTAAGTTGTCGGCGACGCGCAGCGGGTCTTGGCGTGGTCCTGCCTCAAAGTATCGCTGCGTTTCGGGATCTTCCCGTTGTGGCAGCGCGGAAGCCTGGTCTTCGAGATAGACCACACGTGTGACGAAGCGGCCACTTAACGCAAGTTCCAACTCTTCCTGTGTGAACTGAATCGGCACGGGAAAACGAAGGGCTTTGCCCTGCGGCGGATAGAGCCGATTGATAATCTCGATCGTCGGGTAGATCTCAAAACCCTCGTAGTAAGGAATGTTTGAGACTTGTAGTTGATAAACGTGTCCGACCTGCATGCCGGCCAACAAGCGAGAAGCTTGCGGTTCGCTGAATGTTCCGCCGGTGTTGACGGCGACTCGGGCTCCCTTCGGCACATCAACTTCGACCGGCTGGTTATAACCTCGCAGCGGAAGGAAGCGTTGCAATTGCCCTTGTCCAACGGTGCCCGGAGGCAAGTTGGCACGATGGAAATAATGCAACGGGGCTTGAGCAAACGAAGAGGTCACCAGCAGCATGAAGGCCACGACCGCGTTCAGCACGATTCGCAAGTTGCCAAACGAATTGTCGGTACCCTGTCGCATTCGTTCTCTTTCCCAGTCCCGTCGGGACGACATACAATAGCCGGGGGTGTAAACCCCCGGAAATCGCAGCCATCAAATACGCTAAGCCCCGGAGGGGCGGCATTATCACATAGCCCGCCATCCACAATGCCGCCCCTCCGGGGCTTGGCGCGATCTCGGCTTTCTGACCTGGGGCTTGCGCCCCAGGCTATTATCTACCGCCGCTCGGCGGCTGAAGACACGAGTCATGTCAGTCTCTTGCCGTGTCGAACGACCTTCTTGGCAGCTCCGATCCGTACTAGTATTCCGTCGCAGCTCAGTTTTCGGGTAGCGAAGCTCGCCAAGAGCTTCGGCTCTTCCCGGTATTGGCCGAAAGTCTTGGCGACTTTCGCTACGCCTACCCGAAAGCTAAGTCGAGACGAAGTACTAGTGTCCGTGGCCGCGATGGTAACCAGTCCCGTTCATCGGAATGACTTGCGTCTGATTGCCGGTCGATTGCCGGTACGGCAAGCTCGGGTGAATCCGCTGTTCGCGAATGCTCATGTGACTTGGCGGGCGCGGAGAACTGTAGCCCGGAGTCTCACGCATGCGGACCGTGAATCGCTCCGTCGGGCCGGGAATATGATAGTGCGTCCGGTTTCTCATGATATAGCTTTGGAACCCAGCCGGACCGCCGAACGGAATGTGAGGCGGCCCAGGCAGCCCGAGCGGAGTGCTGACCGATGTATAACCATAGGGTTGCATGTTAATGCCGGAGATCGGAGCCGAAGCCAAGCTCTGTGGGCCGATGGTTGCCATACCGATCGGTGTCGGCCCCCTCGGCATTCCCATGGGAACTCCCTGCGGCTGCTGACTGTTGATGAACTGAGCCGCAATCACGCTGTCGCCATTGGCTCCCGGCATCTCGACGTCTTTGTTACCAAGACGCACAACTGCCATGATCGAGCCGCGTCGATCGGCTTCGACGATTGGATCAACACCGGGATCCAGACGCGTGCTGACCAGCGTCTCGACGCCAGCCAATGCCATCTCTTGGAACTCGGGATCCGGCAGGTAGATGACTTTTGTCACGTAGTTGCCACTGAGCACTTGATCGAAGTCCTCTTCAGTGACTTGGACCGGAATCGCGTTATGTGCCAGGTAAGCCGCAGTTCGTGGCGTTGTTGGCCCAACTTCGAGTGTCGGATAGAGCTCAACACCTTCGCGGCCGCCGATGTTTGTTACCTTCAGGCGAAAGATGCCACCTTCCGGAAAATTCTGGCGACCAGGCACGATCAGCGGTTCGGAATCGAATTGCCCAACACCGCTAACGTCCCAGCGAATCTGCATCGACTCTGGTCGGTTGAACAGAATCTGAACAGTAGGCCGCGAAGCGGGAGCGCCTCCCATGGCACCTCCACCTCCGATGGCACGTCCGCCGCCCATCGACATCATCGGCGGAAGCTGTGGCGGCAGGACTCCTGGTCCAGGACCACCGATGCCCGGTCCCGGCTGGAACAACTGCTCGGCCGGAGGAAGATTGTGAGATCGGATGTCCGACACACAGCCGGTCGCCATGACAGCGGCTGCCGTGAACAAAGACCATAGGGTCAGTCGTACCTTCATAATATCCCCCCTGCATGTCGCCGACCACGTGTGATCGGCCAACGGAGTCCAAATCGTGTTTGCTTCAAACGCTTCCTCGTCCGCGGGCCAAGTCTTTGGATTGGCGTGGGAGCCCTACGGAAGACTCGTTAGAATCTTGCCAGCACTTGCCGCAGCCAGCGCCGACGAGATTCCGTTGCTAATCCTCAAATGCAGTCAACGGACGAGAGTTGGGTCGCGCCGCAACGGTTGCGACGAACTTTGTCTCTGTGGGTTATGTTCGGCCTGCTACAACACGAATCTTTGGCAAAACCGTCACGACCGAGAGATGAACTACAGATTGCCTAGTTTGAAGAGGGAATCCGACGTCGGTCGGCGACTGACTCTGGCCGTTATCGCGTCTGTTCTTATCGCTGTCTTCGCACCGCTAGCATCCGGTGAAGACGAGTCCGGCTCGCAAGCCGCGAACGGGCAAGAACTCGTCGCTCAAGCTGCGGTGTATATCAGTCAAACACCTTCGCTCGAAGCAAAGATCCGCCAGCGTGTCTTCTTGCTTCGTCAGGAACTCGTTGGGACGGGGTACTATGTACAACTGCGGCATCGAGGCGGGAATCAATTCCGCTTTGATTTACGAATGCAAGCAGGAGAGCGACTCACCAGCTTTCAGCACCACAACGACGGGACGTATCTCTGGCTGCGTCGCGATGTCGATGGTGTTCAATCCCTCAGCCGCGTCTCTTTGGAGCGAGTTCGGGAAGCGAGGGGAGAGTCGGCGACCGGTCCGAGCGTGGCGGCGAACTCGTTGAACTTAGGAGTTGGGGGCTTATCGCAGTTGCTTCAGGGGCTGGACCAACACTTCGCGTTCGGTGTTGCGGGAACGAGCGAGATCGGCGGCGTTCCCGTCTGGCAAGTCTCGGGGACGTGGAAACGCAAATCGCTGCAGTTGCTTCTGCCCGAACAAGCGGCTGCGATTGGCGATGGTGCGCAGCCGGACCTGAACCAGCTTCCGCAACTGGTGCCGCATGCGGTTAGCCTGGTGCTGGGGCGAGATACCCAGATTCCATTGTTTCCGTATCGCGTTGAGTTCTCACGTCGCGAGCCGAAAACTGGGCGCAGTCGTCTCACGTTGCGAATGGAGTTGCACGAGGTGCGTCTTCGTCCCGACTTGGACGTCAGGCAATTCCGCTTTGAACTCGAGGACGAGCAGCGCGTCGAAGACGAAACCGATGCGTACTTGCAAAAGCTTGGTTTCGGTTCGGTCGAGTAGATACACTACTGCTCCGCTAACCGTGAACTGGAAGATGTTGTGCTGTGGTGACATCCACGCGTAACGTGCAGCGCTAATGACAGGAAACCACATCGCTCTCGTACTCGGTCGCTCCGCACCAGCGCACGAGCCCGTCACCGAATTCGTCGGCGATGCGTTGCAGCTCATTGCCGGTGACGCTTTCTGCTGGCGCGTAGACACAAACAGCAATGCCAGTGTCTTTTTCGGTCACCTTGCCAGCCATTGAGTTCTTGACTGGCGAGCCAAGCGGCGTGAAATCTCCATCTTGATCCGAACACCAACAGATGAGTCCGGTTAGGCTTAACTCTTGCCCTGCACGGTTGAAGACGAAGCTTTCGTCCTGTTGACCATATCGGAGAAGCGAGCTTGCTCCAAGTCGATCTGCTGCAAGCATCGAGATCGGCAAGCCGCTCTTGAGCGATACTGCGTTCAACAAATCGACAACGTTTAGAATCGCTGGGAGAGAGCCTTCCTTCTCGACCGTGCGTGCAAGATACTCTTGTGCGGGTTTGTTTCGGCCAGCCGGCTTGAAACCGCCAACGCGTAACATCGCTCGGACATGCTGCCGGTGTTCGTCGCCTCCCGCGGGGCCTTCTTGTAAGACTTGGGCGACTGCGTGGTCACAGTAGTCCCGCAAGACCGAATCCGATTCCGCAATCGTCAGTCCGCTTGCCTGCACGATGCCGACGCTCAGCCCGCTAACCGCTTCGCATATTTCAACGTTTAACATTGTGTTCTCTGTCGCATTAGTGGCCACAACTCGCCAGTTGTTGAGCAGTTGACTATGATGGCCAACATTCAACACGTTGCAATCCCGCCTAGGAATCTCGAAGACCATGATCCTCTCCCGCTCCTCGATCGTTGCTCTCATCGCTGTCAGTTGCCTCGGCCTTCTGCCTCGTCAATCAAGTGCGGAGGACTTCCCGAAGCTCTTCAACACGCAGGAAGAGACCGATCGTCTTCTCACGCCCGAGGAATCGCTGTCGCGGATCACCGTTCCCGATGGATTCAACGCCTCGGTGTTTGCCGCGGAGCCGGATGTGCAACAGCCGATCGCGATGGCGACCGACGAGCGTGGCCGGTTGTGGGTGGCGGAGAACTATACGTATGCCGAGAGCGCAACCAACTACGAAACGAAGCTGAAGGATCGCATCGTCATACTCGATGACACCGACGGCGATGGGCAATTCGATAAACGGACAGTTTTCTGGGACCAAGCGAGCAAGCTGACGAGCATCGAAGTCGGGTTTGGCGGAGTTTGGGCTTTGTGCGCGCCAGACTTGCTTTTCATCCCCGACCAAGATCGCGATGACGTACCAGATGGCGAGCCGGTCGTGTTGCTAACGGGCTGGGACAACGATCGAATCCGCCACAACATCGTGAACGGTTTGCGTTGGGGGCCGGACGGCTGGCTCTATGGCCGGCACGGCATCACGACAACATCGCTGGTCGGCGCACCGGAGATAGCTCCAGAGCACAGAACGACCGTCGATTGTGGCATCTGGCGCTATCACCCAACTCGCAAGAACTTCGAGATTGTCTGCAGCGGCACGACGAATCCCTGGGGCATGGACTGGGACGAGCATGGTCAGATGTTTTTCATCAACACCGTGATCGGTCATCTGTGGCACGTCGTTCCGGGTGCCTACTACCAGCGAATGTTCGGCGAGCATCTCGACTCGGACGTCTATCGCCTGCTGCCGCAGACTGCGGATCATTACCACTGGGACACGAAAGAAGCGTGGCATGACACCAAGAAGATCGGTGTTACACCAACGACCGATCAAGCCGGCGGTGGGCACGCGCACTGCGGCATGATGATCTACCTCGGCGACAATTGGCCCGAGAAGTATCGCGGGAAGCTGTTCACTTGCAACTTACATGGGCTTCGCCTCAACAGCGACCGGCTGGAGCGAAGCGGTGCGACCTATGTTGGCAAGCACGAACCGGACTTCCTCCGCACGAAAGACCCTTGGTTCCGTGGCATCGAACTTTGTTACGGAGCCGATGGCGGCGTCTATGTCGCCGATTGGTCGGATATCGGCGAGTGTCATGAGAACGATGGAGTTCATCGGACGTCGGGAAGGATCTTTAAGATTGTGTATGAGGGGGAGAAGGGGAGAGAGGGGGAGAAGGAGAGAGAGGGAGAGAGGGAGAGAAGAAGGGTGAAGGATTTGTCCGAGCTCAGCGATCTTGAACTAGTTGCGATACAAGCGGATTCCAACGAGTGGATCGTTCGAAATGCTCGCCGATTGCTGCAAGAGCGAGCGGAAGCCGGTGCCGACATGAAGACGGTTCACCAACAGCTACTCGCGATGTTCGATAACGAAGCCAAAGCGACGGCTAAGCTCCGTGCGATGTGGGCGCTGTACGTGACAGACGGTGCAAGCGAAGCGTGGTTGCGTGAGCAACTCCAGCACAAGAGCGAGCACGTTCGCGTTTGGGCGATTCAACTGCTCGTCGATCAGGGCACGGTCTCGGACGCGACGCGAGACGCTTTCGTGACCCTGTCGGAGCGTGAGCGATCGGGCCTCGTGCTGACGTTCCTCGCGTCCAGCCTGCGACGTCACACACACACGGATCTCTGGCCGCTGGCCCAGAATCTTGTGAGCAAGCCCAAGTTCGCCAGCGATCCGGTCTATCCGCTGATCGTCTGGTACGGTGTCGAGCCAGCGGTGAGTGAACACCCCGCGGCCTCGATCCTGCTTGCAAGCCTCAGCAAACTTCCAATCGTGCGCGAGCACATCGTTCGTCGATTGACCGCCGAGATCGAGCGCCAGCCCGAAGCAATCGAGCGAATCGTCAGCCTGCTGGCGGGCCACGACGATCCGGGGGTCCACAAAGATACGTTGCGAGGAATGGAGATCGCTCTGAAGGGCTGGCGGAAAGCAAAGCCGCCGACAAGTTGGGCGAAGGTGCAGCCGCGGCTGGCTAGAAGCAAGGACGAAGACGTCCGTCGTATCACGAGAGAGCTGTCGCTTGTTTTTGGTGATGGAAGAGCGATGGCCGAGTTGCGCCAGATCGCAAAATCGAGCGACGATTTGGACGGGCGTCGTTCGGCGATCCGCACACTGGTTGCGGCTCGCGACAAAACAATCGTTCCCGTGCTCCAGAGTCTGCTCGGTGATCGCGAATTGGCGGTCGATGCCATTCGTGGGCTGGCAGCCTTCGATGACCCAACAACACCGAAACGCATCATCGACCATTACGACGCTCATCGCCGTGAGCCGGCTCGACAGGAATCGATTGCCACACTTACCTCGCGTCCTGACTTTGCCAAAGAGTTGATGGCGGCCGTCGAAACTGGAAAGATCGCTCCTTCCCAAGTAACGCCGTTCCAGTTGAGACAGCTACAGTTGCTCGGCAACGCGCGAATCAATCACGACATTGATCGCCTCTGGCCAGAGCTGAAGCAGCTTAGTTCAGAGAAGCTAGAGCGTATTGCCGTATTCCGCGAGAAGTTGGCTCCGGAAGTTCTTTCGCGAGCTAATCTGTCCAGCGGCCGCGCGCTGTTCAATCAGAACTGCGGCAAGTGTCACCGACTGTTTGGCGAAGGTGGCAAGATCGGCCCCGACCTCACCGGCGCTCAGCGCAGCAACTTGAACTATCTGCTCGAAAACACCCTCGACCCGAGCGCAACCGTTTCGAAGAACTTCCATCTATCGACCGCCCTGTTGGAGGATGGGCGAGTCGTCAGCGGCATCATCGTTGCGGAGAACGAACGGACCATCACGATCCAAGCAATTAACGAACGCTTAACGTTGTTGCGTGAAGAAATCGAAGAGCTTCGCCCCTCGCAAATCTCGATGATGCCCGAACGACAACTCGAAGTCATGAAGCCCAAGCAAGTCCGCGACTTGATCGGCTATCTCATGTCGCCGAGCCAAGTTCCGCTGCCAAATGACAGCGCGGCGAAGTGAACGCTAGCCAAGAACTTTCCATGAGTGCCCCACTGACCAAAACACCCAACGCTGGATATCGCTTCCTCCGTGGGATCGAGCCGTATTCGTCCGGTGTCACTGCGGAACCGGGTTGGGAAATCGTGCATGTAACGCTGGCGCGGCCGTTGCCTTGGTATGAGGGAATGGTGGCGGCGCGGCGGTTTGTTGAACAGAAGGACCGAGAACGGCATAGCTTGTGCGGTTTTGAGTTACGATGCGCGGAACCGTTTTCGATGGAAGGCTTCATCGCGTTCAACAGGGAGTATCGCGCGTTGCTCGAGGAATGGGAAATGCTGGTTGAGGATCAGAATCCTGTCGCGCGAACGAATGTATCACCGGTCGAGAGTCCGTCGAGTGGATCGATGCTGTATGGCTTCTCGTATACCGAGCCGAGCGACCTCATGCGGCCGACGTTTGTGGTGGCGGGAGGAGGTGAACTTCGTGGCCCACTCGACTCGAAGCAAATCGTCCGCGTTGGCGAGACCAGCGAAGAGGCGATGTTGGAGAAGGCCCGTTGTGTTGTGGAGATCATGTGTGAGCGGCTGGCGGCGTTGGGAAACAACGATCTGCTGACAACCATCAACGTCTACACGGCCCACCCGCTGCGGAAACTGCTGGCCGAAGTTGTCATCCCCGGAATCCCCGCAGCCGCGCGGCTCGGTGTGCGCTGGTTCTATTCGCGTCCGCCCGTGAAGGACATTGAGTTCGAGATGGATATGCGTGGGGTGGCACGGGACTTGGTGGTTGAGTTGGCGGGATGCACTCTGATAGATTCCTGCGGAAGCAGTTAGCCCCAACGAATTAAGGTAACAACGAAAAAGATGATTTGTCCCGGCGATCGGTATTCGCTGTCACCTTAATTCGTTGGGGCGACTCTTCCCACCTTCGCTTTCGGTAGTGGTCCAGTTTGCGAAACTTGAAACTAGGACGGCCACTCTTGGCCGTCTTTTGTCGGGCAGGAGGCCCGACTTACGGCAAACGTACCACTACCTCGCTTCGTCCTGATTTGTGATGCAGACTGTTGGATCGTAAGATGGTGTGTTGCGCGACAAGTGATTAACGTTTGGCCCATATTCGAAGAGTAACGATGAGAAGTAGCATCTGCCTTCACGCACTGTGCATGATCGCCTGCGCTGCCGCGGAGCCGCTGTTTGGTGCTGACAAGCCAATCGATTTCGCACGCGAGATCCTGCCGGTGTTGTCCGACAAGTGCTTCGTTTGCCACGGCCCAGCGGGTGAGGCGAAGGAAGAGCTGCGGCTTGATTCGTTTGAGGCGGCGACTCGGGAACAGGACGGACGTCAGGCGATTAATCCGGACGCGCCGGACAAGAGTGGAATCCTCGTTCGACTCCACTCGTCGGACGAACGGATGCCGCCGCGGGATGCGGAGAAACAACTCACGGATCGAGAACGAGAACTAATCAGCCAATGGGTACGTGAGGGCGGTAATTACGCCAAACACTGGTCGTTCGTCCCGCCAAAGAAGCAACTGCCGGCGGATCACAAAGACGCAATTGGCAGCGACGCGATCGATACCTTTGTCCAAACGAATCTCAAACAGGCGGGAACGAACTTCGCGCCCGATGCCGATCGTGCGACGTTGGCTCGCCGCGCGGCTCTCGTGCTAACTGGCTTGCCGCCCGATCCGGAAGTCCTCGCCGCCTTTCTCGCGGATGAAGACGAAGATGCCTACGGGCGGTTGGTGGATCTGCTGCTGAAGAGTCCACGATACGGCGAACATCAGGCGCGCTATTGGTTGGACGCGGTGCGTTACGGCGACACGCATGGCCTGCACTTAGACAACCGCCGTGGAATTTATCCGTACCGCGATTGGGTGGTGCGAGCGTTGAACAATAACCTGCCGCTCGATCAGTTCATCACCTGGCAACTGGCCGGCGACTTGCTGCCGAAGCCGACTCTGGAACAACGCGTGGCGACCGGTTTTGTGCGCATGAATCCGACAACGTCGGAAGGTGGAGCGATCCCAGACGAGTTTCAAGCGAAGAACAACTTTGATCGCGTCGAGACACTCGGCACGGTGTTCCTGGGAATGTCGCTCACGTGTGCTCGCTGTCACACGCACAAGTACGACCCGATTCCGCAAACCGAGTACTATCGGCTGATGGCTTTCTTCAATAGCACGGCCGAACCGTCGATGGACGGCAACAAGTACGAATTTGGGCCAGTTGTGAAAGCGCCCGCGAACGTCGCCGCTTGGAAGAACTGGACTGAGTTGGAAACCGGACGCGACGAGTTGTTGGCAAAGGCGAACGATCAAGTCGCGAGTAAGCTACCTGAGGCGGAAGCGAAGAAGTGGGAAGCGAGCAACGCACAAGATCGGTTAAAGCTGTTGGCCAGTGCCGATGGCCCGTTCACGGCTCTGCAACTTCAAAAACCAGCCGCTGAAATCGCGACGCGAATCACAACAGCACAAGAGACGTTTACGACCAGCCTCGTCGCCGAAGATCTGCCAACGCCTCGCACAACGAAAGTGCTCGCACGCGGTGAATACAACCTTCCCGTCGGCAACCCGCTGGAACCGGGGATCATCTCGGTGATGAGTGCTTTGCCGGAGGGAGCGCCGCGTAACAGGTTGGGCCTGGCGCGGTGGCTGACTTCCCGCGAACATCCGCTGGTCGCACGCGTTCTGATTAATCGTGTCTGGCAGCGCACGTTTGGTGAAGGCTTGGTGCGAACGCCCGAAGATTTCGGACTGCAAGGCCAGCAACCGACGCACGCCCAGCTATTGGATTGGTTGGCGGTGGAGCTTCAAGTCAGCGGATGGGACTTGAAGCACATGTTGCGATTGATGGTCACGAGTAAAACGTTTCGCCAACAATCAGCATGGCGCGCGGATGTGGATGATCCCGAGAACCGCTTGCTCGCTCGCGGCCCAAGACATCGCCTCGACGCGGAAGTGTTGCGCGATCTCGCGTTGTGGGCGAGCGGCTTGCTCGACCCGCATATGGGTGGCGAAGGCGTCAAGCCGTATCAACCGGCGGGCCTGTGGTCGGCACTAATGCATCCGGCCAGCAACACGAAGAACTACGTTCAGGACAACGGCTCAATGCAATACCGCCGCAGCTTGTACGTTTATTGGAAACGGACCAGCCCGCATCCGATGATGACGTTATTCGATGCGCCGAGTCGTGAATCGAGTTGTGTGAAACGTTCCCGCACGAACACCTCGCTGCAATCGCTCGGCCTGCTGAACGAAATGCAACGGATTGAGATGTCGCGCGCGCTCGCCGAGCGATTGCTTCACGACGGCAAGAACGACACCGCGCGTTTGGATTTGCTGTTTACTTGGCTGGCCTGTCGGAAGCCGGCTGATGGCGAACGGACGGCATGCGTCGCGTTGCTCGAGGCGATGCGCAAACGGTATAGAAATTCAGAAGATGACGCATTGGCGCTGCTCGCATCGGGCGATGCACCGCGCGACGAAAAACTAGATGCCGCCGAACACGCGGCTTGGACTCAAGTAGGCATCACCGTGCTGGCCAGCGACGTGGCGATACTGCTTTATTAGAGTGTGTAGCCGAAATCGCCAAGACTTCGGACCCTATACATACCTCCGAAGTCTTGGCGACTTCGGCTACAGCGAGAAATGACGATGGACAACCTGAACCCTCTCCGCGAACACGAATTGATGATGACGCGGCGGCAACTGTTCGGCCGGACTGCACTCGGCATTGGCACTGCCGCGATGGCGAACCTACTCGGCAGCGATCTACTCGCTGACGGCGAGGTCGCGTCGTCCGGGTTACATCACTCCGCAAAAGCCAAACGTGTCATTTATTTGTTTATGAGTGGCGGACCAAGTCACCTCGATCTTTGGGACTACAAACCCAAGATGAAGGAGATGTTCAATAAACAATTACCCGACCACATTCGGGATGGCCAGCGTGTGACTGGCATGACGGCAAATCAACAGAACGGCTTGCCGATCTGTCCTACGAAGTACAAGTTCACGAAGCAAGAGAACAACGACCGTGGCTTGTGGGTTAGCGAACTGCTGCCACACACGGCGACGGTCGCGAAGGAACTGTGTGTCGCTTACAGCACGTTCACCGAAGCGATCAATCACGACCCAGCGATCACTTACATTCAGACAGGCAGCCAGATTCCTGGACGACCGAGCCTCGGCGCATGGCTAAGTTACGGGCTGGGTAGCATGAACGAGGATCTCCCCAGCTACGTTGTCATGCATGCAAAGACGAGCTTCGCTGAGCAGAGTCTGTTCAATCGTTTGTGGGGGACAGGCTTCATGCCGTCGGATCATCAGGGGATGCTGATGCGCAGCCAGGGCGATCCTGTCTTGTACTTGAGCAACCCCGCAGGCGTTACGCGTGAAGATCGGCGGGCTCAGCTCGACGCCCTCGCGGCCATCAACCAAGGGCAGCACGAACGCTTCGCGGACCCAGAGGTTTTGGCTCGCATTCGGCAACACGAGATGGCGTACCGCATGCAGTCATCGATCCCCGAGTTGATGGACCTCTCGAAGGAAGGCGCCGAGACGTTCGAGTTGTACGGCGAGGAAGCGAAGCAGCCCGGCACGTTCGCGGCATGTTGCTTGAATGCCCGCCGGCTTGCGGAGCGTGGAGTCCGCAACATTCAGATCTTCCATCGTGGTTGGGACGCGCACGGCAACTTGTGCGGGGAACATGAGTCGCAGTGCAAAGACATCGATCAAGGATGTGCGGCGTTGATTAAGGATCTCAAGCGACGCGGCATGCTCGACGAAACACTCGTGATCTGGGGAGGCGAGTTTGGCCGCACGACTTACTGCCAGGGCGGATTATCGCATGAGAACTATGGCCGCGATCATCACCCGCGATGCTTCACGACATGGATGGCCGGTGGCGGGATCAAGCCGGGAATTACGTACGGCCAGAGCGATGACTACGGCTACAACATCGCGGACGCAGACGGCAATCCCATCTTCCCTCAACCCACCAAGGAGAAGTGGACGCCCGGTACGATGCACATCCACGACTTGAATGCGACGATTCTGCATCTGCTTGGTATCGATCACAAACGGCTGACCTATCGCTATCAAGGCCGCGACTTCCGCCTGACCGACATCCACGGGCATGTCCTGCACGACTTAATCGCATAATCCGATCAATCTGTATGGCCCCGTGCGAATTCGCTCACGGGCGTCTATAATTACACTACTCCCACAATTGTGGAAGTGCTTGCACACCTGGTGGTGGCCCCGGTTTTCAAAACCGCTGGGAGTTGCGACAAACGTGGCTCCGGTGGGTTCGATTCCCATGCACTTCCGCCATTTTATTTCGCGTTGTGTCGCAATGCTTCGCGGCACTTCGCTCAACGTCGTGCGGCGTAAGGGGTTTGCGCCTCTCGTCACTTGCGTTTTGCGAGTCTGTGCGAACCGGGGCGTGTGTGTGCTGCGCCTGATTTTGCGCCGTAAGTGCGCCGCTTTTTGCGCCGCCTTCAAGTGCCCGCTCAAAATGCCCATCGGTCGTCTGCAGGTAATGCTTCCGCGCAACCTGTTGACTGTTGCCCATCCATTTGCAAACGACGTGTGAGGGAAACGTCTCTTCTAGTTCCGTTTGCCGGCTCGATCGTAGGTTGTGAAAGATTCGCGGCCACGTCTGCAACCCGGCTCGCTTCACAATCCGCGCCATCTGTGTGCGGAGATTTGAACCTGGGTCACGGTATCGCGTGATGAAGTACTGCGTTCCGGGCAGGGCCGCGTCGAATACCGCTTCCAAGTAGGGACGCAGTTCGGGGAACAACGGGATGGTTCGCGATTCGTGGCCAGCGTGTCGCGCGGTCTTGGGGCTCGTGATGTGCACTCGCCCACGCTCCCAGTCCACGTCGTCCAATGTCAGGGCTAGATGCTCCGATGGGCAGCGCAGCCCACCAAATCGGCTCAAAGCGATTATCAATCGCCATTCGGCGTCGGGGGCTTCATCCAGCACCTTAGCCATTGCGTCGCGACTGACGAAATACTGACGCGACTCATTACCGACGGGTGAAGACACCAGCTTGGCGAACGGATTGCCTTGGATTAGTTCATGATCGAGCGCTTGAGCTAGGAAGTGCTTAGCAAAGCCGCAATGTTTGCGAACCGATGCGTCCGCCAAACCACGGGACACCAACGACAACCGCCAGTCAGTCGCGTCCCCTCGGGTGATCTCGGCTAACGGTTTGTCCGCGCCAAAGAACGCGGCGAGGTTTCGCTTCGTCTGCCGCCATATTCGCTGCGTATTTGGCGATACGTCATCCGTCCGCCGGACGATGTACGCTTCAACGAAGGATTCAAGAGTGCTCGCTTTGCGCTGATCTCGCTTGGGAATCAAACCAACTTGAGCCAACTTGGCGGCGAGTG
>PBSM01000024.1 GCA_002726245.1 Planctomycetaceae bacterium | reverse complement strand
GGAAACCGGAATGAAATACCTCACCTTCCACAAGTAGAAACCCCGAAACCGATCTACTCGAATTTACAGAATGAGTGTTGCTTTATCTGGCAGCTCATAGCGTGTAGGCTTAAATGCCCCTCGGTTTGGCGATTCGTCGTCGATACACACTGCCATCGTCGCGCTAAGGCGATACTATGTAGAGAAAGCATCGCTATCGTTTTGTGTCCTACCAAGCTTATAATTCGTCTAATCGTTCCTTACTTCTTTCGTCGGAGTCTTCGATGGCGTCTCTGCAAGGCCAATTCCTCGTCGCTTGGCCCCATCTCTCTGATCCTAACTTCTTTCGCAGTGTCGTCCTGATCGCTCAGCACGACGAGGATGGAGCCTTTGGGTTGATCTTGAATCGACCACTCCAACAGACTGTCCACGAAGTTTGGGAGGAACTTGGCCAGGATCCATGCGAGTGCGGGGCACATCTTTACGTTGGCGGACCGGTCGATGCGCCACTGCTCGCCCTACACAACTCGCGAGCACACAGCGACGCAGAAGTGCTGGAGGGCGTTCATTTGACGACGCGTGCAGATTCGCTTGACGTGCTGGTACGAAACCCACCGGATCAGTTTCGCGTCTTCACTGGTTCTTCGGGATGGAGCGCGCAGCAGTTAGATGATGAGTTAGAAGTCGGTGGATGGCTGAAGGCCGACGCCACGGCGACGGATGTCTTCTCGGATGCTGAGACGATCTGGAGTCGGCTCACGCGCCGTATCAACCTCGACATCGTCGCTGGTTCGCTAAACGCGCGCTTCGTCCCGGACGATGCATCGCTGAACTAGAGTTGGAGTCCCGCCTTTAGGCGGATGGTCGCTTTTCGATCCGCGAAAGCCGACATTATTCTCGCGCAGTGCCATCAGCAGACCGGCTAAAGCCGGGACTCCAACAATCACAACTCCAACGGGAACAACGTCAACTTCTCCACGCCATCGGCCGTGACAACGTAGTTGTTCTCAATGCGCATCCCAGCTTTCAACTCGGGCGCATACAAGCCGGGCTCAGCGGTAAACACCTCGCCCTCTTCGAAGGTATCGTTCCAGTTTGGGTTCAGGTGCGGTGCTTCATGCGGGAACAAGCCGATGCCGTGGCCCAGATGATGATTGAACACACCTACCGGGGCCTCGTCCAGAATCGCTTGAGCTTCTTCGAATAACTCTTTCGCATTCTTCCCTGGCTTGACGGTCGCTTCGACGTGATCAAACACCTTCATCACGTAAGACCACGCTTCCTGTTGGGCATCGCTAGGTTCTGTGACGGCGATGGTCCTGCAGTTGTCGGCGAAGTAACCGCGAAACGCCGGTCCAAGATCGAGGATGTACAACTCACCCGCCTCCGCCGATCGATCATTACGCGGTGGACCACCGCGGGATCCGCATTGATAATCATTCCCCGTGCCTGTCAACATCTCACCAAACTCACGAACCGCTGCCGCTTGCAGTTCGTTGAAGACTTCGATCTCGGTGACGCCGGGCCGAATAATCTCGCGAGCACGCTCGTACATCTTCTCGGTTCCCGCAATGGCCTTCTTAATTCTTGCCAGTTCGTCAGCCTCTTTCTTCCGACGAAGTTCATACATCAGCGGCTCGATATCCACGACCTGATTCGAAGTCTCGGTCTCGCAGATGCCTTTCGTTGAATACTCGATGCCGATACGGCGACCTTCAACATCCTTCCGGATCGCATCGTAAAGTGCCTTCATGCAAGTCTGCCATTGATCATTGCGCAGCGTGGCATGCCACTGTGCTTCGTAGGTCACGACTTCATCGACTGCCGCTTCGACCGGTGGCTTCGCTGGCGCAGCGATTGTGAGATGACCGTCAGCACGCAAAGCCGCCCCCGCTTGAAAGAACCAACCGAATCGTTGTCCGCCTAGCCAATGCACGTTCTCTGCCTTAGTCACGATGACGGCGTCGAGTTTCAGCTCACGCATCCGCTCCAATAAGCGTTGTTGCCGCCCACGGCAAGCACTCAAGTCAATTTCGTAAACACTCATTCGTGAGTCCTTTTGGTCGGTTTGTTGTGTTCCGAACTTAGCGTCTTCGCCAATCCGTCGCCAGACCCGCCGTAGATGCCTTCCTTGCCAACATTTCCGCCTTCGCGTACTCTGGTCGCCCAACATCCATAGCAGAACAACGAGACGCATCATGTCAGGACGCACAATCGCGATCGGGGATATTCACGGTTGCTCGAAGGCCTTGTCGCGTCTGATCGAGGAAATCCAACCGACAGCGGATGACATGATCGTAACGCTCGGCGACTATGTCGATCGCGGGCCTGACAGCCGCGGTGTGATCGACGAAATGTTGGAGTTGATCGATCGCTGCGAGTTAAGCCCGCTGCTCGGCAACCACGAGCAGATGCTCCTCGATGCATTCGGCTCGGAAGAAGTTCTGACATTCTGGCAAGGAGTCGGCGGGGACGAGACACTCGCGAGCTACGGCGGTTCGCTCGACCAAATCCCGCCGCACCACAACGTCTTCTTTCGTGGATTGCACCGGCACTACGAGACCGATACGCATTTCTTCGTCCACGCTAACTACGACGCCGAGCTTTCGCTCCAGCAACAGCCCGATCACCTGTTGTTGTGGGAACATATCGTCCACACGCGGCCCGGCCGCCACGCTTTCGGCAAGATCGCCGTCGTTGGCCACACACCGCAAGGATCTGGCGAAGTACTCGACATGGATTACGTCATCTGCATCGATACGTACTGTGTTGGTGGCGCGGCGTTGGACGTCGATAGCGGGCAGTTGTGGCAGGCCAATCGTGATGGCGAGTTGCGGAGTTAGGTTCGCCAACTCACATTGGACGCATCCCGCTATTACAATGTAGCCGAGTCATGATATAGCAAGCGTCAGCATCAGATGAACAGGAGCGAACGAAGGTAACGGAGTCCATGTCTCTCTGTTCTCTTTGTTTCCTCCTGTTCAAATCTGCCAGATCCGGCAAGCACGCTTACACTCGTGTTGAACGACATCGCGAGAGAATACGACGAAAGTGCAACCAATGAACTCGCGCCAAAGTTGGCTTCCCATCGCTCTGCTGGCGTTTTCGAGCATCGTATTCGCAGATCGCAAACCAAACGTCATCCTAATCTACACCGACGATCAAGGCTCCATCGATGTGAACTGTTATGGAGCGACGGATCTAGTCACTCCAAATATGGACGCCCTCGCCGATCGTGGTGTTCGGTTTACCCAATTCTACTCCGCCGCTCCAGTCTGTTCACCATCGCGAGCCGCTTTGTTGACCGGCCGTTATCCGCAGCGAGCTGGTCTCGCGACGAATGCCGGATCTGCCAAAGGTGCAACGGGGATGCCTGCCGAGCAGGTTACTATCGCCGAGATGATGAAGGCTGCGGGCTATGTGACCGGACACGTCGGCAAATGGCATCTCGGATACATTCCGGAGACAATGCCGAACGGACAAGGTTTTGACTACTCTTTCGGTCACATGGGTGGCTGCATCGACAACTACTCACATTTCTTCTACTGGAACGGACCGAATCGACACGACTTGTGGCGAAACGGTGAAGAGATATGGGCGGATGGAAAGTTCTTTCCGGATCTGATGGTGGCGGAGGCATCGCGATTCGTTGAACAGAACAAAGACAAGCCGTTCTTTCTTTATTGGCCAATCAACACGCCGCACTATCCACTGCAAGGAACGAGCAAGTGGCGACAGAAGTACGCCGATCTTCCAGTGCCGCGCCGCATGTACAACGCCTTCGTATCGACGACCGACGAGAAGATTGGAGAGTTGCTTGCCAAAGTCGATCAACTCGGCTTAACGGACGACACGATCGTCATCTTTCAATCCGATCACGGACATTCAACCGAGGAGCGTACGTTCGGCGGTGGCGGGAGCGCTGGGCCTTACCGCGGCGCGAAGTTCAGCCTGTTCGAAGGCGGGATTCGTGTCCCGGCGATCATTAGTTATCCTCGCAAGCTGCCTCAAGGGGAAGTGCGCGAGCAACTCGCGGTTTCCGTCGATTGGATGCCGACAATCGCCAACTTGTGTGGAGCCGAGATTCCCAAGCGCAAGCTTGACGGAGCAAGCCTGCTCAATGTCATCCAAGACAACGAAGCGAAATCGCCTCATACAACGTTCTACTGGCAGTCAGGCCGCGGCCTCGGCCGCAACCCTCAGTGGGCGGTGCGCGATGGCGACTGGAAACTGATCGGCAATCCGAACGACACGAGCAAGAAAGCCCGGATCACCAACAACGACGCCCGCTTTCTCGTGCACCTTGCCGAAGATCTCGGCGAGATGAAGAACGTCGCATCCCAACATCCCGATATCGTCCAGCGGCTCGAAAAACTCCATGACGCATGGCTGGTCGATGTGTCTGACTGATGCAACTATCTCACGGACCGAGATGGCTACTATGGGGCCACGATGAACATCCGTAACGTTCCAGACACTTCACTCGAACTCTCCGGCGAGCAAATGCAACAGCTCGTCGATGCTACGACGAAACGCATCGGAGAGTTTCTCGACACGTTGTCCGAACAGCCGGCCTGGAATGACGACAAGGCGATTGAAATCGCTCGTTCGCTGAACGAACCCTTGCCTGAAACAGACACTCCGCTCGAACCGCTTCTCGATCGCTTGTTCAACGAAGTGCTGACCGTCGGTGTCAACGCGGCAGGCCCCAATTACTTAGCTTACGTGCCAGGTGGCGGTGTACCGCACGCAGCGGTAGCCGATTTGATCGCGAGCAGCGTCAATCGCTACATCGGCATCTGGAGTGGCGCGCCGGGCTTGGCACAGCTAGAAGCGTCGGTACTACGTTGGTTCGCCGACATCATCGGCTATCCGCCCGAAGCCGCCGGCTTCTTCACCAGCGGCGGCTCGCTCTCAATTTGGTCGGCCATCGTCACGGCTCGCTGCTGCAAGCTTCCTGAGAACTTCCTGCGAGGCACGCTTTATACTTCCGATCAAACTCACCATTCGGTGATCAAGGCAGCTCGCTTCGCGGGCTTTCCCGAAGCGAACGTGCGAATTGTTCCGAGCGATTCGAGCTTTAGAATCCAGACCGACGTGCTGCGTGAACAGATCGAGCACGACCGTCGCGACGGCTGGCAACCATTCGCCATCGTCGGGCACGCGGGCACGACAAACACCGGCGCGGTCGATGACCTTGACGAACTGGCCGACATCGCACAGGCAGAGAATCTATGGCTGCATCACGACGCCTCGTACGGCGGCTTCTTCATGCTGACCGAGCGGGGCAGGGCGGTGCTGCGCGGGATTGAGCGAGCTGATTCAGTAACGCTTGACCCGCACAAGAGCCTCTTCATGCCCTACGGTACCGGATGTCTGTTGGTGCGGAACAGCGAGTACCTCAAGCAGGCTCACCAGTTGCGTGGCGATTACATGACGGCAACGCCCACCAGCTCTGAGTTTACCGACTTTTGCGACATATCTCCCGAACTCACGCGCAATTGCCGCGGTCTGCGAGCTTGGCTGCCCATGAAGCTGCACGGCATCGAGCCCTTTCGCCACAACCTTGATGAAAAGCTCGACCTCGCTGGCTACGCTGCGTGCGGACTCCGAAAACTAAACGACGAACTCGATGACAATCTCGAAATCGTCGTTGATCCGCAACTCACAGTCGTTGCCTTCCGCTTGGTCCGCTCTGGCCTCTCGCACGACGAACTGAATCAACTCAACAGTGACTTCCGCGAACGTATCAACTCCACGCGCAAGGTACTTCTCACCCCCACACTTCTTCACGGCAGCTACGCCATCCGCATCTGTGTCCTTTGCTTCCGAACGCATTGCGAGACAATCGACACGTGCCTGCAGGAAATTCGCCGCGCGATGCGCGAAGTGTAGGTGTAGGCCACTACCGCAAGACCGATTCCATTGCGTTGTCGGCCGTGATCGCGGATAATCAAGTGGCGATTGTTGCCATCGAGAGCGAAGGCATGTCAAACGATACCCCGGCCAGAGTTAGCTTCGAGATGCAAGCCAGCTTCCCATCAAACTGGAACGCCGCGGATCTGCAATGCCGTCTCGGCGGAATTCCACTCGAACGCATCCTCCTCGTTCCACCTCCGGGTTGTGCGACCGAAGAAGATGTGACGCGGCTCGATGATCACGAAGATCGGCTTTGCGAACTCGAAGATGGCATCTTGGTGGAGAAACCAATGGGGTGGTACGAATCTGTGATCGCGTTGTTGATCAGCACGGAAATCAGCATCTACCTTCGGACTCATGACCGGGGCAAGCTACTCGGAGCCGATGGTATTATCAAGATACTTCCCGGCATCGTTAAGATCCCCGACGTCTGCTTCATCAGTTGGGATCGCTGGCCAAAGGAAATGCCACCTCGGCGTCCGATTCCGACTCTCATTCCTGATCTGGTCGTCGAAGTCCTCTCCGACACAAACACCAAAGCCGAGATGGCCAACAAGCTCGTGCAGTACTTTGAAGCTGGCGTCCGGCTCGTCTGGTACATCGATCCCGAAACACGATCAGCCAAAGCGTACACAGCCACCGACCAAGTGACTGAAATACCTGCTGGTGGTCACCTCGACGGCGGTGACGTCCTTCCGGACTTCCAACTATTCTTGCAAGCCCTCTTTGTCGAAGCCGATCGCCAAGGGCCCGTTGATACGGAGTAACTCCATGCCTTGCCAAGACGCGCGAAGCACCTACCAGCTCTCTCGCCGTGAAGCCCTGCAAATCGGCGTTGGCATGTTTGGGTTAAGCTTGCCTCAGTTTCTGCACGCCGCGGAAGAGAGCGGTGCGGTTGGGGCACGCAAGCGAGACATCTCTTGCATCTTCATCTTCCAGGCAGGTGGGCCGAGCCACTTCGAGACGTTTGATCCGAAGCCGGATGCTCCGGTTGAAGTGCGCGGGCCATGGAAGCCGACAAGCACGAGTGTGCCCGGGACGTTCATCTGCGAGAAGATGCCGTTGATGGCGAAGCGGATGCACCAAGTCGCGATCGTCCGCTCGTGGCAGGGTAAGAGCGGCTCTCACTCGACGGGATCGCAGCACGTGGCCAGCGGTATGTTCCCGCCGGCTGGTGGTCAGTACTTCCCGAATTTCGGATGTTTGGTCTCGGCGTTAAAGGGAAACAAAGTTCCTGGCGTGCCGGCGCACTTCGGTGTCCCCTTCGCGGCTCGATACACCAAGCCAGATGGATACCTCGGTGCTGCGTACTCCGCATTTAATATCGAAAACGATCCGCGCAATCCAACGATGAGTTTCGGCAAGCTGAACTTGAAAGAGGTGCGTTTCGAGGATCGTCAGGCGATGCTCGCGCAGTTGGACAACCTTGGCAAACTTGCTTCTTCGTCCGACGCAGGCCTTCAAGCAACCGACAAGTTCATTGATGAAGCGATCTCACTGCTGACCAGCGGAGCGATGACAAAGGCAATGAACTTGGACGAGGAACCGGACAGCTTGCGGGGACGCTATGGCAACAACATCTATGGTCAGCGGGTGTTGCTAGGTCGTAGGCTGATCGAGGCCGGGGCCCGCTTCGTCACGATCAATCAAGCGGTGCAAGGAGGCCTATTCGGCGATGGCAAGACGAATGGCACTTGGGATAACCACGGCTGGCTGTTCGATTCGATGATGTCGTTCAAACACAGGCCGACCGGTGTGCCAGCCAGCAGCAAGTGGCATTCGTATGACGGACCGGGTAACTTGCCACAGTTCGACATGTCGCTATCGACGTTACTCGACGATCTGGAGGATCGCGGCCTGCTTGAAACGACTCTCGTCGTGGCCATGGGAGAGTTCGGCCGCACGCCGAAGATCAACAAGACTGCTGGGCGAGATCATTATCCATCGGCGGGTTGCGCGCTGCTGGCTGGAGCCGGCATCAACCGTGGCGCGGTGATTGGTGCTACTGACCGCAAAGGTGCCGAGCCGAACACGCGTCCCTGGACGCCGGAAGACTTCGCGGCGTCGATCTATCACGGGTTGGGCATCGACCATCACCGCACTTACTTCCCACGCATCACTCGCCCCACGTCGATCGCGAATGGCCTAGTCATCGACGGCCTCTTCAGCTAACTCACAAGCGGCAGGCAGCGTGAATCATACGAGAGAAACTGGCGAGGTTGCGGCAACACCTCCTCCATGGCAAAGGCCCTTGGCGCAACAAGCCGTTCGTTACGGCATGCCAATCTTGTTGGCGGTCGCGCTGTTATGTCATACGACGCTGGCTCGACGTTCCACAAGCATCACGTTCGACGAGACGTTCTACTTGAGCTGCGCGCTGCAGACAGTGCATGACGGCTGGTTAGACAAACGACTTAGCGAAAACGGCGTCGGTGCGTTGCCCGTCACAATTTGGGGAATCCCCGCAGCGATGGCTTCCCTCGGGTGAGCCGCCCGGACGCGTGGAAGGGGACGATCGACGACCCTCCGATTAACGCTTGGTCGCGTTGGTTGAATTCGCTCTTGATTGGCGTGCCACTTGTGTTAGTCGTCTACGTTTGGCTACTCAAGCGTCGCGGTCCCCTAGCAGCCGGTGTTGGAGGCGCGATGGTGGCATTCTCGCCATCGATCCTTGCACATGCATCGCTGGCAACCACGGATGCTTGTTTCGCGTTGTTTGGACTCCTTGGTCTTGCGGCCTTCGTATGGAGGATGCGTCAGCCAACTTGGGGCCGTTTTGTGTTGCTGGGAGTTGTCATTGGTCTGGCTCTCGCGGCCAAGTACTCCGGCGTCTTTCTGTTTCCGGTCACTGGCATTCTGTTTCTGACCGAACTGTGGCCGGCCACCGTAGGCCCGCGTTGGAAACGCGTCGTCTCGACTTGTGCTCAAACGGGCGGACGTCTTGCGTTACTGGTGCTCCTCGCAGGGATCACCCTTTGGGGGACCGACTGGTTTTCGTTCACTGGACCGCTGAAGACTCTCTCATTCGAAGATACACCGCCAGACTCGGCGTGGATCTCATGGCTTGGCGACGGCCCACGCGCTCGATGGGTAATGGATACGGGATCGACGCCGATACACTGGGCAGGTTGCGCGTAGATCAACTCGACGACTATGATGCCATTGCAATCTCGGTGAATCGTTTGAACGGCGTCTATATTTGGAACGACGCTCTGCCCTGTTTTCGAAGTTTGAAGCCGACAGCTTCCGCTGGTTACTCGATCCTCCTGTTTGACTTAGCCCAGCCCGGCGCTCGTGAAGCGCTACGCGCGGCCTGGGACGCCAGCCCGTCGAGGGCGAGACGCATGCCGTCAGAACAAGATGCCGAATAGCCGACACTGCTGAGAGACGACACAGATGTCTGAAGCATGGGAAGCAGAAAATGAGTTGACCGCCGAAGAGGGTAGGCGACTGATTGAAGAGCAGTTTCCAAGCTTTCGCCGGGACCGTCGTTCACTTCAGCCGAGGATGGGACAACGTCGCCTTTTGTGTTAACGACGAGTGGGTGTTTCGCTTTCCAAGACGGCAGCTTGGAGCCGATTGCATGGCAAGCGAGATCAAAGTGCTGCCGCAAATCGCTGCGGTGATGTCGTTGCCAATTCCGAATCCAGAGTTTATCGGCGAGCCAGCTCGAGGATATCGCTGGCCTTTTGCCGGCTATCGACGCTTGCCGGGCAAGACAGCTTGTGCCGCGAGCCTGACGGATGAACAACGCTCCGCAATGGCCAAGCCGCTGGCGACATTTCTCCGTACGCTGCATTCGGTTCCATTCGAGGAACTCGTTCGAGCCGAAGCACCTCCGGACATGTACGGGCGGCTGGACCTCGCGAAGCGCATTCCGCAAACGCGGCAGCGCCTCGAACAGATCCGCGAAAACGGCCTGCTGCAAGGCACGGAACGATTGGACCGGATCATCGCGGAAACAGAAGTTCGTTTCGGCGATACGAAATTCGAAAGCGGTCCTGATTCCGTGCTCCTACACGGCGATCTATACGTCCGCCACTTACTTGTTGACGATGTCGGCCAACTGTGTGGCGTGATTGATTGGGGCGACGTGCATTACGGTGTGCCGGCGAACGATCTCATGATCGCTCATAGCTTTCTTCCGCCAGGCTCGCACGAAGCGTTTCGCGAAGCGTACGGTCCGATCGACGACGACACGTGGCAGCTCGCGCGTTTTCGGGCGTTGAACCACACGACGGCCGTGTTGCCGTACGCAGCTTCCGTGTCAGACGAGACGCTGTTGCGCGAGGCACGCAACACGATGTGCTACTTGTCGGCCAACTAGCACGGCCTGTCCGCCAAGGACCGTGGAATACGAGCAGGGCCAAAGTGATGCGTTTCGCGGGATTGACCTGGACTTCGCTGACGAACCGCGACAAGATTACATGCGTTCGATGCCTTGATGGAGATCCCTGATGCTGTACCGCTCGCTTCGCCTCCTCGTTTGCGCCGCCGCTTGCCTACTGAACTGCCATTCGCTCGCGGTTGCAGCAGACTGGCCGCAATTCCTTGGCCCAAACCGAAACGGGATCTCGCAAGAGAAGAACTTACTAGGCTCTTGGCCGACAGATGGTCCCAAGGAAGTGTGGCGGATCGAGGGTGGTGTTGGCATGTCGGCCTTGACAATCAGCGACGGCAGATTAGTCACGCTCGTTCAACGCAGCGGTAAGCAGTTCGTGCTTGCAATCGATGCGAAGACCAGTAAGCCGGCTTGGCAGACTGCGGTCGCACCCGCTTACAAGAATCAGATGGGCGACGGCCCTCGGGGCGCGCCGGCGATCAGCAACGGTCGCGTCTTCGTTTTCACAGGCCAAGGTGTGCTGGCCGCGTTAAGTCTCAAAGATGGCAAGGTCCTCTGGTCGCACGACGTCGTGAAAGAACTTCGCGGCCGAATCGCTGATTATGGGATGGCATGTTCACCATTAGTCGTCGGTAACTCGGTCGTTGTGACTTCGGGCGCACCAAATGCAGCCGTCGTCGCTTATGACGTTGAATCGGGGAAGTTGGCTTGGCAAGCCGGCGACGGCCCGGCTGGCTACTCGTCGCCTGCGTTACTGAAGGTTGGGGGGCGCGAGCAGCTCGTTGCTTACACGGGCGACGCCGTCCTTGGTCTGAACCCGAAAACAGGCGCGATTCTCTGGCGACATCCTTATGTCACCAACTACGAGTGCAACATCGCAACACCGCTCGCCATCCAAGGCAATGTGTTCATCTCGTCGGGTGAAAACCATGGCAGTGTACTGCTGGCACTGAAACCTGAGGGCGATAAGTTCACGGTCGAAGAGGTTTGGGCGTCGCAAGGCCCTCGCAGTGTGCTGCGGAACGAATGGCAAACGTCAATTCTGCTGGATGGATATCTGTATGGATTCGACAACGTCGGTGGTGCGGGTCCGATTTCGCATCTCACCTGTGTAAACGCTGAGACCGGCGAGCGAGCGTGGCAGAAGACGCGCTTTGGCAAGGGCAACATGATCGCCGCCGATGATAAGTTGTTCATCTCGACGATGAAGGGCGAATTCGTTCTCGTCGAAGCGACGCCCGACGCGTACAAAGAGATCGGTCGAACAACGGTGATTGGTTCGACCCGGCAGGCACCAGCCTTAGCGAACGGTTTGCTTTACTTCCGCGATAACAGCGAGATTGTTTGCTTGGACGTCTCGCGTCCGTAGCCGGCGGCGTTAGAGAGTCGGTTCCGCTGCGTAGAGTTCTTTGTCGTTTCTGTCCCCGGCGCGGACGAGCCACGCTTTTGAACAACGGCTCCAACACCAGGCATGAGCCCTGCTTGCCCCTCTGGCAAGGAGATTCTCAGGACGCAGGTTGGTGTGCGATTCCCGCCGAGCAAACGCAGCAACTTCGTTTGCTGGGCGTTCAGCCCGAAATCGGCATCTTCGGTCACTGCCTCGATGCGTCCCACCAAAACCTGAACAGGATCTGTAGCCAGTTCGATATCGACTTCGTCGCCGACGTGGAGGTCTTTAGCTTCTTTGCCAGTTGCCCACGCTTCCAGCCATACTTCTTTGTCGGGCTGGACTGCCAACAGGGTCTCTCCGCGGCGAACGTCACTTCCCAGCGTACACAAATACTCGACAATTCGACCATCGGCTGGGGCTCGGACGAGTGATCTCTCGATACCGGCCTCGGCACTTGCCACGCGTTCCTCCGCGATCACGATCTTGTCTCGGATCTGCTCAAGAACGAGTTCGCGGATCTTCAGTCCATCCAAGTCGATGCGCGCTGCCGCAAGCTCGTGCTCTGTCGCGAGCTTACGTGCGTTCTGTCTCGCGACATTCGCCGCCGCTAGACCGTGTTGCAACTGAACATCATCCTTCTGACGCTACAACTCAAGATGCGGCTTCTTAAAAATCAACATTCGCTCTTGCTCTTGGTCCCAACGTTTCGCCGTCGCTTGGGCAACCTGAATGTCGGCATCGCAACTCAGAAGCACCGCTGAAAAGCGTTCGATTGCCGCCTGCGCCCGTTTCCTCTCATGTGCAATCGAGGCTTCCTCGATCTGGAGTTCTCTCTTCGCCTGGGCCAGCTCACGCTGTGCGCGCGAGAGAGCTTTGTGGTGTGAGGTATCGTCCAATCGAACGAGAACGGTGTCTTTAGTAAACGGCTCTCCCGGCTGAACCTCCAGCGATGCAACCCGTCCGGCGTCGAAGGTGGTGAGCGACATAACGTTCACCTTGACTTCAGCGTCAAACTGGACAGACCCGTTCGATACATTGGCAGTGGACTCAACCGTCTGAACACTGGCTGCGGTTTTGCTGAAATAGTTTGCACCCAATGCCAGACAAGCAATCACAAAGGCGACGAGGGACATCAGACCCGACGGAGTCGATGCGTGTTGCTTGGGTGATCTGGAACGATGATTAAGTGCGGCGTACATTCCGTCTGGCCAACGCATCCGACGACTCCCCTCGATAGCGGCGTGATAATCCTCTTACGAGAGCCGATTATGAGTCGCCGGAGTCCCCGTTTCAAGCATCAAGCACGCCGATCCGAAAGACGGATGGGAACGGTGCTGATCTATATCCACCTCTGAGGCTTGTGATCGCGCAGCCCAATTCCTAGGGCTTACACCCCAGGCTATTCTTTACCACCGCTACGCGGCTAAGAAAAAAGCGAAACTTCAAGACTAGCGAGTCGGGTTTTCGTACCAAATGACACCCAGATTCGCCCGCTCTTCGCAGGTCACGACGTCGAGATCACCGTCCTGGTCAAGATCAAGAATCTCAAGCCGGTCGAACTTGACTCCTTCAGGCCCGCTGATCTCATGATCTTTCCATGCGTCGCCAGTCCGCGAAAGCCACCGCACGCCTGACTTATGGCCTGCGGCATTCTCGCAACTGAAAACGAGATCCGTTCGTCCGTTTAAGTCGATATCCGCGACAGCGATCCCCTTTCCAGTGCCGCAGTTCTCCGGCATCGCGATCTCTCCGTACGTCCAGTTCGGCGGCGAGAGGATCGAGAACCCACTTCCACGTACGGCCGCGAAAACTGAATTCGGATAATCGCTCTTCCGCGGAGCACGGCTGAGAAACATCACCTCACGATCTTCGCCGCCAAGACGATGTGTCGGCCAGCGCTCGAGGGCTCGTTTGCCGCCGGGGTTCTCCAACCACAAGACGCCGCGTGTCGGACCTTTCCGATCCGACACGAGCACGTCATGATCGCCATCGGCGTTCATGTCGTGAAGCTGAAGCGACATGATCCAACCTGCATCGTAGAGGCGGTGCAGTTTCCAGGCATCAACGTTGCGAGGATTCTTTGGAGCCTGAAGTAAACTCACCGACGCACTGCCGCCCTTCGAACCGACGATCAGATCCGTGCCGTGAGCACCGTCCGCCTGCAGCGGAACGGCGAACATCCACATCTCTTTGCCCTGTGCGCACGGGAGTACTTGTGTGGTCCAAGCTTCTTCGGTCAGGTACTGCTTCGGATCTTGCGGAGCCCAATGAACGAAGATGCTCCTCGTCTTGCCTTCGCAACTGCTAACGACATCGACGGAACCATCGCCATCGAGATCGGCGAATACGGCGTCTTCGGGCGATTTCACTCGGCCGACGGTCACAGCGGGCCAAGCGTGAGTGGCCTTCTCGGGTCCCGGATTGAGATAGACGCGAATGACGCCGCCTTCCTCCCATCCGGTCGTCAGGTCCGGCAGCCGATCGCCATTCGCGTCGGAGACCCGAACTCCGTCGGCACCACGAGACGAATCGTCAATCGTGTGACGCGTCCATTCGGCGCGCAGCGAGGCGCAAAACAGGACAAGCGTTAGAACGAGCAGGAGGCGGGAATGACTAATGTCTAACGACGAATGACGAAAGAAGTTCGAAGCCTGAAATCCGAATGTCGGTTGGTCATTGGTCATTCGGATTTGGTCATTCCTTCGTCATTAGACGTTCCCCGCGCTGACCGCGTTGTACTTCCGGCCACACTTCTCGCAAGTACTGTGCGGAATCGCACCTTCGCCTGCTCGCCAAACATGGTCGCACGGCCCGTTCGGCTTATCCTTCGCGATGCCACACTTCGGACAAACACCAGCCGGAAAGCCGCCAAGCCCACCATCGAAGTCGTGCTCACAACCGTTATCGAGCCGCGTCACATTAGCTTCGGCTTTGGCTTGCCGCCGCGATTCGCCTTCGGCTTCGAGCTCATCCAGATCTTTGTGCAGCCGCCAATCGGAGAACATTCCGAGCAAGCCCTTCCCCAAGTGGAACAGGAAGAACGCGATGACGCTGAATCCAACCAGACCGATTACACCGTAGAAGAAGTATGTCTTAATCATGAGCTGTCACAATCGCCGCGTCTCAAGTCGCGCGAGCTGCCTCGCGCCTTGTTCCATGTATACCCGTTATGCCAATTCTAGCCCACCCGTTTGGGCGCGGACGGCGGCTGCAGCGAAGATTACGAGGAATTGAACGTCATCAGAAGCCCGTTATTCGATGGCTGCCTTGCCCTCAAGATACTTCAGCGAGACCAAGAACCTGTCCAGTTCCTTCAACGTGGCCTTAAAGTACTTGTTCTCGCTGCGTCGGTAGTTGAAGAAGCCGTGTGGTTGCTCCGCGTAGCCGACTAGTTCGCATTGGTTCCCCGCCTTCTTCATGGCCTTTGTAAAATGCTCGGCACTCATGTACAAAACCGTCTCGTCGCCTTGGCCATGAAAGATGATTGTCGGCGGAGCTCCCGATTTGACCTGGTGATAAGGCGATAGCTCCTTCGGATCGACACCAACTCGCCCAGGCAGAGTCGGCATCGTGTCCGCCTTCAGAGGAAGCTCGCCGTTGATCTTGGCAAGGGCCAATGCGGGATTGAACAAAGCCATCGCATTAGGTTTCGAATTGATCGATGTGTCCTCGCCCGACTCCTCGAAGCCATCGATCGTTCCAGTACAGGCCGCGATGTGCCCGCCAGCAGATCCGCCACCGGCAACGACTCGATTGGGATCAACGCCTAGCCGTTTGGCTTCCTTGCGAACCCAGCGGATGCGGACTTGGCGTCAGCCACACAGTCCTTTGCTTTCGTCTGATGCCGACTCAGCACGCGATAATCCGCCGTCATCGCCACCATGCCGCGCGATGCGAGATACTTGCAATGCTGTTCAAATTGCTTGGGCGTCCCGCTCTCCAGCCACCTCCAAAGAAAAACCCCGCAGCCGCCCGCCGATCGCTCGGCTTATGATCTTCGGGAGTGAAGATGTACATGTTCAGCTTCACGTCACCGACCGTCTTATAGACTTCGATCTTGGCGCCTTCAAGCTCTGGCGAATAGTTCGGCTTCTTCGCTCGATCCTGTGCATAGATTGCGGAAATAAACAGAGCGGAGATGAGGAGACTCGATGTGAAGTGGTTTAGCATGGTTTGGCTTCCGATTTGGGACGTGTGCGGGCGGCGTCAGGCTACTACCAATCTACACGAGTAGGATTGCCCGGTACATCGTCTTCGGTGCTGAGTACTGAGTACCGAGTACTGACGACCCTCCACCCTTCACCGATAATCCTCACCTCGTAAGCTCGCCCGACAAGAGCTTCGCCAATCCTGCAGAGCGAGCACCATCTTCTTCACGATATCAGGATGATCTTGCGACAAGTCGTTGGCTTCGGCTCTGTCAGACGGAAGATCGAACAGCATGAAGTGACTCGGGTCCAGCTCTGGCAGTTGGTCGGTGACTTTCCGCTGCTTCCCCTTTGGTTGTAGGACGATCTTGTAGCAATCCCCCGAAAAAGCGAGTTGCCCTCCCGATTCAAAACCGATTGGTTTCCGTCGCTGTCGCATCTTGCCGGCGAACATTGGCAACAAGCTGATTCCATCAATCGGCCGGTCATCCACTGCTTCCGCTCCAATTAGATCGAGGATCGTTGGCAAGTAGTCACTGGTACAAGCAGGGATCTTCGTCTCGCTGCCCCCTTTGATCTTGGCCGGCCATTCAACCAGCCCCGGCACGCGTACACCGCCTTCAAACAGGCTGCGTTTTCTGCCTCGCAAGCCACCTGCCGAACCGGGTGCCTTCTCGTTTCCTTCCGGCCCGTTGTCGGAACAAAAGAAGACGAGCGTGTTGTCGGCAACCTTCAGATTTCGCAGTTCCCTGCGCAGCCGCCCCACTTGCTCATCCAGGGCGGTGATGCAGCCGTAGTAATGTTGTTGATACTTCTCGTAGTTGGAATAGAGCTTCGTATACTCGGGGCCAGCCACAACAGGCAGATGCGGTGCGTGAAACCAAACGATCGTGAAGAACGGCTGGTTGTTGGACGCTGCCTCGCGGATGAAAGGAATCGCTCGATCCATGACGATCTTCGAGTCATCACCTCGCAGCTCTTCGGTCACTTTGTCCCCGTTGGACCAATAAGCCGTACCGTACGGAATCGCATCGCTGGCATCTGTCACAGCGTCCCACCATGTCCGGCCTTTCTCACTCTTCGGCCGAAACAGCGGATCCCATGTGGGTACTTTCGACTCGGTCGAAAAGCATTGGTCAAAGCCGTTCACCCAAGGAGGAGAGAAGTGTTCGACGTTCTTCGGCCCACCACGATTGGCATCCTTCTCCGTCTTAGTCAGCGTACCGAGATGCCACTTGCCAAAATGGCCTGTCGTATAGCCGTGCTCCTTCAGCAACTCCGCAAGCGTTAGCTCCTTTTCTTGCATATGACCGACGTTGGCGAAGAAAACGCCGTAGCGATACGGATGTCTGCCAGTGATGCAACTGCCGCGAGTCGGGCTGCAAACAGGGGCCGCTGCGTAGAAGCGCTCGAACCGCAAGCCTGCCTTCGCCATTTCGTCGAGGTGGGGCGTTTGAATGATCTTCCCGCCGTTGAAACCAACGTCTCCCCAGCCCAAGTCATCGCACATCATCAAGATGATGTTGGGCCGTTCCGCGGCAGCAGCAGAGTCGCTCAGCAGAGTCAGCAACACAAAACAAAAACAGGTTTTCATCATGCTTCTCATTCTAGCGGCTTCGATAGCCTGGCCCCCTCAGAACACGTCCCGGCCGCGCTCCGGTGAGCCGACCGTCGTCGAACACGAGTTGCCCGTTTACGATCACATATCGCATGCCCTCCGAAACAGCATCGGGCTTTGAAAACGTCGCTTTGTCCGCCAGTTTCAGGTAGTCGAAGACGATCACATCCGCGGCGAGACCCTCCGCGATTCGCCCCCGATCATAAGCGAGCACGTCATTCGCGGCGGCCGCGCTGGCCTGGGCGATCGCGCGTTCCAAGGAGATGGCTCCAAGGTCGCGCACGTAGTGCGAAAGTAATCTCGGGAACGAACCAAACGCACGTGGATGGGACGCGATCCGCGAACCACCGGCTGGGCCGACGTCGGTGCAGAACGACACGAACTCCTGTTGCATCGCGAGGATCTTGTTCGCGTGGCTCATACTCTGCGGCAACGCAAACGCGCCGGATCGAACGAGGTTGAAGAAGGTTGCCCACGCGTCTTCGCCCCTCGCCTTCGCCATCTCCGCCACTGATTTGCCAACAAGCTCGGCATAGCGTTTATCGGTGGTTTGCCCAATGACGACTCGGTCCCAGTCGTTTCCGACGTGCCGAAACCAGTTCTCCCATCCGCCAGTCGTTTCCATCTCGTCGCGGATCTCGGCTCGGTACTTCGCATCATCCAACCGTCCAATCAACCGCGCGCGGCCTTCGCTGAAATGGCGAGGGTGGATAAACGCGGCGATGCCGAGTCCGTTGTTCACATAAGGATAGATGTCGGCTGTTACTTGCTGGCCTTCAGCACGTGCCGCCTTGATTTTCGCGATGGCCAATTGCATCTTGCCCCAGTTCTGACGACCCGCGGCTTTCAAATGAAAGATGTGAACCGGTGTCTTGCCCGTGCGCCCGATGTCGAGAGCCTCATCGATCGCTTCGAGCAGCAAATCGCCTTCGTTCCGCATGTGCGTGTAGTATCGCCCACCATACTCGCCGGCAACCTCCGCCAAGGCGGCGATCTCTTCCGTCCTGGCATAGACCGCTGGCGGATAGATCAGCGCCGTCGAAACGCCAATCGCGCCGGCCTCCATCGCCTCGCGAACCAACTCGCGCATTCGATCGAGTTCCCTGTCGCTTGGCCGGCGGTCAACTTCGCCGATCACGAGGCGTCGCACCTGCGTATGGCCAACCGTTTGGACGGTGTTTATCGGAAGGCCTTTGCGCTCCAACACCGCAAAATACTCGGCCATCGTGCGCCAGCCTTGTTGTTCGGCTTTGTCATCGCCAAGCGGTGCGGCCGACCGTCCTTCGCCGGAATTGATCGTAGTGATGCCCTGCGTAAGCAGATTCAAAGCTGCCTTCGGATCCTCGATCATCGGCGTCGCAGTCTGTCCCATCATGTCAATAAAGCCTGGAGCGACGATCAGTCCCCCGGCTTCGATCACTTGACTCGCTGCGCCGATATCGATCTGACCGATCTTCGCAATTCGTCCATCGCGAATTCCAACGTCCGCGACGTACCACGGCGCCCCAGTGCCATCGACAACGCGCCCCTGCTGGATGACCATATCAAATCGGTCGTCGCCAATAGCTGCTGTTGCCATCAGAGACGCAGCAATGAAGATGGTATGGAGGCTCCGCGTAAGAAGTTTCATGGTCTTTGGGCTCAGGCTTTCGCAATTGCCGTCCGGTGGCATCAAAGTATCATAGCCTCGCGCGGCAGGCGAATGCTACGAACGCTCGCGTCGGGCAAACGTCTTGCCACGCACGTTGCGCCCAAGAAAATCCCAAGACTGTGACGTTTTTCTGTTTTTGCCGATTGTGCGGGCGTCCCGGTGCCGATTTGAGATGTCGAGCGCAGGTCTGCGCACACAGATTGCCATTAGCTAGCAGACGAGGAAGGCGAGATGAGCGGTCGCGAGTTCACAACCATGCTCGTATTGGCGATGCTCGCACTCGGAATCGCTCGAAAAGTTTCGGCACAAGGTGGCTTCTTCGACGAAGTCTTCGAACCGGTGCATCACACGCACTTCACCGACTTGGGTACGCCGTTCGTCCACCCATTCAATTTCGAGCCGCCTCAGATCCATCAGGATGCGTTCTTCATCTACAAGTACACAATGAACACCATCGATGGTGAGAACGAACATGAAGCGGAAACGCACATCGACTGGTCGCTGACCAAGCGGCTTGGGATCTTGTTGGCCGCGCCGTTGCTTGGTCTCGAAGACGCGACCGGGACTCAGAGCGCGGGCATCGGTGACTTGGAGATCGCTCCGCGGGCGATGCTGATTGAGCAAGATAAGTTCATTCTCGCCACGAACCTCTTCATTACCGTTCCAACAGGCCACGCGACACGCGGCTTGGGCACAGGCGAGACAGTCATCAGTCCTGCGGTACGAACAAGCGGTCATACCTGTCGTTGACGATCTGCCCCTGCTCGACAACGTTCTCCAAACGCCAAAGCTGGTAGAGCGTGCTCATCCACAAGGTCTGACCATTGTCGTATAGCCCCATACAACGATTGAACGTCCGCTCGAAGATCGAGAGCCTGCCATCCGGTTTCAAGCCGACCATGAACAGCTTGCCCGTTTGATAAGTCGTGAACGCCAAGCTCACCCGTTGCTCGGCCAACCATTCCGGGAATTGCCGCGAGCAAGTGATTTCGAGTTGTGGGAGGGTTGTGTTTGTCATCTTGGTTTCAGTCTATTTCGCTACGAGCTTCTTGCCTACACGAGATTTGGTCGCTCGTTGCCTCGCGTCTCGCCACGACATATGATGTCGCAGAACATCGTTTGCTTGCACCATAGGAGAAACATAAATGTCATTCACCTCAAATCGTCGTAACTTCCTGAAGGTCACCACGGCCGCCGCGGCAAGTGCATCGCTGGCGACATCGCTTCATTCCGTCGCTTACGCCGCACCGAACGACTCTGGCTGGACGGACCTCTTCGATGGGAAAACACTCAAGGGTTGGCATAAGAATCCGCAGAAGATCGGTCATGGAACCGGAGGCATCTGGCGAGCCGAAGGCGGAGCGATCACCGGCGAACAAGATCCTCCTGGCTCGGGCAATGGCGGGATTCTGTTGACTGACAAGAAGTTCGGTGACTTTGAGTTGCTGATCGACATGAAGCCCGATTGGGGAGTTTGTTCAGGATTGTTCCTGCGAGGCAACGACATCGGCCAGTGTTTTCAAATGATGGTCGATTATCACGACGCTGGGAACGTCGGACACTTGTACGGTGAAGGCACGACCGGCTTCAACACACGCACGTTCGACATCAACGGCAAATATGACGACGAGAAGAAGCTTGTTGGCATCACGACCGACAAGCACAAGTCGGCCGCCGATGTCAGCCTCATCCACACTTGCACGCCAGAGGAGTGGGTGAAGACGTGGAAGGTGAATGATTGGAATACCGCGAAGGTTCGTTGCGAAGGCAAGTATCCGAAGATCACAACGTGGATCAACGGCTTGAAGGTCTGTGACTTCGACGGCGAGAAAGCTACGACGGAACGCTACGACAAGGAAGGCATCTTCGAGAAGCTTGGCCCTTCCGGCAGCATCGCCGTTCAAGTTCACGGGGGCACGGGCTGGCCGAACGGAGCGAAGTGCAGTTGGAAGAACATCAAGATTCGAGAGGTTTGAGCGTTGGAGATCACGTACGTACTCGGTACTGAGGACGCAACGACTCATTCGTAAGATAACACACGGCAAGTCCATCCCCTGAGGGCAAATCGATGACCGCCGTCAAATGCTTCACAGAGATCCGCGTTTGGCAACGTGCTCGCCAGTGGTCGAAAGATATCTTCCACCGCACAAGACGCGAACCGTTCGCCAAGAACTACCGACTTGTTGCGCAGATCAACGACTCATCTGAATCAGTTATGGCAAATATCGCGAAGGATTCGGGCGCGGCACGCAAGGTGAGTTCATTCAGTTCCTGGGATACGCGATTGGCAGCCTGAACGAAACTCAGTCTCATCTATGTGCCGCCTATGATCGCGAGTACATTGATCGCGATGACTTCGGAGCGTCATTCCAGGAGGGGACTGATATTCGCAAGATGACCGTGTCCTTCATGAGGTCGATGGTAAAGCACGGCGGAGGCGTCAAGCACACTCGCAAACAGAAGAGCTGGAACGATGAAGTGTGGGAGATCTACGAACGGATTACAGGTGAAGAACGACCGGAGTTGTTTCGGACGCAAAAGCCGAAGTGATGCGGCGCGGCTTGCTTCGTGTTGTCGAGTGCCCGTAAGCGCCCGGTGCGTTGGCCTGTCTACTCAGTGCCGGGTGCTCACAGTACTCGGTACACATTACTCAGCACTCGGTACTGACTTGGTACTCGGTATCGACTTGGCACTCGGTACTGAGTGCACAGTACTCGGTACCAAGCGATCTTTACCACCGACTCAAAACGCAGCACCCACGACTCGACACGCAGCACTCGTGATTCGACACGCAGCACCTTCGACCGGACATGGCATGCTCAGTACTCTGTACTCTGTACTCTGTACTTGGTACTCAGTACCCCGTACTTGGCGCGTCGCAATCGTTACGTTGCTATTCCAAACGTTCTGCTTCCTGGCCCCATCGCAGTCCAACGCCGAAGTCGTTCGCTTTGAGATCCAAGAGCGTGAATCGTTCGCCAATGGCCAGAGCTTTGGGAAGGTCGGCTCCTACGAGCGGATCGTGGGACGCGTGCACTACGCGATTCATCCTGATAACCCGCGAAACAAGGAAATCATTGACTTGCAACATGCCCCGCGAGACTCGAAGGGACTGGTGACGTTCGCATCCGACCTCTATATCCTCGCGCCGATGAAGCTTGCGAAAGGGAATCAGGCACTCCTGTACGACGTCAACAACCGTGGCAACAAGTTGGCGTTGCGATTCTTCAACGATGCCCCGGGCGGGAACGCTCCTAATGATGCGGGCAACGGATATCTGTTGCGAAAGGGCTATACGATCGTGTGGAGCGGTTGGGATGGCGAATTGCTTCCTGGCGGGAATCGACTGCAGTTGTTCGCCCCTGTTGCAACGAACGACAAAGAGCCGATTACCGGCCTCGTGCGTTACGAGCTTTGCCCGGACAAGGAAACGGATCGGCTTCCCGTCAACAAATCGAATCACGGTGCCTATCGTCCCACGGCACGAGGCTTCGCGGGCGCGACGCTAACTTGGCGGCTGACACCGCTCGATAAGCGAGTCCCGATCCCCCACAATCAGTTTCGCTTGCATCTCGATGAAGTGGAGAACGCGGAGCCGGGACAGTTGCCGAAAGTCGAGTTAGAACTTCGTGGTGGCTTTCGCCCCGGCTATTTGTATGAAGTGATCTACGAAGCACAAGATCCGCTTGTGCATGGCGTTTGCTTCGCCTCGGTGCGGGACCTGATCGCCGCCTTCAAGCAAGGTGAAGGGGACAAGAATCCGTTACTGTTGGGTGACCAGCCGGTGATTAAGCGAGCTCACGGATTTGGCGTCTCGCAAAGCGGGAGGTTTCTGCGCGAATACCTTTACTCGGGATTCAATGCCGACACCAAGGGACGTCCCGTATTCGACGGCCTCATCCCGCACGTGGCCGGAGGCGGGCTGGGCTCGTTCAACCATCGCTTCGCCCAGCCGACCGCATACGCCACGCAGCATGAGCTCTGGGATTTCGGCACAGATCGCTTCCCATTCGCGTATGAAATGCAAACGGATTCTCTCAGTAAGCGGCACGATGGCATTTTGCGGCGGGCAACGGAATCGCTGACCGCACCGAAGATCATGCACACGCAGTCATCGACCGAGTATTGGACGCGCAGCGGTTCGCTGGTCCATACCGACACTTTAGGTCGCAAAGACGCGGAGCTGCCGGACAACGTGCGCGTTTATGCCTTCGGCGGTACTCAGCATGGTCCCGCCAGTTTTCCGCCGAGCCAAGGCAAAGGCCAGACCCTCGCAAATCCTGGCGATTACAAACCGTTCTTGCGATCCCTTCTTTCGGCATTGGACAGGTGGTGTCGCGATAACACGCCTCCACCAGCGAGTGTCTACCCAATGCTGCGCGACGGCACGCTTCGATACTTCACGCGGAGTTCCACTCGCTTTCCCGCGATTCCAGGCATTCGCTATCCCGAAGTAATGAATGAGCCGAACTTATTGGATTTCGGCAAGCGTTGGCACGCAGAAGGCATCATCGATCTTCAGCCACCTCGTCTGTCGGGGCGTTACGCGGCGCTGGTTCCTGGTAGCGGCAAGGATGGGAACGACCTTGGTTGTCTGCTACCGCCGGAAGTTGCTGTTCCGCTGGCCACGTTTACCGGATGGAGTTTGCGAAGAGCCGACGCGGGCCCGGAAAACGAACTCGTCGGACTCAACGGTTCCTACATTCCATTTCCGGCGACGAAGGCTGACCGTGACGCGAGCGGTGATCCCCGATTATCCTTAGAGGAGCGTTACGGCTCGCAAGAGAAGTACCTCGCCGACCTGAAGCGATATTGTCAGCAACTTGCGGCCGACGGGTACTTGCTTGAAGAAGATGTCCCTCGCATTATGAAGCAACAAGAACAACGGTCAGCCGAGCGCTTCGCCGCCTCGGACAATCCATAACACAGACCACTCTTCGTTTAACCGCAAGCCGGAGGCGTGCGCTCTCCCAAAGCGCACGCCTCCGGCTTGCGGTTAAACGAAGTCCCGCACTCCGACTACTGAAAGCCTCCCATGTGCTCACTCCACCGATTTCTCACACTCGGCGCATCCCTACTACTCCTCTCCGTCTCGCATGCCGAATCGAACTGGCCGCGTTGGCGCGGGCCGGCGGGAACTGGTGTCAGTTCCGCAACCGATCTTCCCGTGCAATGGGATAACTCCAATGTTCGCTGGAAGACCGAGTTGATTGGCCAAGGCCAATCGTCGCCTGTCGTCTGGGGCGACCAGATCTTCTTGACAGCAGCGACCGAGGGTGGACGAAATCGAGTCGTGATGTGTCTCGATCGCGAGTCCGGCAAGCTTCTGTGGCACGATGTCGCGTGGACCGGCGAGCCGGAGAAGACGAATGGAATGAATCAATACGCATCGGCGACTTGCGCGACCGATGGCAAACACGTCGTCGCGTTCTTCGGGCGCGGAGGCATTCACTGCTACGACTTCGATGGCGAGAAGCTCTGGTCACGCGACCTAGGCAAATTCGAAGGGCCCTGGGGAACCGCGTCGTCGCCGATCATTTACGAAGACCTGGTGATCCAGAACTGCGACGCGGAAGATAAGGCCTCGATCGTCGGGCTCGACAAACAGACGGGCAAGACCGTTTGGGAGACTCCTCGCGAGAAGCATCGTGGATGGTCGTCACCGTTGTTGGTCGAGACCCCGCAGCGCACGGAAGTCGTTATCAACGGCGATCAGGGCGTGAATTCCTACGAAGCAAAAACCGGTGAGGAACTGTGGTTCGCTGGCGGTCATCAAGGTCGTGGTACACCGACGGTGACCAAGTTCAAGGACATCCTTATCGCTGTCGGTGGGCGTTCTGGCAACATGCTCGCAATGAAACCCGGCGGCACGGGTACGATCGATGAAGCCGGCCAGGTGTGGCAGACGGCTCGCAAAGGCGGGCGTGATCTGCCGTCGCCAGTCGTCATCGGCCAATATCTCGTCGTCGTCAGCCACCGCCCGGGTGTTGCCACTTCCTACGATGCCGCAACCGGCAAGGAACTCGGCAAGACACGGCTCGAAGGAAAGTTCTCCGCTTCACCGATCGCGGCGAATGGATTGGCGTATATCCCCAATGAAAGCGGCGACGTGTTTGTGCTGCGGCCCGGTGAGAATCTGGAAGTCGTCGCGAAGAACCAGCTCGACATCGCAGATGAGGAAACCTTTCGAGCCTGTGTGACTCCCAGTCAAGGTGAGTTGCTAATTCGCTCGCAGCGCGTGTTGTACTGTGTCGGTAAGTAACCGATGGCTAAGCTGGCCTCAGCAAAGCGATTCTAGCAATCACGTCGGCCAGGACGTGACTTTGCGGCGCGGCTTGATTTCCGATTCCGCGTGTCGTAAGCTGGCAGGCTCGGACATACCGACTGGTCTCCTTTGAGTACGTGCATACCGGGACCTCCACAGTGAGAATCCAATCCAGGAGTTGAATGCTAATGTCTGTTAAGGTCGAGGAAGATTACGAAGCGATGTCGCAACGTGGCGCCGAGATCGTGGCTGAAGTCGTGCGACAGAAGCCCAACGCCATTTTGGGCCTGGCGACTGGAGCAACGCCCGAAGACCTCTATAAGTGCTTGACCGACATCGCTCGCAAAGAGAACCTCGACTTCAGCCAAGTCACGACGTTCAACCTGGATGAATACGAAGGCCTGCCTGCGACAGCTAGAGGCATGGCAGCCGAAGTACTTCTACCTCCTGGAGTTGCCACATGCGGCTAGTTCTCTTCGACCGCCAAACGGAATCGCGAATCAACTTCGATCCCGTTGCCCTTTGCCGTCCGATTTGGGAGCTTCGCTGCGGGATGACGTCTCTGGGCGAGAAGCTGATCGCGAAGATTGGTGCCAGCGATGTGGTGGGTTTCGTGCCCGACTACATGGCGGACGTTTATCGTGAGCAGTCCAGTTGGTCAATCAACAACTCCGCAAGTCTCGCCGGCGAAGACCTGCTGTTGGTGAATGCCCGCGTGAAGGCAGAGAGTTTTGACATTGAGCCCACGGGGCCGAGCCAAGTCGCGTTCGACGAGAATGGCGACTGCCTGTTCGCACGCATCGCGAGGGAAGACCTTGGCAAGCTCATCACCGATTCGATCGATGGCTTGATTGATTCGGCGCACGAAGCGTGTCCACGATACGAGGAAAAAGTTGCGACATGGAACTACACTTGGGACTTGATTCTTAACAACCCCGAGCAACTTACGAAGGACTTCACAGCCGCTGGCCAAGCCGGCAACGACGGGCATGTTGAAGAGCCCTCGGCGATTCGCGGCAGTCGCAGCGACGTCTACATCGGGAAAGATGCAAGCGTCCATCCGATGGTCGTCATTGATGCCGAACACGGTCCAGTCTTTATCGATGAAGGTGCCGAGATTCATCCCTTCACGAGAATCGAGGGGCCCTGCTACATCGGTAAGAAGTCGATCTTGTTGGGCGCGAAGTGCCGCGAAGGCAATTCGATCGGCCCGGTGTGCCGCGTTGGAGGCGAAGTCGAAGAATCGATTATTCAAGGCTACTCGAACAAGTACCACGATGGCTTTCTGGGCCACGCCTACGTCGGCGAATGGGTCAACCTCGGCGCGCTAACCACCAATAGCGATCTGAAGAATGACTACTCTGACGTTTCTGTGATGCTCGATGGCAAGAACCCCATTGACACGGGCTCGCGCAAGGTTGGTTCGCTGATTGGCGATCATACGAAGACGTCGATCGGGACGTTGTTCAACACCGGTTCGTATGTTGGTGCGATGGCGCTGATCGCCGGCACAGGCAAGCCTCTACCAAAGTTCATTCCTTCGTTCGCGTGGTTCCTGGAAGGCGTCGTGACCAAAGGCTTCGGTAAGCGAAAGCTCTTCGAAACGGCCAAGACCGCGATGGGACGACGAGATCACGAATGGACATCTGCTCAAGAAGCGATGTGGGAAGAAATATTTAAGATCACTGCGGAGCCGCGGATGGATGCCATCAAGAAGGGTCGCCGCGCGCTGCGTGCTCAACGTTCCTAGGAGAATGAAAGAATGGCTAGTGTTCAGGATCGTGTCATTGAAGTGACCGCTCGCGTTTTGCAACTCGACGCGGGCGATATTAAACCGGAGAATAACTTTAGTGCCGATCTGGGCGCCGAAAGCGTACAATCAATCGAGCTGGTCGCCATGTTCGAGGAAGAGTTCGGCATCGAGATGGAGGAAGACGCCGCGTTGGCTGTCACCACCGTCGGCTCAGCCGCGGAATTCATCGAAGGTATTTGTAAGGAACAAGGCGTCGAGGTGTAAAACAGAGAGATAGCCCTCGACGAATTAAGGTGACAACGAATGAGCGAATTCGTTTGTACGTTGCATATTCGTTGTCACCTTAGTTCGTTGGGGGCAATTCGATCCATAAGCAATGTTGAATCAAGCCACCAAGGAGCGAACTATGTCAGTCGTTGATACACGCAAGACACATGAACTGGTCGATACTACTGAGCCGAATTTGCTGGAAGATGTCTTCGACTACAGCCTTCCTCCCAAGATCCGTTTCGATGGACCGCTCATCGAATACATCGACGGCCAACCTGTCGAATTCGATCCCAACTCGGCGAAGAAACGCGACATCTTCATCACCGACACGACTTTCCGCGATGGGCAACAGGCTCGCCCACCTTATACGATCGACCAGATGGTCCATCTCTACGATTTGCTCGCCAAGCTTGGCGGCCCGAACGGCGTGATCCGTCAAACCGAGTTCTTCCTCTACACAAAGAATGACCGCGAAACGCTGGATCGTTGTCGTGAGCTGGGGCACGAGTTCCCTGAGTGCACCGGCTGGATCCGCGCGGTCAAAGGCGACTTCCGCCTGGTCAAGGAAGCTGGTTTGAAAGAGACGGGCATGCTGACCAGTTCGTCGGACTACCACATCTTCAACAAGCTGAAGTTCAAGAGTCGTCAGGAGTGTATGGACTCGTACTGCGAAGTGGTCGATGCTGCATTTGAAGCTGGCGTGCGGCCTCGCTGTCACTTGGAAGACGTGACACGTGCTGACTGGGACGGATTTGTGATGCCGTTTGTAGATCGGTTGATGCGGATGAGCGAACAGGTGCCCGAAGATCAAGGTGTCAAGATTCGCATCTGCGACACGATGGGCTTCGGCCTGCATTATCCTGGCGCCGAGTTGCCGCGCAGCGTTCCCAAGATGATTTACAAGCTGAATCAGGAATGCGGCGTGCCGAGTGATCGGCTCGAATGGCACGGTCACAACGACTTCCATCGCACGCATGCCAACGGAGCGACCGCGTGGCTGTACGGCTGTGACGCGTTGAACGGCACTCTGTTCGGATTCGGCGAGCGCTGCGGGAACCCGCCGGTTGAAGGCGCGATCATCGAGTACATTTCGCTCAAAGAAGATCTCTGCGGCATTCAAACCGAAGTGATCACGGAGATGGCGAAATACATGCGTTCGATCGACTTCCCGATTCCGGAGAACTATCCGCTAGTCGGTAAGCATTTCAACACGACGCGGGCCGGGATCCACGCGGGCGGGCTGCGCAGCGACGAGCGAATCTACAACATATTCGACACCACGAAGCTGTTGAACCGTCCGCCCCGCGTCGCTTTGACGGATAAGAGCGGTGCCGACGGTGTTGCTCACTGGGTTAACGAGTTCTTCGGTCTGAAGGATGCGGATCGCATCAGCAAGATCAAGGTTCACAAAGTGGCCCGCTGGGTGATGGACCAATACGAAGTCGAAGGCCGCATGACCGCGATCAGTGACGAAGAATTGGAAGCCAAGGTCCAAGAGCTGATGCCCGAGTACTGGGAGAAGTACCAAGGCAAACTCGACGGCGTGTGAACTAACGATCGTTCGAGAAATAAGTGGCGTAAGCTTCCAGCTTGCGAACCCGCATTATCGCAAACTGGAAGCTTACGCCACGGAAAACCGGACAGTTATTTCCGGAACGATCCTAACGATCTAAGGGTACGTCGTAGTATTCGAGTGCCCATTCCTGCATGTAGCGCACTCGCGATGGCACGATGCGATACATGATCAGCTCGGGGTTGTCGATTGATCCAAGGTATTGGCGCAAGAGCGGATTGTCGTCCCAAATCTGCTGAAGCAGTTCGCGATCGGTAACGACCTCGGCAACGCCTGTGATGCGCACCTGATTGTGTCCCTCGTCGAGATAGCATAACTCGACCTTCGGATTGGCTTCGATCTCGACCGTCTTGTGATAGTTGCGAAGATTCGCAACGTAAACCGTAAAGCCATCGGTTCGCACCGGAGAGACCGGGCGAAGACGTGGCTGATCGCCATCAATCGATGCCAGTTGCGGAAAGCGGTCCTCTTGGACAACTTTCCGGGCTAGTTCGGCAACCATCGCTGGATCGAGTGGTTCTGGAGTCGGCTTCGTCATCGCCACATTGTAGCCCTCACGCTCCGCGTGAGGATAGCGGAAGCGGTGGTAACGCGAACTCCCCGGTCGATCTCGACCCGCAATCGACCCGGAACTTGACGCCGCTTACATCACGCGGAGCGTGAGGGCTACATTAAATCGTTCAACGATTTCATCGCGAACGCAACGTGCAACGCCGTACCAAGGGGTAGGGCATCCTCATCGACTTTGAATTTCGGATGATGGAGGCCGAAGGTTGCTCCCTGCTCCTCGTTGCGAACTCCGATCGCTACGAAGCAGCCCGGTACTTCCTCCGTATAGTAGGCGAAATCCTCGCCGCCCATCACCGCCGGTAACTCGGCAACCTGCTCGTCGCTGTTCAGTTCCGCTGCCAACTCCTTGGCCACGTTCCAACACTCTCCATCGTTAACCGTCGGCGGGTAGTCGTTGCCGGGGAAGGCTATCTCGAGTTCGCAACGATGTGCCTCCGCAATGTTATGCGAAATCTCTCGAACGCGCTGTTGCAGATGCATGAGCACGTCCATCGACAGCGCGCGAACGGTCCCTTTCATCCGCACTTCCGGTGGGATGACGTTGCAGGCATCGCCGCCGTGAATCGCGGCGATGCTGACCACTCCTGAGTCAAGCGGATCAAGCTCTCGGGAGACAATTGTCTGGAGTTCGCTGATGATCTTCGCCGCTACCGAGACGGGATCGATCGTGAGATGCGGCATTGCCGCGTGACCACCACGTCCTCGGACAGTCATCTCTAGAAACGCTGACGCCGCCAGAAACACGCCCGCCCGTGAACCAATGGATTGCGTCGGCAACTGCGGCCAAACGTGCAGCCCGAAGATCCTCTGGACCGCTGGATTCTGTAAGGCACCTTCGTCGCGCATCAATTGGCCGCCCGCGCCACCTTCCTCGGCGGGTTGAAAGATAAGCTTCACCGTGCCGTTGATCTCAGCTTCGCGCTGCTTCAACAGGCGAGCCGCACCAAGCAGCATTGCCGTGTGACAGTCGTGCCCGCAAGCGTGCATTTTGCCGTCGTATTCGCTGCGGAAGGACACATCCGCTTCTTCGTGGATTGGCAAGGCGTCCATGTCCGCCCGCAGAGCGACGCAGGGTCCTTGCCCGTTGCCGAGCGAAGCCACCAGCCCGGTCTTCGCCATCGGATGCCGATACAAGATGCCGAGCTCGTCGAGCGTCTGGCGAACCAGTTCGCTCGTCTTCACTTCCTCGTACATCAACTCCGGAAAGCGATGTAGTTGCCGTCGTAGTTGAGTGATCCAGTCGTGGATCTCGCGTGCTTCATCGTAATAAGTCTTGTTCGTCATATCCGTAACTCTCATGAGTGCAAGTACACGATTTGTCCGCTGGATCTATCCAAGTCAAGACAGGGCCTTCAATTCCAAATCCTTTCTGCGATCAACTTGCTCGGGTACCACCAGCGGAAGCAAGAACAGCGGCAGGAACATCGCGATCCCAGCGACCATAAATGTCTGCTCGTAGGTAAGGGCATAACCATCGCGCAACGGTCCGACCAGCGAGTTACCCAACACATGGGCAATATTCGAGACTGTCATGAAGACCGTAAACACTGTCGCCGCAGCTTTCGTCCACGAGATTCTCATCCCCATCGACAAGTATCCAACAGCTCCCATCGCGAGCAACCCTGGATTCAGAAACAAGTAACCCGCAGCAAACCAACGTTCGCTCCACAAATGTGGACAACATCCGAAGACAATCGCTAGTAATCCGTAGCCGCCAAACCCAATCGTCATGATCTTGCGCCTTCCGAAACGATCAGCCAGATAACCTCCGCCGATGGCTCCCGCCATTTCGGCGAAGACGGCCAATCCTGTGAAGTTCGAAACCTGAACAAAAGTCCAATCGAGTTGCTGAGTGTAAAGCGTCTTGGTGACTACCTCGACGATGCCCCAGCCAATCGTGTGGATCGTGCCAAACAAGACGAACACCGAAGTCGTGATCAAAGAGAAGGCTTGAAAAAGATCCTTGAAGACATCGACCGGGTTACGCACGCTGGAACCGGAGTCCGACAGATTCGCCTGCCCTTTGCTCCACGGAAAACGCTTCTCGCCGGGCCGCTCCAGCATCAATATTGGAAACAGCATGATGCCGATCAGTGCCACGAACTGAATGAGCACAGCCGAGGGAAGCCCCCAAGTGGCGATCGCCATCGCCATGACCGAGGCACCGAACGCTTTGCCGATCAGCTTCGCTCCCCACATCATGCCGTTGGTGCGACCCTGTTCATCCGGCGGCAGGATATCCACGGCAAGCGCGTCGGTCGCGACGTCCTGAAGCGACGAGAAACAGTTGTGAATAAAGAACATCCAGCCCAACATCTGTAGGTTGTCACTCAAGTCGCCCATCCACAACAGGCCCAAGAGCGATAGCGCCATCATCAGTTCGGCACCGATGATCCATGGACGACGGCGGCCCATCGACCGAATCGTCATGGTATCGATCAGCGGTCCCCAGACGAGCTTGAACGTCCAAGGCACGAGTACGACAGCGGTCAACTTGCCAGCGTCAGTATCGCTTACACCACGAGCCGCGAGATAGCTGATCAGAGCCACCGTCATGAAGCCCCAAGGAATTCCCTGCGCGACGTATAGCGCACAGAGTATGCTCACTCGTTTCGCCCGGCTCTCGACTAGCGTCATCCGTCGTTACTTTCCGTTTGTCTCGCGTTGAGCCGGCTTCTTCTCCATCAACTCCGCGTGAATTCTGGCCACATCCCACATGTAACGGTTGATGCGTGGATTGTCCGCCAGTTCCTTGTCGGCCGCCAACTTGATGTACTTCGCGGCAAGGTCGGCTTGGCCGGCAACTTCGTGGTACAGCCCGAGATATAGATGAGCATAAAACAATCGGCCGGCAAGTACTTCGGCTGGTGGAGCGTCACGCTTGCAAGCAGCGAGCACTTCCTCTGATTTCAAGTTGCCACGATACAGCTCAAAGACTTGCATCATCGGAACACGGCGATCATTCTCGATCGGCAACATCACCTTGCGAGACTTCTCGATCCCGTGCGTCGAGACCATGCACAGATAACGCCAAACCGAGTTCTCAACGTCGTTGTCGTGGAAAGTCTGGTACAGCTCGAACTGCTTGGCACCTCGATCGTACTCTTTGGCGTAGTACATCGCGATGCCCCGCTCCCACTGACGAGATTCGCGTTTGGGTTCCAACTTGACATACTGGTCAAAGTCCGACACCGACTCCTTGATCTTTCCCAATCGAAACTGCTCACGGCCGCGCAAGTAATAAGTCGAAGCCGACGCTCTCACTTGCTGGATCGCTGCACTCGCCAAGCGAACTGCTTCGGCACTGTCAGCCTTCGCCGCCGCACTAGCCTGCTCTAACAGTTCGGCGGCGGACTCTCCAACTTGCTGGATCACCGCACTTGCCAGCCGAACCGCTTCGGAGCTGTCGTTCTTCGCCACCGCTACATTCGCCTTTTTCAACAGTGCAGCGGCGGATTCCTGCGAGTGGCTCGCCGTCGGAAACAAAACGGCAATTCCGGCGGCTAGAACGACGAACCTGATTCCATGACTCATGTCTTGTTCCTGCAAGTTGCAAGCAGTGGCGTGCTTTCAGCGGCGGCGAGTGGATATATGATCGGAATGATACACCAAATCTCGCAACGAGATGCAGGATCGCACATCTCGCTAGCGGCGACAGGCGGCGGGCGAGATGAGTTGGCACGCTAACTTCCTACTGACGCTCGGCTTCGCGGATAATTGGTGCGACATATGGAACTCCCGGCATGTTCTTTGCTTCTAAACGTTATCAGTTCTCTTCAATTCGCTAGTCGCGGGCCGTCGGCAATGAAGCCGAGTCATCTCAAGTCGGCACGCGGCGTATCAGGGAGGAAGGAAGATGTTAGTACTCAGTAGAAAAGTCGGTCAGAAGTTGGTCATCGACGACAATATCACGATCGTGATCAATCGTATTGCGGGTAATCGAGTATCGATCGGCATCGAAGCCCCGAACGATGTTCACATCATGCGCGGCGAGTTGGACAAGATCCGCCGCGAATTCGCGGAAGGCGATGCCGGATCGGAACAGCCGGCAACGCCGCTCCCGTTCGTCGCGGAGTTTGAAGTCGATGCGAACTTGCCAGTCAACTGATCGTCACGTTCACCAGACTGACCGCAATGCTACCTGAAAAGCAAACGTCCACGTCCGTTCCTGTCGTTCGCTTTCGCTCCGGGTAGACACCACAGTATCGATACGACGAATTCTCGTCGCGGTACTCAACCGGCAACGGGTTCTGATCCACTTCGCAGTAGCAGACACCCCGCTTGCCTTCGGTCAACACCGCCGGAAAGTTAACGTTCCAGTACGCGCGCGGCGTCGGTGTCTTCGCAAGTAACTCGCGAAGCACACGTTCGGTTGCTTCGGTCGCTGCTTCCCAATCGACCACTTGCCCAGACCGTCGATAGTGCGATAGGCCAATCGCTGATCGCTCGAACAACGTTGCTTCACGGGTTGCAGCGAGCGTGCCCGACATCAGCAGATTGATGCCGAGGTTTGCTCCGTCATTTACTCCTGACAGAACCCAATCGGCATCTTTCGCCAAGTGCACTAAGCCGAGCCGAACACAGTCCGCAGGTGTGCCATCGACCGCGTAATGACGCGGCGAACGTTCGGTCACATTTAACGCCTCATGACTCGTAACACGATGACTGCAGCCGGTCAGCTCTCCATCGGGTGCGATGACCGTCACTTGGCCAATGCGGCTCGCGGCCGCTTCCAACGCTTTGATTCCAGGCGAGTCGATACCATCGTCGTTCGTCAGCAGGAACTTCATCGTTGAGCAAACGCCTTGAGGACTTTCTTGATCGCGGTGGCAACGAGTTGCAAATCGGAATCGCTGCCGAGCAAGACCGGGTGGTGCAACAGAACTGTCTGGTCAGCAGCTCGTGAACTGTGATTCAGATCGCCAACTCGGCGACACCGACTTGCACCGCGGCGAACGAAACCACGGAAGCCAGCATCGATCGCGACGCCTTCGGCTTGGATCGCAGCGATGAACGCGTCGCGGCTTTGGGCGTTCACCTGTTCGTCGTAAAGCCAAGCCAACTTGTAGAAGCTCGCGGCGTTTCCGGCACCGTCCAACTGGACAGGCGTCATACCTTGTAACTCGCCGCACTCGGCGAGCAATTTCTGAACTGCTTGCTGCCGTAGCCCGTTTCGTTCGTCGAGCCGTTCCAATTGCGGAAGCAGCACAGCCGCTTGCAGCTCGCTCAACGGGAAGGCTTCGTTCCCGCGGTCGTTGAAGATCTTCGCTCGTTGAAACACTTCCTCGTGTGGCGTGGTGATCGCTCCGCCGCGGCCAGCCGTCAGAATCTTGCTGCCGCCGAAGCTGATGACGCCGACGTCGCCCCAGGTGCCGGCCACACGACCGGCGATCGTTGCGCCTTGCGCTTGGCAGGCGTCTTCCACAATTCGCAAGTTGTGCTTATCCGCAAGTTCTCGCAATTCGCTCATCGCGGCGAGACCGCCGTGTAGATGCGAGACTAGTATTGCTCGCGTTTCGGTGCTGATCGCTTCTTCAACTCGACTCGCGTCGAGGCACCACGTTGCCGGGTCGATATCGACGAGCACCGGTCTCGCGCCGACCGCCTCGATGCAACGGAAGTTCGCTCCGAAGTCGTACCCAGCGAGAATCACTTCGTCGCCGTCCCCGATCTTCAAGCCGCGGAGAGCGAGTTCGACGGCGATTGTGCCACTGCAGCAAGGAAGCACGTGGTCGATGCCGTGTAATTCGACGAGTTGCTTCGTCAGGCGTTCGACATGCTTGCCGTGATAGCGTCCCCAATCACCGTCCTCGTACGCGGCAAGCATCGCCTGGCGAACTGCATCGTCGCGGAGTGGCCACGCAGGCGGGCCATCAGGAATGGTGGGAGTTCCGCCGTTGATTGCTAGCTCGCTCATAGCTCGTGCAAAGTAGCCATCACGCTCCGCGTGATGGCTACTTGCTCTTGTTCCAACTCAGCCTCGTAGCTATTGTGTCTCGCCGTTCTCTCCGAAGTCTAGCGGGTAGCCAAGTCTTTTCTGCTGCTCGTTGGCGACGAGGCCTTCGATTCATATCTGCCATCATGTTGGGTCACGGAACAGCCGATCGCTCGATTGGTCGTCGAGTTCGCTGGAAGTGCGTTCTTCAAGCCGGACTTGCGCTGGTTTTATGCGCGACGGGTGGCTGCGCTTCGAACGAGTACATTGCGTTGCGAAAAGTACCTCGCAACCCTCTCGAGGGGCCTCTGCAACTGCTGGCCTACGCGGGGCCAAAACCGACGCCAAGGACGCAACAACTGCTCCGACGGTATGACCTGGAGAAGGAAGACGCCGGTGTTGTCTTTGCATCTCTTCAGCAGGAAGTCGCGACTGCGCCGTCAGCGGAGAAGCTCTATTCGATTGCCGAACTGGCTTACATCAACGGCAAGAAAGCAGACGCCTCAGGAAAGAAAGGGACCGCCTTGAACCTCTATGGCGGTGCCGTGGCGCATGCCTATTGGTACTTGTTCAATCCTGCGTTTGATCGGTATCGGAATCCGTACGATCCGCAATTCCGAGGTGCCTCAGATCTCTATAACGCTGCGCTCGAAGGTGCGCTGCGGTTGGCGAACGAACAAGGACAGTTACGACCGGGCGGCAAGTACACGATTCAGACGGAGCAGCAAACATTCCATGTCGATGTTGTTGCCTCCGGGCCCTGGCACAATGATGACTTCGAGCGATTCGAGTTCGTTTCCGATTACGAGATCCAAGGCCTGTCAACTCGGCATCATACCTACGGGTTAGGCGTTCCCTTAGTTGCCGTTCGGCACGAACACGAACATGCCAATCCCGCCGAGAAGTACTATCCGCCTGGATTGAGCTTCGCGGTGACAGCGTTTCTGCGCGTGCTTCCCAGAGAAGGGCAGGGGGGCGACGGCGTCCGGCACTGTGTACTCGAACTGCACGACCCGCTGGTTTCGAAAGACATCTTCGTAAACGACCGCCGCGTTCCGCTTGAGACCGACCTGACAACTCCACTGGCGTACTTCCTCGACAATCCAAAGTTCGAGGAACGAAAGAACGTTGCGACCTGGGCGTTATTGAATCCGGGGAGTGCCGAGTCGCTGCGTGGGCTGTTCATGCTGGAGCCTTACGATCCGAACAAGATTCCGGTCGTTATGGTGCATGGACTCTGGTCGAGTCCCGTCACCTGGATGGAGATGTTCAACGAGCTGCGTTCGTTCCCGGAGATTCGTGACAAGTACCAATTCTGGTTTTATCTCTATCCCACTGGGCAACCGTTCTGGATCAGTGCTCGACAAATGCGCGAGCACCTTGCCGAAATGAAGCAGGAACTTGATCCGAGGCGTTCGATTCCGGCACTCGATCAGATGGTTCTCGTTGGACACAGCATGGGCGGTCTGGTTTCTAAACTGCAGACAATTGACAGTGGAGACGGATTCTGGCGACTCCTCAGTGACAAGCCTTTCGAGGCGTTGCGGGCAGATGACCAGACGCGGCAAAGGCTGGCGGAGACAGTCTTCTTTCGAGCCGATCCGTCGATTCGACGCGTGATCACGATCGCCACACCACACCACGGAAGCAACTTCGCAAACGACTTTACACGGTGGTTGGCGAGGAAGCTGATTGCGTTACCCGAGATGATGGTCTCGGCAACGCATCGGCTGAATCGCGAGAATCCTGGCTTCTTCAGGAATACGGACTTGCTGACGATTTCGACGAGTATCGATTCGCTGTCGCCTGATTCACCCGTGTTGCCAGTAATGCTGCGAGCGCTGCGGTCACCGCGGACGACTCATCACAACATCGTGGGACTGGTTGCGAACGAGGGACTGGTGGGAACGCTGGCTGCCGGCAGCGACGGGATTGTTGAGTTCGGCAGCGCCCATTTGGAAGATGTCGCTTCAGAGATCACCGTCGAAGCCGATCACATGGCTGTGCATCAGCATCCGACAGCGATCCTTGAAGTGCGTCGGATTCTGTTAGAGCACCAACGGATTGCGTGGGCCCAAATGAGAGAAACTCAGTTAAGAGGAACGATCGAGGCAGTCCCTGCCTCCTGGGAGCGTCGCGATGTGCTGCGATAGGCGGAAATGCCGTGCATTCGGCTGGTGTCAGTCTCGCGATGTTGTCGTTTGCACCCATTTGCGTTGCATCACTGGAGCGCACCACTATCTGGCCGACATGCGTCCGCGAAACGTCGAACCCCGTCCGGTCAAAAAACCCAGCCGACGCTCAAACACTGCAAATTGCGGCACTTCCCGCATCTCATGCTGCCGGGATTTCGGCCGAACTTGGTCGATTACCACACGGAACATCCGGCACAAGACGCACAGGCTGCACGCTGTGGACGAGTTGACGGCGTAGTGATCGTCCCAGCCGGTTGCATGCCTGCCCCAAACCGCCGATGGTGCCTGCGACTTCCACGTATTTCACCATCGAGCGTACACCCCTGTTGCCAATCGACTTACACGCCGCTCCAATACTTTGACCCGACGCCATATCATGAATGACATTGTCATCATTGGTGCTGGCCCTTTGTTCCGTAGCCTGAATCTCATCGCCTATGGTAGAACTTCTACTTACGTACTCTCGCCAGACCTGCGCATTGTTCAGATCGATCGAGAGTACTGAGTACTCACGAACAAGCGGCCTTCAGGATCGTCGCTTCGGTAGCTTGGCTTCCCGATTCTCTCCGCAAGGCCGTCTGCAAGCACCGTCGCACCGGAAGGCACGCGTTCTTCTTGCGGCCGGCGAGTTTCTTCATCACCACCCATTCAAGCTCCGAAACCGCGGTCTCCTCGTCGCTTGAGTCGCTGCTCGCTTCGACCGGAGTTGGCTCCTCGATCTGAACGTCGAACTCTTCCATCGACTCGAACGTCGGAAGTTCGCCGCGGATGACTCGGATGTCCCGTGGGGCATCGATTCCGACGCGGACCGAGTTGCCTTTAACCTTCAGAATCGAGATCGTGATGTTGTCACCGATACGGATCGTTTCTTGGTTTTTGCGTGTTAAGACGAGCATGACACACTCCTTTGTGAAGATGAGACTTGAGAGAGGTGAGGGGCGACGCAATGGTATTGCACACGTCGGGCCAAAGTACGTCCGCCGCAGAACATCGTCCGCAACGGACTGATATCCAAGCACTTACGACGGTTCACTGGCATTGCATGCCGACGGACACTTAGTGAACAGGTTTACAATACTGATGGAAAACTCTTCCGGTGCCGCGTTTTGGCCTGCCTACTCGCCAGCACGCGCTATCGCATTTCGTCGCCAGGCGTTCATGTATTGCGTGAAGCCCTGTCTCGTCGCGGGAGCGGCTTCGTTGAGCATCGTGTCTTGAATCGTGGAAACCGGGGCGCCGGAGATGCTCAGTCCGTGTGCCACCTGCCTTGCGACAGCCGAATCGTAACTCTTCAGAACGTGCAGCATCTTCGCCGTGTCGGTCGGTGCGTCTTCGAGAACGCGCCTCGCATAGTCGTGAGCTGAAGTTCGCTTGCCGTCTCCGTCAACGTCCAGCCAGATTGCGCCGCTGCAGCCAACCGTCCTGGTGGTCGGGTCCGGCGTATCGGGTTGATAGGGCTTAGCGGTTCGCCAGTACAGCTCTTTGATTCCGGGGCCCGTTGCGATCGCAACTAAATGGACATCGTGTTGAGGTCTTGGAATCGTCCAGCGATCCGCCCACAAGACACCGGTCGGCAGCCGATCGCCGATGACGTTGGCGATTGCTTCCTCGCGCACCAATTGCCCGTTGGCGAAGAGCATGATCTTGTCAGCCTTCGTCCAATGTGGACCGAGTACGCGTAAATCGACTGCCACTTCGTCGCCAACGACGCGAGCCAATTCGCCGGGTCCGTAGCGTTGGTTAACTTTCATTTCAGCCAGCAGCCCATAGCTGACCATCACTCGGCCTTGCAGGAAGTTGTTGACGGCCTGCTCGACGTCGATATTGCCGGGATCGCGATCGTCGCAACGAATGTAAATCCGCCCTTGCCCGACGAAGTGCCGCGCGACATCGTGCGAATCGCTGCTGCCAACCGGTGTGACCGTATGGCCTCGGTTGAGCAGTGCCATCCAATCTCGGAACAACTGCATGACGTCGGTTTGCGTCGCTCCTGAATTAATGACTTCCATGGCGTTGAAGCCCATATGCCAATCGTCCAGGTTCTCGCCGACCGCATCATTGAAGTGCTTCGGGCCGAACGGCGTTGTGCCGCCATGTACATCGCGAGCGTGATTCAAGATCGCGACTTTGGCTCCGGGCGTCGCAAAAATGTTGTCGAGTGTGGTCTGCCAAACCTCGGACTTGTAGTCAGGCATATTCGAACCGGCGACAACGGGAAAGATGTTGAAGTGGCCCGTGCGCGTTGTCACTTCGTTGCCGATAACCGGCGTGAAGTACTGACGCACGTTCAACTCGCGTGCAAACGGCTCGTGGTCGATGTGAACGTTGTGATCGGTCGCAATCGGCAACTCGATCCCCTCACCGGCAAGCGTGATCATCCGCTCTTGAACTGTCGCGTCTCCGTGGCCGGAATGCGTTCGCGTATGAACATGTGTGTCGCAAGCAACGTAGCCGTTGGTGGGAACTTCGCGACGAATGCCGAACAGAAGGCTTGCACCCTCCGATTCGGTCAGGTCGATTTCCGTCTTGTGCACGGAGTATTCGAAGCCTCTGCCGGTGTAGATCGTGTAGCGACCGCTTGGTAGCCCGATCTTCGCTTGTCCCGTCGATGTGTAAATGATCCCAGGCCGTACAGCAACGTGAACGCCATCCATGGCATGGACGCTTTGCAATGCCCCGGTTTCACCGACGACGGTGATGCGACATGGCGTGGATTGTCCGCCGTCGAGATCGCGGACATCGACTTTGATGGTTCTCTCCGAAAGAACCTCGTTGGGCGCGCGTGGTTCCAGCGAGATCTCACCAACTCGTACGTCGTCGAGTTTCGTTCCGCGCTGCTTCACGAGAAGCAGGTTCTTCCCCTCAACCAGCGTCCCCGGCGGCACATCGAAGTACACGACCATGTCGTTTTCATCGACGTGTAGCCGACCGAGTTCCTTCTCGTTGAGCAAAACTTGCCATTGCTGCTTGATATCTTGTTGACGGAGCCGGAGCGTGGCGGCTGTAGCGTTTGGCTTCGCATCGAATTCCAACTGCAACTGGCTCGCTTCTGGCGTCTCGGGAAAGTCGCTCCATTCGCGAGGCCCTTCGGCTCGAAGATGGTGCATGTGGTCGGTGAGCATTGCATGCTCGGAACGTGCGGCGACGGTCAGCGAAACCAACACGAGAGTCAAGCAAGCGATGTGAGGCAAGCGGTTCATATCGGCTCCTTGTTTCTGGCGAACTTCATTATCGTCACCTCACCCGCTGACGAAAGCAGCGACTACGGACTAGGGTCTCAAGGAGGAAGATTCTAAACCGCAGAGAAGAAGCGTTGTAGTGTCTTTGGGCTTGGTGGCCTCGTGACCAAAGAGACGACGACGAGTACGAGCGTCGAGAGTGCGAAGATCGTCACGACTGGATGAAAGGGCGGGATGATCGTCGCCTCTCCGATCTTGATCGGTGCTTCTGGAAAGCTATAACGCGGGTTGGCACCAAAGTCGGATCGATAAAAGAGCACCAACCAAGTGCCAAGCGTCGCCAAGACACTCGCGATTGCTCCGGCCGCGGTGAGCCTACACCAATAGATCGCGGCAAAGACCAGCGGGAACAGTCCCGTGAATCCTGCGAACGACCAGACGCCAAGGTCAAACACAGAACGCGGAAGCAGCAGGCTAAGCACGTATGTCGCAGCCACGACCGCAATGATGAACCCACCTGCCGCCTTAACTGTCTTCGCTTCATCAACAGGTTCATCGGCTCTCTTGTTATGCAGCAGGATGTCTTCGGTGAACATCGTGCCAACGCACAGGAACTGACTGTCGAGCGATGACATGATCGCTGCAAGGATGCCGGCGGTCAGCAGACCGCCCAGCCACGCGCCGGCATGTTCTTTTACAAGGGCACCGAGAACATCGTTCGCAGGTGTGCCGGCCGGTATACCTGACTCCGGTCCACTTGCCCAAACGCCGAGCAGCACGCAGGGCAGCCACACGATTAGGATGAAGATTGGATGCACGATGATCGGCAGTTTGAATGCGTTCGCGCTGCGCGCTGTTAGCCAGTGCTGGAAGATATGCGGGAACATTCCGACGGACAGTGGGATCAACAAGAACGAGAAGAACACCGAAGGTGGAACTTTCGCACGAGCCAGTTGGATCTCGGGAACTTGCTGAGTGGCGATGCGCATGTTCTCGATCAGACTGCTGCTGCCACCGATCGCTTTGGCAATCACGAAGAATGTAACGACTCCAAGCACCATAAACACGATCGTTTGAAACGCGTTGGCCCACGCAGTTCCTCGCATCCCGCCGAAGAAGACGTAAGTCAACACAACTCCACAGATCACAGCCGATGCCAGTTGCGACGGGACGCCGCCGGCACCTCCGAAAGCTCCAGCCGTCACAGCTTCGACGACCGCACCGCCGGCTAGCACACCTACCATCAGATACCCGATGACGAGGAAGACGAGAATCGGAAAGAGCAAATAACCAATGAAGTTGTTATCAAGACGATCGCGGAAGAACTGAATCTGAGTCGTGTAACCGTACTTCCGACCAAGCGACCACAGCGGCACACCGATCACGACAAAACTGAGCGAATGTACGATTCCACTGGCCGACGCGAGCAAGCCATAGACACCCACGCCAAGCTGATAAGCCTTGCCCGTCGAGCCAACCAGCGCGAACGCTGTCATCGTAGTTCCGAACAGAGACATCAAGAGCAGAAACGGGCCGATCGAATAGCTGGCCAGCATGTAGTCCTTCGCTGTGCCACGAAACAGCCGATTCGCCGACAAGCCGAGACCAACCAGCAGCGCAAGATAGACGAAGACGACTCCAAGCTGGATCATGCTTTCGCATCCTCCGCCTCGGCGTCCGCAACCGGCTCTTCCAATCCTTCCGGCCAGCAAAACTGCGTCGCCATCACCCACACCCCGGCCGCCGCGATCGAGATACACGCGTGATACGTCAACGACCTCGGCAAGAAACCGAAGTCGAGCGTCGCGTTGTCCCACTGCCAGTAATCCTGATGCAGGACAACCAGCAGTGCGACTAAACTCCAAACGAAGTACTTCATGTCGGATTGCGATCGGTGTGGCGGTGATTCAAATCGTTTAACCGCAAGCCAGAGGTGTGCGCTCGCTGGCACGCACGCACAGAAACACACGCCTCCGGCTCGCGGTTAATGACGAGTGTGGAAGAGTTTAGTCGACGTTTGGCCGCGTCGCGACCCTAGCCGCAAGCGCATTCACGTGTTACGATGCCGTGTCCTGAATGAACGATTCCCACCGTCCCGTAGCGGACACCACCCCTCGCAAAGCAAAGAGGGATCCGTGATGAGAATACTCCCAGTAACACAGTTACGATTCGCGATCAGCGGCGTGATGCTCGTTGGCATTGTTGGCTGTGGCGGGTGTAATTCCGGATCCAACACCGGTCCCGGACCTGGACCGACAACGACTGGCGGGGGTGGTGAAGTTAGCGCTACCACCGAGGAAGTCTTGGTCGGAACAGCTCCCGTTGGTGGTGCCTTCCGGCAAGTCGGCGACGCACTTGCCAACGTGTTGAACGAAAACGGTGGCGACAACGACTGGGAGATTAAATCCAAGGGCACCAAGGGATCGAAACAGAATATCCGCGAATTGGACTCCGGCGATGTGCGGCTCGCCATGGCGAACTCCGCGATCACCTATCATGCGATTAACGGGGCAGCCGATTGGGATAAAGAGTACGAGATCCGCACGGTTCTCACGCTGGCGAAAAACGTCGGCGTGTTCGTCGCGAAGGAAGACTCCGGCATTCAGACAATCGCCGATTTGAAAGGCAAGCGAGTTGCCGTCGGGCCGGCGGGCGCAGGATTCGAGATATTTCTCAAGCCACTCCTGGCCGAGCATGGTGTCACTTATGAAGACTTCACGCCGGAGAACCAGATCTACAGCGATTCGGTTGGCGCTCTGGCAGATGGCAACATCGACGCGGCGTTCATGGGCGGCGCGATTCCGCTTCCGGCTCTCTCGCAAGCTTGTTCGACACAGTCGATTCGTTTCATCAGTTATGACGAAGAGGCGCGGCTGCGTTTGATCGAAGACACCGACAAGTATCCGTTCCTGCAAGACGCCATGATTCCTGCAAAGAACTCGGAAGGCAGAGCGACCTACGCTGGCATGACCGACGACTTCCAGGCGATCGATGTCGGCACGACTCACCTCATTACGACGATCGACGAAGATGAGGACTTGATTTACCAGATCACCAAGACGCTCTGGGAGAATCGTGAGCAAGTCGGCAAGCAGCATGCGGGAACGGGTGATGCGATCAGCGAAGCCAACGCCGCTCGCTTTACCGGCACACCTTTTCACGACGGCGCAATCCGCTTCTACAAAGAGATCGGTATCTGGCAGGGTGATGGCAGCGACGCGTCGGCCGACGAGTCTGAGTAGGAGTCGTCGGTGTTCGATCGGACTATCAAGACCACAGTAACGCTGTTTGGCGTTCTGCTTTGCCTCTACACGCTCCTCGCGGTGAACTACGGCTTCCTGCAAACGCAGTCGAAGCTGGCGATCTTTATCGGCATCGGGTTGGTCCTCTGCTTTCTGACCTACCCGATCGACAATCGCTTCAAGGATGTGAAGTGGCTGCGTTGGATGGATGTTCTTCTCGCGCTGGCGGCTGCCGCGTGTTGCTGTTACATCTTCGTCCAGACCGAGCCGTGGTCCTTCTTTGAGCAGTTTTGGCAAGGCGGCAAATCACTTGGCGACCGCCCCGCTCGCGAGACATCGCTTGATGTCTGGGTTGGGTTCATCGGCCTCCTGCTGGTCTTCGAGGCGACACGCCGCAGCATCGGTTGGATCGTGCCTGCCCTGGCGTTGTTCTTTGTTGTGCATTCGTATTATTGCTACTTTACGAAGCCGCACAGCGAAGTTCAGAACCTGGCGATCACCGGCGCGGCGGATGGTGGCACGTTCGTTCTGACCTACGAGGGTGAATCAACGGAGCCGCTGGCGTTTGATTGCAACACAGGTGACATTCAAAAGGCGTTGCGCGCTCTAACGATAATCGGCGGCCGCAACGTGTCGGTCACCGAGAGAGGCGAGCGGATCTGGGACGTGCAGTTTCGCCGAGACTTGGAGAACAAGAACGTTCCACTCATCAAGGCCGATCCCAGCGGACTTGCGGGGGACAAACCAGGCGTCTCGGTGATCGAGTCGAGTGTCGGAACACTTGCTCGCGTGCCGGAGTTACCTAGCTGGCTGCTGCCGCACCCCGGCCAAAACACTCGCCAGATCACAAGCGCCACGTTCTTGCAAAGCACGGGCGTGCTCGGCCCTGCGGCGCGTGTGATGTTTCAGTTCGTCTTCCTATTTGTCGTATTCGGCTCATTCCTCGAAATGTCGGGGGCGACTCAGTTCATCATCGGTTTTTCGCAGCGAGTCTTTGGAAAGAGTCCTGGTGGACCAGCCAAAGTCTCGGTCTTGGGAAGCGGCTTGATGGGGTCGCTTTCCGGCAGTGCGGTCGCGAACGCAGTCACGACCGGCAGCTTCACGATCCCAATGATGTGCAACTCCGGGTTCAAGCCGGATATCGCGGGCGGGATCACCGCCGCAGCGGCAGCAGGCGGAGCGTTGATGCCGCCGGTGATGGGTGCGGGCGCTTACATGATGCTGGAGTTTGTCAGACGCCCGCCAGGCCAGCCCGAAGTTACTTTCCTCGAAATCGCTAAGTCCGCCCTCATCCCGGCTCTGCTGTACTACGGATCGCTGTTGCTAATCGTGCATTTCTATGCCCTGCGCATCGGCACGGCGACCGCGGAAGAACCAAAAGATGACGAAACGAAGTCGATTTGGCAGTTCGAGGGACTCGTCTTCTTCGGTGCGTTGTTCGTTCTCGTCGGGTTGCTGGTCATGGGCCTGACGGCGTTCAAGGCCGTGACGGGATCGCTCGTGTTCATCCTGTTTATGACAACGCTGCGCAAGCAACTCGATCTCGGTTTTCGTCCTCGCGTTTTCGCCATCGTCACGTTCTTCGTCGTCATCGTCTTGCACCAGTTCACCGTGTTTCTCGCGGGCCACCTCCCAGATGCACTCAACCTGCTTAACGTCTTCCTCGCCGATTCGTGGCGGCATCCTGATGGCCATCTCTCGTTCTGCTTGGCTTTCGAATCGCTATTAGACTCGACCGTCATGGGCATGTTTGGCCTGTTGATCTTTGGGCTGATTCACCCGATTTGGCGTCCGGAAGTCGTCAAGGCATTTTTGAAAGCCGCCAAGAACGGCGTCTCGCTGGTGGCCGCGAGTGCCTGTGTCGGCATCATCATCGGCATCGTCCAGACAACACCGATGGCGAATGACTTCGGCGCGGCGATCAAGAGCGTGGTCGATACGAATCGATTGTTGGCATTGATCGGGATCATGTTTTGTTCGCTCGTGCTCGGCATGGGCGTGCCATCGGTCGTCTGTTACCTGTTGATGGCGACACTCATGGGAGCGCTGCTCGGCGAACTCGGAGTCGATCCGCTGGCAGCTCACATGTTCATCTTCTACTTCGGGATGATGTCGATGGTGACGCCACCTGTTGCGTTGGCAGCTTATGCGAGCGCGTCGATTGCGGAAGCGAAGATCATGCCGACTGCGCTAGCGGCGTTTCGATTCTCATTAGTCGGCTTCACGTTGCCGTTCATGTTTGTATACCGTCCGGCACTACTCTTGATGGGACCGAATGGCGGCCCGCCAGACATCGGCAGCGTGACGATCGCGGTCCTCGCCGCGAGTCTTGGTGTCCTCTCCTTGGCTGCGGGCGTAACCGGCTACTTCAAAGCCGCCCTCTCCTGGTGGGAGCGTCTCCTGCTATTCATCGCCGCCGCGTTGTTGCTCGCCCCCGACTTCGGCGGCCCAACCATCGGCGTGGTCGTCAACTTCGGCGGCGGGCTGTTGTTCGCTGCGGTCGCAGGAATGAACTGGCAAGCAGCAAAGCGCGCGAGAGCAGGTTCAGCTTAACCGCTACGTTTGGACCTTCGCAGCGTTCCAATTCTGCGCGAAGCGGAGCCCAATACCCACGGTCGGCGTCGCGTTCTGCAAGCTCTTCGAGCAGCAGGCCGCGGCGCAAAGCTTCCTCATCACCACTGATCGCATCCCGCAGCAAGGGCCGATCAGCAGCGGATCGCTCAGCTTCCTCCGCAAATAGCCCGGCAGCTTCGACAAGGAACTGCGGGCTTCGCAGTTCGTTCAGCCATAAGAGAATCTGTGATTCAGTTGTATTCTCGCGATGCGTCAGGTAGTCGGTTTCCAGCAGCCGCGCCAACATCGGCCAGTCCTTGTCGCGTTGCGTCTTCTTTGACTGGACGAGATCAGGCAGTCCGAGTAATTCAACAGATTCGCCTTGTGCTTCATCCGCGCCTTCGTGACTTCCTCGTGGGCGTCGCGCCGGCATTGAATCGGCTTGTCGTCGCGCGTGTCGCCGTAGAGCAAAGCCCCTTCGCCGGGCAGGAACATGCGCCCTTTTGCGTCCTTCACGCCATCCCACATTCCAAATGTCCTTGCCTCCGCGATCGTAGCAACGCCACTGGCGTCGTGTCGGCTGGAACGATCGGCCCGGCGAGCGATGGCGGCAACTCGACGGGAGTTGTCTCGCGGATCTTCAGCAAGCGTTGCCTTAAATCGTCGAGCCGCTCGCGGGGGTACGGCATGTGATCGACGAGCGTTCTTGCCAATTCGCTTTGCGCGTGATCGCAGCGGCACACCCACACGACCGGCCGCGAATCGCTGCGAGCGACGATTCCGTGCCCATAAAGTGACAGCCGTAAACCTTCGTTCGGTTCCACTGGGAATGCAATCGTCAAACACACTCTCCCGCTTTCTTCAACAACCCGGATGCCAAACGAAAAACGTCTCACCTCGACGGTTTCATCATCCACGAACACCTGATCGTGTCCGACGAGCGCGTCGATGGCTTCGACGATGTCGAAAACGAGCTTGGTTTGATAGGAGTAACCGTAGCTCGCCTGCGTCCGCATCGCCGCGACGACCTTCTGATCCGCGGGCGAGTTGATCAGCTCCGGCGAGTTTCGCAGCGTGTCCAAGGCAACACGCTGGCCTTTGGTCCAACCGCCGCCTCGCTTTTTGGGTCGTTGCTTGAGAGGGACGAGCTGCAGGCCGTTGTGGTTCGCGTCGAGTCTCCACGCCAGACGGGTAGCTTCCGATTCATCGCTATCGTAGTCGTCGTCTTGTGGGTCCGGGCGCGTGCTGATGAAGTGATCGAGTTCTTCGAGAATCGCAGGTGTGTAAGCAATGGCGTCAGGCTGCGACTCGACAGCGTACCCACCGGCGATTTGGGATCGCAGCGGCGATGAGCGGTCGGTCAGTTCCGCTACCAGATACCTTGCCAGGCGATAGGTGTGCTCGCACGGTTCCTCATCGTGAGACCGGGCACAGGTACATCCACCACCGAAGCCGAAACCCGTGAAGTCCAGTGAGAGAAACACCTCATAGACTCCCTCCGGCACGCGGCAGTTCGCCGAGACGTCGCCTTCGGGCGAGAAGTCGACTGCATCGAACGTACATCGCAACTTCTTGGCCCGCTTGATGATTTGCCGCGAATGAGCATCTTGCAAGGAGTCCAGCTCATCGATCCAAACATCGACGGTGATGGTACCCGTGCCCGCGCCGATCAACTCGTAATCCGGTTCGTCCTCTTCCAAGAAGCCGGCGATGTTCTGTGGCTCAAATAGATTCGCCAACCCTGCCAACAACCCGCCCGCGTCCTTGCTCGTTTCCGTGACATTGCTTCCTTTCTGATTCTCGTCTCTCGCTATGCTTGATCCGTGGCTCCGCCGTGGATCACCCTCTTGTTCTTTCATGCGAAGTTTTTTTTGTTCTAACACACGAAGCTGTTCTTCGACGAGCCACTTATTGAGTACGCCACACGTCGCAGATCGTTCACTGCCCCAAGGCAAAGGACGATTTGATGCGTGTGCGCTGTTCCGTCAACACGTTGTGCAACCTCGTTCCGCTCCACGTGAATAATCCGGGGCTAGCACTGATAACGCACAGATCGAGCGCTGCAGGGTCGGCGTGGAAGGGGTCGTGCTCCCCGTCGTGGTTGCCAAACTTGGAACTACTGACTGTCTCTTCGTCCTCGGAGCGGCTTTGCCATCCGTGGGCAACGATCTGTCACGGTTCGCGCTCAAGGCTGGCTAGGTCGCGCTCAAGACCGGTTAAAGCCGGGACTCCAACGCGGCTTGTTTCGCTTCCGCAAGTGCCGGCTCCATGTCGTCGAAGATCTTGCCCGCGTCGTCGTGGAAGATGCGGCCGATGAGGAGATCGGTGAGCTTGCCGCGGTGTTCGGGATGAGCCTTCATGAAGCGGCCGAAGCTGAATTCGTTGGTGTAGTAAGCATCGACGAGTTTGCGAATCAGTTTGGTTCCGCCGTGGAAGTCGTCGAGCCAGCCGCCGAGCTGTGCGGCCGACGTGTCGCCCATTCGTAAGCCTGCCACGATTGCATCGGCAGCGTGCTCACCGGACTTGAGGGCGAAGTAGACGCCTGATGAATAGATCGGATCGATGAAGCCCCAAGCATCTCCAACCAGCACCCAGCCATCGCCGGCGCGCTTCGTTGTTTTGTACGAGAACTCCTTGGCGACCCGAAACTCGCTGGTTAGCTCGGCGTTCATCAAACGATCAACAAGGGCAGGGCACTTCACGAGCTCGTCTTCAAAGATCTCTTCGGGCGCACCGCGGCCTTGCACTAGATAATCGCGTTCGCCAACGACTCCGATGCTGGTGATGTCTTCTCGCAGCGGGATGTACCAGAACCAAGACTTCTTCCCGCTGGTGTGCATGATGATCGTTGCGCCGCCATGTTCGCCTGGATCGCGACGGGCATTGTGGTAGTAACCCCAGATCGCGACTTTCTGCAGATCGGGGTAATCGACTTTCAAGCCCAGGCGATTCGCCAGTAGAGCTTGTTGCCCAGTTGCATCGACAACGACTTTGCAACCAACTTCGCTCGATGAGCCGTCGGCCAACTGCAGCTTGACTCCAACCGCGCGATCACCCTCGAAGAGCACATCGAGCACGCGCGTTTCATCGACACAATCCGCGCCCTTCTCCGCTGCATTGTCGAACAGCATCTTGTCGAACTCGCCACGTTCAACCTGCCAGGTCTGGCTGCACTCTCGCGGATCATGCTCTTTGAAAAAAAACGGATTCGATTCGGCTCCGCTGTGGCTGACGAATGCAACGCTGAGCTTCTTGATGAAGCTGCTTTGCTTCATCTTCTCCAACACGCCCAGACGCTCGAACACCCAATACGTCTCCGGCATCAACGACTCGCCGACATGAAATCGCGGCACCTTCTCGCGTTCGATCAACAACGTCGAGCAACGAGCTTCCGCCAGCAACGCTGCCGTCGTGCACCCCCCGGGACCACCTCCAATGACGACGCAATCGTACAGATCTTTCATCGAGTTGATCTCGGCTGGGCGAGCAAGTTCGGTGTGGGACGATCTTCAATGTCGTAGTTCCGCAAACCAATCGTTTTGTTCGCGGGGCGAACAACGACTATGAGATGCAACGCGGGCGCGCTGCGAATCGTCTGACCACATTGTACCGGGCTAGGAAAGCTGTGTCACGAGAGGTCAGCCAGCACCGCGTTCTTGTAGTACGCGTTGAATCCAGGCAGCTTCGTCGTCGGTCACCGAAGGCGATAACTCACCGAGATCGTAATCGAGGGCGTAATCGTATCCGCCGCGATCGTAGACGGTCGTGAAGACGTCTTGAAGATCGAGCGCCGCGTCTGAGTCACCATTCGTCAGTGGCACGCGAACCGCCGGCAGCGCTTGCCGCATTGGCCACGCCAAGACTTCGACGTGCGGCAATCTCTCGGTTCGGCACAGGAACGAGTAGTAATCGGCCACAGGCAACGGTTCGACCGTCGGAAGACGCTTGCCACCACGAAGCAGATCTAGTTCGAGCAAGTGAACGCGCGATCCAAAGATGCTATCGCGTTTGAGCAAATACTTGTCGTAACCGTCGGCTGCTTTGTTCCAAGGAGAAAGCAATTCGATAATCGTGACAACCTGCTGGCGTTTCCTTCGCCGTATCGCAATGTAGTGTTGCTCGAATCGCTCTTGCATCGGAACCGTGAGCAGAACGGGTTCTAGGGTCGCAGCAGCCGTTGTCTCCGGCGACCCCCAGTTCCCATCCGCCTGCGAAACGGCAACGTCTGGCCTGACTACCGCCTGCTCGCCGGTCACGTCACGTGTCAGATAAATATACTCTTCGATGTCAACGACATAGTGCGGCCGAAGTTGCTCTAGTAGCCTTTCGCTCATCGTCATGATGAAGCGAGCATGAAAGTCCTGCCACCTTTGCCTTCGATAAACGGATCCATGCCGGGAAACGGGGAGGCATGTATGCAACTCCAGGTCAGGAAACGAGACACGTCTATTCTATCCGGCGGCCGGGAGCAAGCCAAACGCGGCGTTGGAGTCCCGCCTTTAGGCGGTCTTCTGATCGAGCCGCCTGAAGGCGGGACTCCAACGACGCTACTCAACCGGCGTGACGATTTCGAGCAATTCAACGGCCGGCAGACCGTTGCAGTAGATCAACGCGGTGCGGCCGTAACAAGTTTCTGGATTTTCTAATCCGAACGCTTCGACGAGATCCGGGCCCGGTTCGATTCGCCACAAAGAAAGAGGACGCACGTGGCGAAGTACGTTGTGCTCAATCAGAATCCGGCCGAGTGGCGTTTGCTGGCCTTCGATCTCCGCGCGAACGTCCTCACCGAGGAAAGTCGAGTTGAGGCGAACAATGCCGAACTGAACGACGCGATCGTCCGATTGCCGCGTCAATAGGATGCGGTGAGAGTAGTGGGTCGGTGTAGTGTGCGTGTCGAGGACGCGGACGTCAACGGATGAGTTGTGATGAGCCTCGACGGTGACGGTCATGTGCCCGTCATGCCACAAGAGATTGCGAGGCGTTACGGGTAACTCGCTTTCGTTAATTTCCTGAAAGTCGCCAAGCTCGTCGAGCGTTGAGTAGAACAACTCGCTCAAAGCAATCAGTTCGGGTGTGGCGCGTCGCGAAGGGGTGACCATCATGTCTCGTCCTTAAAGTAGCCCTCACGCTCCGCGTGATGTAAGCGGTGCGGCGATCAACCTTGATTTGCTAGACACGCTTGAACCGCCGGTCAAGTTCACAAGTAGTTCCGCTTTTCCTCACGCGGATCGTGAGGGCTACATTGACCCAACCGACAACTGCGTGACCGGCTGCGAGAGAACCTCCAGAGGCGTTGGTTCTGTTGGCCGTTCCAAAACCGTGTCGATCAAGTAATAGAACAGTCGCCGCAGCTCTTCCGGTTCGATCTCGTCGGCAATCGACTCGGCCCGTTGCTGATGCTTATCGACCAAGCGATGAGCCTGCTCGAAGACGTCCGCTTGTTCGTAGAGTTGGTGGACGCGTGTGACGCGATAGTCGGCGCTGGCTGCCTCGTCGCTCACCAACGACAGCAGTTCTTCGCGCTCCGCATCCGGCAAGCCTTCAAGTGCCAACGCCCAGAGTAATGTGGGCCGACCACCGAGCGTATCGCAACCGACCGACATCTTGTTGTCACTGTCACCTTGCCAGTCTTTCAGGTCGTTGAGGATCTGGAAGGCGACTCCCATGTTGCGGGCAAAGAGTCGAATCGGTTCGACATAGTCGTCGGCAGGGCCTGCGGCGCGAACGCCCGAGTACAAAGCCGCTTCGAAAGCCGGAGACGTTTTCAAGGCGTAGATCTTCAACGCATCAAGCGGTTTGAGTCGCTTGTCTTTCGCGTCGCGCCACAACAACTCACAGCCTTGACCCTCGGACAACTTCATGTGAGCTTCGGCGAGGTTGTTCAGAATACCGGCAACAACGTCCGAGCCGAGTTCTTTCGTTTCGCGACTGACAAGACGATAGCCCAAGCCGATCATGTAGTCGCCCACGTTGATCGCGGTTGGGACGCCATACTTTCGGTGAATCGTCTCTTCGCCGTAACGAAACGCATCGTCATCTTCAATATCGTCGTGAACGAGCGACGCTTTGTGGAAGGTCTCGATCGACATTGCGGCGCGGCGAATGGCATCCGGGAAGGCGGCGATGTGTTCCGCTCCGTCGGGCTGCGTTCCCTTGCCACCGGTTAACGCGTCGTAGACCGCAAGTGTGATGAAGGGGCGCGAATGCTTGCCGCCTTTGGCGAGAAAGTCGTAGACGATCGCTTCAGTGCCGGCCAGTGGGTCGAGCCTGGCGACTCCTTGTCCGTTGACTTCAGCCAAGCGTTTGCCGCCACGCGCTCGTGGTGCGAGGCGATCCAGCTCGTCAGGCTCGAACATCTGCGAGGCGGCGCGCATCAGATGGACGTAGCTGCGGGTTTGAGGTGCCGCTTCCGCTTGTTGCAGGCTGACCATCTCGCTCACCCAGTCTTCATCGACCGATGTGTTGCGGCAGTCGCTCGACAGCAACGGCACGGCCATGCACGGAATGCCGGCGAGCAGCAACTTGTCGATTGCCTTTTCCAGCACGTTCAAACACGCAACGCCGACGATCGCATCGACGTAGCCGCTGACAATGATCTTCAGAACGATCGGCGATCCTTCCGCGACCAGGACTTTGTATCCCATCTCGTCGGCAATGCCGCGGAAATCCGCGATACTGCACGCTCCGCATTCCTTGCACGCGAGCCCAAACTCGTCGTAATCGGCCGGGCAACCTTCGGCATGCTTCAGGCAGTGCGGAAGCAGGAAGAGACGTCGTTCCGGCGGAATCGCCGCGATCTGATCGCGGTAGAATTCAGACGCCAGCACCACCATCGTCCAGCCGACGTATCCCTCGGCCATCCCCAACTCGTCAAGCAGGCCGCGAGCGATTCTTTCCATGTCGTCTTTGGACAACGGCAGCGACTTGTCGAGCTTGGCGGTGATCACCGCGCACTTCGCGCGCATACTATTACGCAGCTCTCGCGTCTCGGGGACCAGCTTCAGGTGAGCCGTCTTTCGACGGCGGGATCTGCGTTTCGGTTCACTCGCGACCGGCGCGGGCCCATCTTCCAGTTGTATCGTCGGTGGTGCAGTGGCCAAGATGAATCCTCTTTCTTCTCCTACAAGCAAGAATCGCATACCTCACGCTCCGCGTGAGGTATGCGGGAGTACGATCGACTTGGGTTGTAAAACATCGTTGAATCGCGATTCATCGTACTTCCCGCTGCCGCTTTCCTCACACGGAGTGTGAGGGCTACTTTGCGTTAGCAACTCAGGTGGGCGGCGTCAGTTCCTTCAGATTTGACTGGCAGGCGTGTCACGGCTCGACCTAGCGCCGAGACCGTGAAGATCAGGGGGTAGAGCTTCTCATGATACCACAGCTTGGCGAAGTAAAAACCAATAGGCGAGGTCTCGGTGTGTCCACCTCGCTCGACGGTTTCGACCAGCCACCGAAGTCCTTTCGTTACTGTGGGTTGTAGTGATTCAGCGTCGGCTCCAAGCAAAGTCTCGACCGCCAACGCAGTTTCCTCGACGCTACTCACGATGCCGTTGCCAGTCCGTTTCTCGACTGAAGCTCCTCCACCCCAGCCGTCGTCTCGATTTTGATTCGACCGCAGCCACTCTAAACCCCGTTGCGCTTCGTTCGTTTCGAGCATCCCTAGATCGCGGTAAGCCATCAGAACTTTTGCCGTGCCATAGACAGGGTTTTCTTCTTCGGGAACATCTTGGTTGCCGAACCAAAGTGGCAGCCAACTGCCGTCGCAACGTTGGGTTCGAAGCAAGTACTGCTGTCCCTTTTCGAACGCACTGTCATAACGTGACACGAACTCGTCGTCGTCGAAAGCGTCTCGCCAAGCATGCAGTGCCCGAAGTGCGTGGGCCGTTAAGTCAGAGCCGCTTCGATCGAAAGGCAGCTTCCCCCAACCTCGACAGAACGTCGGCCAACCGCCGTTGCCGTTCTGTAGGTCCAACAGCCAACCCACACCTGCAAGCGCGGCGTCCTTAATGCGAGCTTGATCGGCCTCACTGCACGATGGCGAGCGAATCCACTCGGCGAGGGTCAGTAATGCACTCGGCGTGTCGTCTGAGTCTGGTACGGCCCCGCTCAGATCGCTCCAGCCCCAGCCTCCCGGCTCGGCTCCGGTGAACGAATGGACTTCGCGATGCTGGCAATCGAGCAACCAGTCGAGGCTCGCTCGCTCGGCGATGTCTTCGCCCGCACCGGCCAACGCATTCAGCGATAGAGTCGTATTCCACGTGGCGAGATTCGTATCGATCGGCCAACTTCCATCGGGACGGATCGTCGATAGCAGGAAATCGAACGCCTTCTGCGCCACCGGATGATCGACTCGGCCGGTCGAAGCGAGACTCATCAACACAAAGCTCGTGAGTGGAATTGCCTCGAGATACCCGCCGCTTTCCGGCTGCATTTGATGCAAAACGTCCAGGCTCTTCGAGACAGTCAGCTTCCGAGCAAAGCGCGTGATCGGGTTCAGTGGTGGCTGATGGAAGTAGCGAGCCTGGCCAATTGCGACGAGTGCGGGGATTGCGTAGCTGACGACCGGCATGCGTAGGAAGCGATAGAAGCTTTGCGGAAAGCATGCCAGCTCGAAGGGCAGGGGGGAGACAGCCTTCCACGGCACAATTCCCGCCATCGCACAGTTGGCAAGGATCGGAACTGCAAACGTCTTGTCTTTGCCGTATCGCTTCTTGAGACCTTGGATTCCACCTTGCCGCTCGATATAGGCTTCGGCTCGCTCCAACAAATCCGCGTGCTTGCACGGCACACCCGTCAAATGGAACGCCGCAACCGCGAGCATCGTCGTCGAAATGTTCGAATAGCTCTTGTCCGTGTCACCCCAACCGCCATCTTCGTTCTGATGGTCCGCGAGCCACTCGATGCCGCCAACAATCAGCTCGCTCAGCTCGGTTTCAAGCAACTCGTTTTGATAGCGGCCTGACTTGGCGTCCATCTCGCCGTGGCGTTCAACCAGCGCCAGCGCGCTGACGGCGGTCGCCGTCGATAGAGCTGACGTGGAAAGCTCGCCAACCCAGTGACCGTTGCCGTCCCGTTGTTCGAGCAGATCGAGCCGAGCCTTTTCGTAGGCGTTGGCTATGCGTTTCGGATCTATTGCCTTCGAGTCCATGGTTCGATCTTGCTGCGAATGTACAGGAGGGGTTGCCAGTGGAGGAAGGGGAGCCTATCAAGTCTAAATCCACCCTTGCAGCCTGTCGACCTGCCCACTCCGCAACCATCGGGTTCCGGTTAGGAAAAATGCGTAACAAATGAGTGGCCCGCGTGCGGATACCCCCATAAAATGTGGCCAAGTGATAGAAACTCGCCGAATAAAGATATTTGAGTTTCTCCCTCGACGAACGACTATGAGACGCACCACGAAACGCCGCGCGAAAGCCGCTCGTCCAGTGTCGATCAACAGACGCAAACGCGGTCTGTATTGGATCGATTATACGGACGAAGAGCTTCTGGACTTGCGCCTTTGCGATCTCGGTGTGCGCATTGAGGGCACTCGTCTCGAACATCGCATCGCACAACTGTACGACGAATTGTCCGACCGCGGCTTGAACTTCCGACCGCATTGCTGGCTGTCCGACGAATGGTTTACACCGGATGGTGTGCCGGGAGTCGCAATTCCGTTTTACCTCGCGCATCCACGTCTCGAAAGGCTAGAGCGAAAGCAGATGCTCGAAGTCGAGGGAGGTACCAAGGCTTGGTGCATGCGTATCCTTCGGCACGAAGCCGGGCACGCAATCGATAACGCTTATCGTCTGGGACGTCGCCGTTCCTGGAAGAATGTTTTCGGGAGTTCATCGGAACCTTATCCCGAGCACTACTCACCGAAACCGTACAGTAAATCCTATGTCCAGCACCTCGACATGTGGTATGCCCAGGCTCATCCGGCCGAGGATTTCGCGGAAACGTTTGCGGTTTGGGCACGCCCCCGTTCGCCGTGGCGTTCCCAGTATGATGGCTGGCCGGCGCTCAAGAAACTCGAATACGTCGATCGCTTGATCGCGGACGTTTCAGGCAAGAAGCAGCAAGTCAAGACGCGGCGTCATGTCGATTCTGTGCGTACCATCACGAAGACACTCCGAGAGCACTACGAAGAGAAAAAGGAACGTTACGGCGTGGGACATCCAACTTTCTACGATCGCGATCTGCAAAAACTCTTTTCCGACACTCCCGAGCACCACTGCAACACAGCGGCCTCCGCGTTTCTCCGCAAACATCGTCGTTATTTGCGACAAGCAATCGGCGAATGGACAGGCCAGTATCAATACACGATCGATCAGGTCTTGAATGAGATGATTGATCGTGCCCGCCAGTTGCGATTGCGTTTGCGGCGTTCGGAACGCCACACAAAACGCGACTCGCTCGTCATGTTGACCGTGCAGACGATGAACTACTTGCACGGAGGTCATCATCGAGTGGCGTTATGAAGAAGCTACGCGTGATGGCCCTGATGGACGAAGAACTCGTTCCGCCCGACAGCATGGAGGGCCGTCCGGACGAGGAGATCCTCAACTGGAAAACGGAGTACGACGTTTGCCAAACTCTCCGCGAACTGGGGCACGATCTGCTGAAGCTGGGCGTTAGCAATGATAGCGGCGTGATCCGCAAAGCGTTGGTCGAGTGGAAGCCAAACATCGTCTTCAACTTACTCGAAGAATTCCACGGCGTTGCCGTCTACGACCAGCACGTCGCGTCTTATCTCGAGCTAATGAAGCAGCCTTACACAGGCTGCAATCCGCGGGGGCTGATGCTTGCGCATGACAAAGTCCTCTGCAAACAGATCCTGCACTATCATCGCATCCCGACGCCGCAGTTCGTCGTGTATGAACTCGGCAGCAAGATCGTCCCTCCGAAGAAGGCCAGCTATCCGCTGTTCGTCAAATCGGCAACTGAAGATGCTTCCTTCGGACTAAGCAAGAAGTCGATCGTGCAAACGCCTGAAGAGCTCGTCGAACGCGTACAATTCTTTTATGACGAGGTCAAGACCGACGCGCTGGTCGAGGAGTACATTGAAGGCCGCGAGTTCTACGTCGGAGTGCTGGGAAATCGGCGAGCACAGATCTTGCCCATTTGGGAGCTGCTAATGACGAAGCTGCCCGAAGGCGAACCCAACATCGCGACCGCGAAGGTGAAATGGGACTACCAGCATCAGAAAGAGCTGGGCGTGAAGACCGAAGAAGCGAAGGACCTGCCCAAGGAGCTCTCCACTAAAATCGTTCGCTTGTCCAAACGCATCTACAAAGCCTTGTTCATGACTGGCTATGCCCGCATGGACTTTCGCGTTACCGCCGACGATCGCATCTTCGCTCTTGAAGCCAACCCCAATCCCAATCTCTCCTACGGCGAAGACCTCGCCGAATCCGCTCACGCCGTCGGGATTGAGTACAACGAACTCATCCAGCAAATTCTGAACCTCGGCCTGCGCTATCGCGCAGCCTGGCGGGAGTAGAAAGTAGCCATCACGCTCCGCGTGATGAAGGCGGCAATTGGAAAGACGTAATGCGAGTGAGGACCGTTATCAATGCATCTACTGCTCGACGCGCCGCTCTCCTCACGCGGAGCGTGAGGCTACTTTGACGCTACGAGTCCGCCAGCACGCGCACATCGCCATCGCGACGCGTGAAACCGATGCGGTCTAAGTACTCGCAGTAGGGAACGGAGTACTTGCGAGTTGTCTCCAGGATTTCTCGGATCTGGCTCATGGTTAAGCCACCGTTATCGAGTTCCCTCCGCAACCGTTCTTGCGCCTGCCGATCAACATCAGCGTGCAGGTAGAAGTCGGAAGAGAGCTCGACAAGCTCACCATTTGCTACCGCCAGGGATAGCAATTGTGCGACGGAGTCCTGATTCTTCGTAGCCATCTTGCGGCACTCGGCAACCGACGGAGGTTGCAGCCCAGCCTCTTGCATCGTTTCGATCAGCTTGCCCAATAGCTTCTGTTCGTTCTGTGACAGTTTGGGCCCATGGCCGACCAATGCGACTCCCTTGGCACCAAACTTCAAGCGACCATCGGCCTGCATCTGCTTCAGGGCGCTCGTCAACAGAGCTTCATCGCTCAGATAACGAAACATGTTGGCAATTTCGTTTCGCTCGATCGCCGTCCGCAGAGGATACCGCTGATGTAGGTTCTCCAAGACGCCCTCAACACGGTTGCACAGCCGGGCGAGCACGAGACGATGAAGCCGGATCGCGCGTGTTGGCGAAACATCGATCTCCAACAAGTCGCCGCTACCTCGCAACGATTCGCAAGCCGTGTCGATGTCTTCGATGCCGGCCGTGCGAGGCAGATCATTGGGATGCCAGTCTCGCAGGCCTGCGAAATACAAGGCGGCCGAGGCACGTGCGGTTGCATCTCGCGACGCCAAGGAACGCACCATTCGCAGGGTCTCGTCGTCCGCGCGACGGTTCCTTTCCGCGTTCGGATCGACCACACGCCCACCACCGATCGTGGACACCGGCGATTCGCTACGTACTACGAACGGCTGTCCCCAGACAGTGACTGCCGGCCCGCTCAGGAAGAGTTGTGCGTGGCAACTGGCTCCAGGCTCCAAGAGGTCGCAATCAAGCAACCGAATCGACGCCAGGAGCTCAGCCGTTCCGACATGGATGCGAACTCGAGTGCGATCCTTGACCGGACGCGGTGCCGAGGCGAGCAATGATAGCTCCACGGTTAGCAAGCGACTCGGAACAAGATGCCCCGGCGAACAGAGTTCCTGTCCACGCTGCGTTTCGTCGTGATGCACACCCGCGAGGTTGATCGCAGCGCGCTGACCGCGGTGGACGGAATCGGCTGAGCGGTCATGATTCTGTAGGCCACGGACACGCACGCGGACGTTCCCTGGCTCGATCAACAGTTCGTCGCCGACGTTGCCCGTCCCACTGCTGATACTACCCGTGACGACTGTCCCATGGCCGGCAATCGTGAAGGTGCGATCAATCGCCATCCGGAAGGGAGCTTGGATCAACTGAGCACGCTTGTCGTCAGCGGCCCTCTCGGCGGCTTGAGTTAGCTTCTCGCGAAGCTCGTCGAGCCCGACACCCGAAGTGGCGCTTGTTCGCACGATCGGCGCTTCGGCCAGGAATGAATCGGCAACCAACTCGCGGATCTCTTCTTCAACCAGCGACAGCCAGTCTTCATCGACGAGATCGCACTTCGTCAAGGCGATCACACCGCATTCGAGATCAAGCAGTCTCAGAATCTCCAGATGCTCGCGAGTTTGTTGCTTGACCGAGTCGTCGGCGGCCACGACCAGCAATGCGACATCCATCCCGGTCGCACCGGCAAGCATCGTCCGGACGAACCGCTCGTGCCCCGGAACATCGACAATTCCGAGTCGATATTCGCCGAGTTCGAGTTCGGCGAACCCAAGCTCGATCGTAATGCCGCGGCGTTTCTCTTCAGGAAGCCGATCTGTATCGGTACCGGTCAGCGCGCGAATGAGCGAAGTTTTGCCGTGATCGATGTGCCCGGCAGTTCCAAGAATTAGGTCTGTCAGCATGACAGACTATTCTAACGGCCGCGTTGCAGTTCGTCGCCACGTGGCACACGTCGGCAGGAGAACAGTAGATCGACAGCCTGGTGCTTCGTCAACGCTAAGACTTGGGGTTGATACCGGACGGCTGGCGCCGTTCCGCTAACAATAGTAGCGGTCGGGCGCAAGCCCGCCGGTCCCTCGACCCCAATACTAAGTTCTGACAAAGCACTAGCGAGCCGAGCGTCTCGCATAGTCGGCGGCGATCGAGCGACGCGGCACGATGACTGGGATCGCTTGGACACCAAAAGCGATTCCATGGAGTGTCCTCGGCTGGAGGCCAAGACTAGTTTGCCCTGGCAGCGGTTGGCGATTAGCACTGTACATCTGCATGATCCGATGCACCGTCGGGTTGATCTCGATCTTTCCGTCCGCGCGAGGTTCGCCGACGGAATCGAAGCTGCCAACCGTGACGATGCTCTCCAGGCGATCATGGAACTCGTACGCTTCGACGCCCTTGGCACGCAGCGCCAACGTCAGCCGATGTGCCTGATCCGCGGCGATCTCCAGCTTATTGGAAACTCGGCCGGTTCTTTCAATCGTCTCTATCTCTTTGACGTTCATCGTATCTTTGCCGCCAAAGGACGCCACTTTCACGGTGTATGCCTTCGGGTTGTTCAACAAGCTGTACTTCACGTTTTGATTAAGGCTGATGACGAATTCATCCAAACCGGTCGTAGCAAAGTACTCTTCGGGCAGGTGCGGGTTGCGTGTGACGAAGGCGTTGCCCATCGACCCCTTGCGATGCTTGGCCGGATCACGGTTGATACGCCTTTGCAACTCGCGCAGACCAATGAATCGCTGAGCCGACCATTCACGTTTTGACAGATCCAAACAATCTGGACGGGCGTACTTGATCTTCTTCAGCGTCGCCGGCAACTCGGGATCGTCGAACGATTCGAAGTTACCTACCAACACGGCGAACGACTTGTGGTGGCTGAAGTTCGCATACTTCATGCGTGCCGGGCCGCCCGTATATCGGTCGATCGTCTTGCCTTGAATTGCCTCCGTGAAATCGAACTCACGAACATCAATATAGGCCTCCAGCTTATATCGCTTTCGAAGCTCCAAGACCAACTCACGAGCTTGCTCTTCAGCACCGTCTTTGGCCGCAAATGTGGCGGCCAAGATCAACCACGGGCCATGCTCCTGACGTAATGTGTAGTCCTTGCGAGAGTCCGCTTCGACGCGGTTGAACGGGATGAAGCGCGTCCAATTGGTTTCGGCATTCGTCCGCGGCAGGCTGGCCGGCGTCAGCAGAGCAGTTATCGCAATCGTAAGGACGAAGATCGAGTTCAGACGCGAACGCATCAGCATCTCCTTTGTGTTGCGACGAACGGTGGTAGTACAGGTTGTGGCTTTTCGCTCCGCAAAAACACACTCATTCGCGGAGCGAACGGCTACATACAATCGAAGAGGAAGATCTTCCCGAGGGGACGCACGCGAAGGGACCGGTGTGGCGCGCGGCGGAATGTTAACCAAACGAGAAGTGTGCCGCTAGAGCGGATTACCCAGGAATGCTAGCGGTAATTGTCGTGACAGTTCGAGCAGGCCTTGGCGATTTCGCCGTTGGCCTTTCGAGCCTGATCGGCGTCATTCAGCTTCACGGCTGCCACGATGTCAAGCGCGCTGGTCTCCATTAGCTTCGCGAACGCCGCATATTCCTCATCGTCGCCATCTTCCATGCCCTCACGTATTAACACTTCACCGATCGCGGCGACGATCTCAGCTTCGTGCAGTACCTCCTCGATGTTGTTCGAGAACTCATCTTCGTTGGAAGTCCACTTGGAGAGATTCTCCTCGGCGCCGGTGACTAGGCGTTGCATGAGTGGGTTGCGATCGGCGATTTGTTCCCAGTTATTGGCCTGCTCTTCGGGTTGGTTTCCGAGCGACGAGCCGCCCATCAGATCCGTGAGTTCGTCGTTACGTCTCTTGGATTCTTTATAGACGTTGATGTTGCCGCCCGCCTTGGCATTCGCCGCTGTTCGCGCGAAGATATCGCGGGCCGCGGCGGCATCCTTTTTCCAGCGGACATCGGCGTCGTATTCGTTGATGATGGCAAAGACCATCGCGAGGATTGAAAAGTCGCGCCGAATCTCCTTGTATCCCTTGCCGGCGAATTCCGTGGGCGTCGTGATGCTTGTGTTTATCGCGTTCTTGAGCTTCTTGACTTCATCTTCCACCGTCGAAGGTGAGATGATCTTGGACCAAGCGTAGGACTCGCCGACAGTTGCTGCATCTGGCGCTCCAGGAGTTTCGACAGTTGCGACCGACGCGTTCGGACTCGCCGGTCGCTCACCTTGTAGCTGTGCGAGCACATCATCGAAGAAGAAGCGACTCGTCTGATTCGCCTGAAACGTCGGCAACTTTGCCCGTTTCGCCGCCTTGCGATTCTGCGCATGAACGACCAGGGCGAGAGACACGACCGAGAGGCACGCGATGCAAAGGCTGCTTTTACGCATAGCTTTAATTCTCAGAAACGCGATCAACGTCCGAACACGGTTCGATTATCGGCCGCTACGCCGTCGAAGGCAAGTTCAGGGCGCGATCGCTTCGAGATGCAAGCACTGGCCCGGCGCTTAATCGTCGTAGTCAACCAGGTCCGCGCGGCGGCGACTGCGATAGTAGGGGCGCCGGACTCGGCGGCGGGGGACTCCGCCTTCGACGAAGAAGTAACCGCCGAGAAGCTTGTAGAAGCAGAGAATCACGAAGGCTCCGCCCGTGGCGACGGCGAGACCGAGTGGACTGATCGGCGTGACGCGGTGTCCCTCATGGAAATAAGAAACGATCCCGCAGCCAATCACGCTCCCACCGATCCCCATCGCCAATGTCGCGATCGCTCCGCCCGGGTCCCGGCCCGGCATGATGGCCTTCGCCAGCAGACCGACAATCGTTCCAAAGCCAACCCACGTAAGGATATCGTTGACCCACTGTTGAACGACTTCGGGGAACTGAATCTGATCCATGGCGTTTCCGTCCAGGTTCGATCGGCGCGCACTGAGACACGGGTACTTCTTCGTTGTCGTCAAGCTGCGGCGCACTCTTGAGAGAATCCGGCCGCAGTACGCGTGGCTACAGTTTTCTGACAAAGCCTAGCAGTGCTGGCGTTCGATCTCGGCGATCTTGTCGAGACGGCGAGCGTGGCGTCCGCCTTCGAACTCCGTCTCCAACCAGATCTTCACCAAGTTGTCGAGTCGGCTTTCGCCCAGCAGATCACCAGACAGGCAGAGCACATTGACGTTGTTATGCCGCCGGCAGATCTCGGCAGTCACTTCGTCGTGGCAAGTTGCCGCTCTCGCACCAGGGAATTTGTTCGCCGTCATCGCCATGCCGATGCCTGTACCGCAAATCAAGATGCCGCGATCCGATTCGCCCGAAGCGACTTTCCGCGCGACGGCAGCCGCCACGTCAGGATAGTCGCAGCTTTCGACGCTGTCGGTGCCCTCGTCGGTTACCGAATGTCCGAACTCGCCAAGTAGTTCCGCGAGCTTGACTTTCATGTTGTATCCGCGGTGGTCGCTACCAATGGCGATTTGCATCGTATCAGGCTCCTGATCCCTCGCTGTCGGTCGGATTTCCGGGCGGAAGCGAGGAGAAGTCGATCTCGTCCAACCATGCCCCTAAGTTCGCATCAATCTGATCGGCACAACGGCGATAGAGTTCAATCGGGCCGCCGATGGGATCAGCGACGTTTGAACCGTCACCACACAATAGTTTAACCCTCTCGGCGGCATCAGGCCACTGTCCCACGATGGCTTCGCGGTGGCCCCGAGTCAGCGTGAGAACGAGATCCGCGAAACGAACCAAGCGTTCGCCGAGAGGCTGGCTTTCGTGACTGGACAGGTCCAAACCTCGTTCTTTGACCACCTGAGCCGATTCCAGGCTCGCCCGGTCGCCCGCGTGGGCGGCAATGCCTGCTGATACGATCATTACGCCTTGTTCTTCCAAATCGGCGATCGAACACTTCAAGTGCTCGGCCACGCGGCGACGCATCAACGCCTCTGCCATGGGGCTACGACAGGTGTTGCCGGTACAGACGAATACTAAGATGTAGCCGGCTAAGCGGCTCAGAGCCTGCTCGTTAATGACACCGGAGCGGAGCAACTTCAGGCCGTCGCTGCCAGCGCGGACGACCGACGAGGGCTGTCCGAACTTGCTCGGCCCGTCGTCCAAGATCAGATCGATCTCGTCTCCCAAGGCGGCGGCCACCTCCTCGGAACTGTTGGCTTCCGGCCTGCCGCGTCGATTCGCACTTGTCAACACCAACGGACCAGCGGTCAATCGAGCTACGGCCAGAACGACTTCGTGCGCGGGAACTCGCAAGCCGAGCGTTCCTTGCGGACAGACCGCCTGTTGGACCGAATCCGGCAACTGCTTCAGCAAACTGTCGGGGTGATCGCTGTCGACGACTAGCGTTACCGGCCCCGGCCAACATCGCCTGGCAAGGCGCTCGCCGATTGCTGGGATACACGGAACGTAGTCTCGGGCATCGTCAGCACTCTTGATCGCCAATGTGAACGGCTGGTCCGCTGCTCGTTGTTTCAAACGGGATAGTCTCGCGACAGCCTCTTCGTTCAAAGCACTTGCGGCAACTCCATACACGGTTTCAGTCGGTACCGCGACCAGCTTACCCTCGGCCAACGCTTGCACGGCGCGATGGATAGCGTCGCGCGGATCGTCCGCTGTCCGAACATTGATGATTGCGGCTGCCATTGCGATAGAAAGGAGTAGTTAGGAAAAGCAGAAGCCGGTCGTCGTCTGTTGTCGCGCCGCGACGTTGCAGATCGCCGTAATTCGTTACTATAGAGCCTGTTGCGCGCGATGGTCAAGAGCTGCGACATCGGTAACATCGGACTTGAGTGTGAAGTGCGATCACCTTTACCTGAGCTTCAAAAAACGGCATGAGTTGCGGCTGTTTGCGTCCGACAACTGCCGCCCTCAAGCGAGTTCAGGCCAGCGGCTGCTCTGTGACTCTCCGGTCGTAACGAACGTCTGGGATAGTGTTGGCGAGGCGTGGAAGAGATGCAAGAATGCGCGCGAAACTGTCACACTCAATCAACTTACCGAAATCGGCGAACCGATGGAAAAACTAGCGACTGTATGGTGGTTAAGCGGTTGTTCAGGTCATGACCGACTTTTATAATTCGCTGGGCCATGCCTGAGTTGATTTAGAGGAGATTCCCGGGGTTGTCACAAAGACCCAAAATCCTCTGTGTAACAGACTTAGATCGCGATTCCGAAGCGGATCAGCTACGCGAAGGGTGCGAGATCGTTAGGGTTCCGACTTCGCTGCAAGCTCTCGCCCAACTCGCACGCGATGACTTTGACGGCTTGTATGTCGCGCAAAATCATCTCGCGGAGGCCTTCCAGTTGGGGCGGCTCCTTCAGAATGAGCGGATCCTGGATGGAATGCCCGACGGTGTCGCGCTCGTTGATGTTGACAATTCGATCCTCTGGACAAACACTCGCTTCAACGAGTGGTGTGGCGCGGAAGATGTCACCGGGTTGAGCTTCTATCCGGCAATGGGAAATCCAGAGATACTCGGCCCCGACTTTTGCCCCTTCCATACGGCGCTGGCGACAGGCCAAGCGAGTAGTTCGACCCTGCGATCCGGTGATCGATACTTCCAGACTCACGCCGCCCCGATCGCTGGTACCGAGGGTGAATCGCGACACCTGATCGTCACCGTTCGGGATGTCACGGCCGAGATGCTGCAGCAGCAAAAGCTGGCGGCCATCCACAAGGCTGGCATCGAACTCGGCGATCTAACGCCAGACGAAGTCTTCAATATGGGCGTGGACGAGAGAATCGAGTTGCTTAAGTCCAACATCCTGCACTATACCCAAGACCTCCTGAGCTTTGATGTCGTCGAGATTCGCGTGCTGGACGAAAAGGCCAGCCAACTGGAGCCACTTCTCTCCTACGGCATCGATGACGCGGCCGCGAATCGACCGCTGTATGCCGAACCATCCGACAATGGAGTGACCGGCTTTGTCGCGGCGACAGGGAAGAGTTATCTCTGTGAAGATACGGTCGAAGACCCGCTCTATCTGACCGGTTTCCAAGGTGCGAAGAGTTCTCTGACGGTTCCGCTGATCTTGCACGATCAGGTCATCGGCACTTTCAACGTCGAAAGCCCCGAGCCGCGTGCGTTTGGTGAAAGCGATCTGCAATTCCTCGAGATCTTCTCGCGCGACGTTGCCGTTGCCCTGAACACCCTCGAACTGATGGCCGCGCAAAGTGCTAGCACGGCACAAGAGAGCTGCGAGGCGATTCACGGTGCGGTCGCGATGCCAGTCGATGAGATTCTGAACGATGCAGTCAATGTCATGGAACGGTACATCGGACACGAACCAGAGGTGGTCGAGCGTTTACAGCGGATCCTGAAGAACGCGCGTGACATCAAGCAAGTCATTCACAATGTGGGACAGACGATGGCTCCCGCCGAGGCGGTGCCGGCTTCACCCGATCTCAAGAAGCACTCCAAGCTGCGCGGCTGTCGAGTGCTCGTGGTTGACGCGGATGATAGCGTCCGAAACGACGCTCATGGACTTCTCGAGCGATACGGCTGCGAAGTCGAGACGGCACACGAAGGTGGCGAGGCGGTCTTCATGGTCCGAAACAGCGGGCCGAACGTTGACTATGACGTGATCATCGCTGACATTCGTCTACCTGATCTCAGCGGCTATGAATTGCTCACACGATTGAAAGACGTCCTCGATCCAGTGCCCTTGGTGCTAATGACCGGTTTTGGGTACGATCCCGGCCACTCGATCGTAAAAGCACGCCAAGCTGGGCTGCATGCGAAGGCGATTCTTTACAAACCGTTCCGCCTGGATCAATTGCTCGAGACGGTCGAGGCCATGTTGGAAGTTTACGGTCGAGTTCCGCAATCGTAGCGGAATCGGCGGTAATCCTGGCCCGATCCGGATCGATGGAGTGAACGTTTGATCGAAATCGCACTCGCTTACACATTGCTAGCTCTCGGCTTGTTGGGGCATTTGGCGTTGTGGGTTGCCCTCTTCAATCGCGTCCACGCCCTTGGGATTCCGCGCCGATTGATCAAGGCTACCGAGATGATGCAGATTCTCGCTGTCGTCGCGATGCCAGTTGCATGGTGTTGGCGTTTGGCGATGTCAGGCCAAGTGGCAAGGCCCCTGTCAAGGCTCTCTGCGGGCCATTTCGTGGATGCCGTGTACTTCGCCATTGCCTGCGGGATGCTTGTCTATGTCGCAAGCCGATGGAGTTGGCGGCGTTTTCACGAGAAGCCGCCTTCGGGGGTCCTTGCATCAACCACCGTTCGATACGACGTCGCCCGAGAACTGAGCGTACCGCTCGTTGCCGGAATGACTTCGAAACTCTTGTCTCTTGTGCCGGAGAACGAGGTCACCGCGCTAACGGTAAGCGAGAAGGAATTCGAACTCGCCCGGTTGGACGAGGGACTCGACGGTCTTTCGATCTTGCATTTGTCCGATCTACATTTCACCGGCAAGATAGAACGGGCTTACTTCGACTTCGTGATCGATCGGGTCAACGACATCGAAGCAGATCTTGTCGTCGTGACAGGCGACATCATCGACAAAGAGCGTTGTCTCGACTGGATCGCTCCAACGCTTGGTCGCTTGCGCGCTCGTCACAGCAAGTATTTCATCTTAGGAAATCACGACAAACGCGTGCGCGACGTCGCGGCTCTTCGTCGAAGGGTCACCGACTGCGGTTTCATCGACCTCGGAGGTCGGTGCAACGTGATCACGGTCGATGGTCGACAAGTGCTTCTCGCCGGCAACGAACTTCCGTGGTTTGGTCCAGCGCCATTCGTTCCGTCGCGAGCCGAGCTTGAAGACAATAGCGGTGTCCTACGCATTCTATTGTCACATTCACCTGACCAACTCTCGTGGGCAAGGTCGAACGATTTCGATTTGATGCTGGCGGGCCACACACATGGCGGCCAGATTCGTCTGCCGATGATCGGGCCGATCGTTGCCCCCAGTCACTTCGGCGTCAAATACGCCAGCGGCACATTCTATGAACGTCCGACACTGCTTCACGTCAGCCGAGGGATCTCCGGACTCGAACCCATCCGCATCAACTGCCCGCCGGAAGTGACGCGGGTCGTACTACGCTCCGCCTCGTCTCGGATCGCACCGCCAACTTCTCGTTCAGAAGACGCGCGAGAACTCGCTGAGTCCTTCTAAGGCTGGCGTTGCGGGATCGGCACCAACTTGAATCATCAAGCGTGATCGGCGGCACTACGACTGCCCGTGCATCTCGGCCGCTATTCCCACAGAACTTCGACTTCCAGCCATTCGTTTGCGGCCAATTCCAATTGGACGCGGCCTTCGTTGATCTGGCATTCGCCACGGGATTGACCGGCGAAGTCCATGTGACGGGCGGAGGCGATGGAGCGGAAGGCGCTCAGGCGAGCGCGGGCGGCGCGGCCGCTGGTTTCCAATAAGCGAACGCGAAAGCCTGTGATGGCGTCGTTCTCGACAAGCGGCTCCCAATGTGTGGCGGCAATGTTGCGGGCATCAATGTGGAACAGCCAGCTTGACGTCCCGGATTGCGGCGGCGGAGCGGATTGGCGGACGGCAGTCGTGGGCGCGAGCAGACTGATCGCTTCGTGATGAGGGTGCGGGACGTCGATACCTATTCCCAAGTGGAACGTTTGCTCGCGCTCTCCACGAACTGCCAGCAACGTATCAAGCATCCGATCACCAACTCGTCGATGATACGGCAAGCCGCCGGTCAGAATGGTCGTATTCATCTCGCCGTTATGGATATCGATGTACAACGGGGCTTCGAACTGCTTGCGTGATGCTTCGTGGCGGCACTGATTCACGCCGCGCGAGAGCTGAGAGACTTCGTCAGCCCACGCGAAGCGACAAGCGTAATACGCGTTCCACGGATCAGCGGCTGGCTCGATCACGGGATCGATCGTTACTTCCAGGTGTAGGATCCGAGTGCCTCGCCAGAGTCGGAACGTTTCACGATACTTCGCTTGCAGCTTGCCCTCGCGATCTAGCAGGCTTCCGAATACCGTGACTTCGCCGAACGTCGATGTCGCTTGAGAAACTTCCACGGAGTCGGCGGCCATGACGGAGTAGATCGCGTTGTCGTTGGAATTGCTCCAGGTATCACCAGACGCGCCGCGCGTGCCTGGAACACGAAGCCCCAACTGCTGAGACAGACGATTGCCGCGTTTTGAGTAGTCCTTCAACGAGCCCATCGCGCCGGTCGTCGGGTTGATGGAAGCTTCGAGGAACTCGTTTCGCAAGACAACGGAGCCTTCGTTGGTCCGCTGGTCGTCAACGAGCAGTGGCGACGGCTTTTGCTTTAGCTTCTGTTTATCAGGTGACACCCACACGAACCCCATCGGCGGCACATCGACCACGACGTACTTCAACGCGGACATCTCGGAAGCCGAGTAGATCGGCTTCTCGACCTTGGGCAGCGCGGTCAGCGCTGACATTTCGACTCCGACCCGGCGCACGACACTGAACGGGTTCAGCACGAGATAGCCGTCTTCGGGATCACCGTCAGTTCTCGGGAGGCAATCCGCGAACGCCGCTTGTGCGGTTTCGAGCTGTTCCGAGAGTTCTTCGTCAATGGAAGCATCTGTGTCTTCGGAAGCGAGGTCGATCGACTCGAGCAGCGATTCGCTCGGAACATTGGTTTGCTGGCCTCGAATCAGCGAGGCGAGCGCCGCGAGAGATTGCGTCGCGGTTGCCTCGACTTGCCGTCGCCAGTATCGCTGGATCGTCGAAAGAGGATCCGGTTCGCGGCGGATGATCGATTGCTTGAGGTATGGGGATTGGTATTGATCGGCTTCGAAGCGATCAAGATGCCCCGGCATATAGGTGTCGCGGAAGTAGGCTTCGACGGTGACAAACTTGCCGAGCGCGGCACCGTACTTCGTGCAGCGACGCAAGTCGTCGTACCAAACGCTCGCGTGCGCCGGCCAACGCGCGAACATCAATGTCCCCACGTGATCCACATCCATGGACTCGCCGAGCTTCGTCGCCAAGTTCAAGAACGTCTCCGGCTTGTTGGCGTCGAGCGGCGCGCGAGCGATCGCGTCGATGGCAGCTCCGTCAGCGCCTTCCCAGCGAGTTTTGATTTGGGTGCCCAAAGGAAAACGCCCGTCATCCATCGTGGCGTGTAACGAGCCATCAAACCCAAGTTTGTCGAGCACCTGCGGGAGGAAAGGTGTCAGGCCGAACCGGCGGCGACCATGCACGTGAATAGGCCGCCCGAGCAGCGACTCAGCCTTGGTCATGCCACGGCGAAACTCACGTAGGATCGACTCGCAAGACAGCAACGGCAGGCGCAAGGCCGTGTCTTCGCCGGCGATCAATCCAACTCGCTCTTCGGCCAAGGCCTTCACGATCGCGTCTTTTGTGTCGGGCTCGTGCTCGACAAGTTTCTCGATCAGCTCGGCTGACATGAGAAGATTAAGTGGAGTCGTCGATTCGAGTTCGCTCTTGAGCGTGGCACCCAACGTTTGTTCGGCGGTCAGCGTGAGGTCGATCAGGTAAGCATCGACGGAATAATAGTGGTCGCGTTCTTCCGCCAGCAGATCGAAACAGGCGCTCAATTTGTTTCGCGCGAGATCGAAGTCGCCGGCCGCTGCAGCTTGTGCACCGGCGATCAGTTGGTCGTTGAAATGCGTTTCGTCAAGATTGCTCGAGTAGCGCATCTGTCGGGTGAGCAACTGAACTTGGAGGTAGCAGTACCCGAGCGCGAGAAAGTCCGCGACAACCTCTTCGTCGATTGGGGGCGCTTCGCCGTCGAGAGCCTCGAATGCGAGTGAAAGAATCTCGCGTCGATCGTGTAGCCGGCAGATCAGGCAGGCACCTTCGTCCTTGGCACGCTGGATGAAGCCCGTGGCCAGTTGATCGATGCTCACCGAGGGGACCGCCAGCAAGCGGTCTTGTAGCTCGGATGGAGGGTCATCCACGCGATGCCAGCTCGGTGCGGAGCCAGCGGCGGCGATTAACGCTGGGTGCCACAACGCTGTCCAGTTCGCGAGCAGGCCGTCCGCCTCCTCGCCTTCGTGGTGCGTTGGAAAATCCTCCAAGCTGTGACATGGCAATAGGATGATGAGTTCCTGGAACTTCATCGCGATAAGTCTCGTTGAGAGTTTGGGATCGGTCGTCAGCACCCACGATACCTGTGTGACGCCATCCCGTCGAGAAGTCGAGATATCCGACATAGGATGCCGCGAGCCTCGTGAACGCGCGTCCAGATCCGATAAAAACTGTTGACAACCGCCTTTCAACGTCAGTAAAGTAGGAAAGGAACAGGGGATAGCGGCTTCATGTCTGAATGACGCACATTACATCAATTCTCGCTTCTCTGGCGAAGCCGCGTGTTCATGCGACAACCGGCGACCGGACCGGTCGTAGGCGTTCGCCTTTTGTGGAGTGAATCATGGCTAAGATTAATCGTTGTTGGGGTATCGACATTGGACAGTGCGCGATCAAAGCGCTGCGATGTACCGTCGAGGACGGGCAAGTTGTGGCTGATGCCTTCGACTACATCGAGTATCCGAAGATCCTCAGCCAGCCTGAAGCCGAGCCGGAACAACTGATTCGCGATGCGCTCGAGACCTTTCTCTCCCGTAATAAGATCTCGCGAAAAGAGGACAAAGTTGCGATCTCCGTCCCTGGGCAGAGCGGTCTGGCAAAGTTCTTCAAACCGCCACCAGTGGACACTAAGAAACTGCCGGCCATCGTTCAGTTCGAAGCTCGGCAACAGATCCCGTTCCCTCTCGAAGAAGTGATCTGGGATTTCGAGCGGCTTGTGGGCGGCGAAGAAATCGATGGCTTCCTGATCGATGCCGAAGTAGGTCTGTTCGCGATGAAGCGTGATCAAGTGCACCGGTCGTTGAAGCCGTTTGACAAGGCGGACATTCAGCTTGACATCGTGCAGCTTGCACCGATGGCAATCTACAACTTCGTCTCCCATGACATCCTGACGGAGGGTCCTGACGAAGACCTGTTCGACCCGGACGATCCGCCCGAGTCGATCGTCGTGTTAGCGATGGGAACAGATTCAACCGATCTCGTGATCACGAACGGCTTTCGTATGTGGCAGCGAAGCATTCCGCTGGGTGGCAACCATTTTACGAAGCAGTTGACGAAGGAGTTGAAGCTGACGTTTGCCAAGGCTGAGCATCTGAAACGCAACGCTCGTCAGGCGGAAGACCCCAAGACGGTGTTCCAAGCGATGCGGCCAATCTTCAATGATCTCGTCACCGAAGTTCAGCGCTCCATCGGTTTCTTCCAGGGTATCGATCGCAAGGCCACGATCAAGGGTGTTGTGCTGCTTGGTAACACGGTGAAACTGCCTGGCTTGCAACAATACATCGCCAAGAACCTTGGCTACGACGTCATCGAGTTCGAAAGGTTCAACGAGCTATCAGGGCCTTCAGTGCTGTCGTCGCCGCAGTTCGCCGAGAACAGCATGGCGTTCGGCGTGAGCTACGGTCTGTGTCTGCAGGGGCTCGGCAAGGCACGACTGTCAACGAGTCTATTGCCGCGAGAGATTCTAACCAAACGGATCATCAAGGCAAAAAAGCCGTGGGCGGTTGCTTCGCTAGCGGCGTTGATGCTTGCCTGCTCGTTCAACTTCTTCTTCCACTACAACGTCTGGTCGAAAGTAAAGCCGGACTACGAGCAAGACGGCGAGACTTGGAGCGGTCCAGAGGAGAAGGTGAAGATTGTCAAGAAGACAAGCGATGGGCACCACGCCGAGCACAAGGACAAGGAAGCGCAGCTTACCTTCATCAAGGAAATCGGCGAAGAAGTCGTTGGTGCAGGTGACCGCCGGATTCTGTGGCTCGAACTGATGCGAGCGATCAACCAGTCGTTGCCGTGGCCCGAGGGCATCGAACGAGGAGCCTATGTCGATTACAAGACCTTGCCGATGGATCAGCGACCTGTCTTTTATATCGACTACGTCGAATCCGAGTATTTCCCGACTCTAGAGAGCTGGTACACCGACATCGTCAAGAGTAAGTATGGCGAATTAAAGCGGCATTTGCGAGGCGACACAATTGAAGATCCGGTGGCCACCGAAGGCGACGCGAATGTCACCGTCTCTGCTGAGGATGTCGCCGCCGCTGGTTCCGAGGGACCAACGGGACCCGGTTGGGTGATCGAGTTGAAGGGATACCACTATTACAACAACAGAAGTCTCATCCGCAACGAACGCGGTGCCAACCACGTCCGCTTCAGCTTTCTCAAAGAACTCGAAGAAGGGACCATCGAACTGCCAGATGGAACCATGAATCCCGAAGATAACACACCCAATCTGGTAACTTTCACAATGAAGGAGTTAGGCATCCAGTTCCCGCTCCTACTCTTCGACGATGGTGAACCGCAAACAGTGACGGTTCCGAATCCAGACGTTAGCCCTGCTCAAGCACAACCAGGGGCGGGCAACATGATGTCGATGCAGGGAATGGAAGGCTTTGGCGGAGAAGATGACGAGGGAGACGATCCGTACTCCAGCGGGACGTCCCAAATCGTGCCTGGCGCGGTGCCGACGGAAGGGGATGGTGAACCGACAGTTCTTGCGTCATTCCAGGTTCGGCGATACTCGTTTACGATTCAGTTTTGCTGGCAAGAAATTCGTCTTAGAGATCGATTGATAGCATTAGAAGAACGAAAGGCCAAAGAGGCAGAAGAAGCTGCCGCGAAGGCTGAAGCGGAAGCTGCCGCGAAGGCCGCGGAAGCGACCGCTGTCGGAGAGGACACTGAACCAGCAGACGCAGCAGCGGTGCCAGAAGGGGCTGTTGAGGCTGGAAACGAATAGAGGAACAGTATTGTGGACCAGATTAAACCGATTCTTGCTGTATTACGCGCGCAAAGATTCTGGATCACCTGTGGGATCCTAGCACTGCTTCCCGTGGGGGGTTGGTTCATGGCCAAATCCGCGCTGGATAAGGAGCGGGACGATCGGAAGTCGAAAATCGAGGGGGCGTATTCGACGGCGCAGACCATCGTGGACATTTCAGAACACCCCAACCCTGCTACACACGAGGGCATGGATGGCAACGTGGATTTAACGAAAAACAGCGTCTACGACGCGTGGAAGGCTCAGTACGAGAAACAAAAGGCTGTGCTCGTTTGGCCAACTGAGTTGGAGGCGGATTTCCGCGCGAAAGTTGAAGAGATGACTCCGGTCGAGACGGTTGCGTTTGGCCCTGGGATCCCAGACGCTTTGCGGCGTGACTTCCGCGAAGAGTATCGCGACTACATCAAATTAGAATTGCCCAAGCTCGCGCAGATTATCGGTTCGCCGTGGCAAGCGACAGCAACCGCGGGAAGTGGTGGAGAGGATGCGATGACGATGCAGGGCCCGGGACAAATGAACGCCCCAAGCACGACTTCGCGCACTGCCACCAGCGGAAAGACGATTGTCGATTGGAACTCGGGAGACCAGTCGGCGTTGCTAAACCGGTATGACTGGGACAGCACGCCCGAGAAAGTGCCATCGACTTTGCAAGTCTTGTACGCCCAAGAAGATTTGTGGGTGCTGAATGCTCTGATGAACATCATCAAGCGGACGAACGGTCCAGCAACTGCCAGCTACAACGCGATCATCAAAGAGTTGCAGTACATTCGCATTGGCCGCGCTGTGCCTCCGACGACTGGCCAAATCACCCGCCTCAATGCCTCTGCCGCTGGTGGCGGGGGGGGCGGAATGGTGGGGATGATGTCAGGCGGCATGGCGGAGATGTCCATGGGTGGCGGCGAGATTGCAGCGTCGGGTGCCGGCGAAAGAGAAATGGACACGATGGGCGAAGCGGGAAGCAGCAGCTCCGATCCCGCCGAGATGCGGTATGTCGATAACGACTACAAGCCTCTACCAGCGCAGCGCGTTCGAGACGCGTTGACCTCGAGTGCCCGCAATCCTGATGATGCATTTCTGGTCGTTGCCAAGCGAATTCCGATCCGGATTGGACTCAGGATGGACCAACGCGAGATTCATCGACTAGTAGCCGAATGCGGCAATTCGACGCTAATGGTGGAGGTTCGCCAGGTCCGCCTCAACAAGCAGACCAGCGCAACCGGTGGTGGTGGCTTTGGTGCCGGTGGCTTTGGTGAAGGCGGCGGTGGCTTTGGTGAAGGCGGCGGTGGCTTCGGTGAAGGCGGCGGTGGCTTTGGTGAAGGTATCGGAGGCTTCGGTGAAGGTGAAGGCGGCGGCGGCTTCGGTGAAGAGGGCGGACAATCGATGTATGGTGCGGCTGGAGGCGCTGGGGCCGGTAGTGGGGCCGTGAACGCTTCGTCAAGCTTTGATTTGCCGATCGAATTGTACGGGATCATTTACATTTATAATCCCGACGCGCTCGGCGTTGACAGGCTCGGCATCGATCTCAAGGAAGCGGAGGATGAAGTAGTACCGGCGGAGCAAGCTGCGGCAGGTGCAGGAGAAAGCGATAAGAACGACCTGACTGCTGAGGCGGCGGCGACCGGTGTGGATCTGGCAGCGGAATAGTAGTGCAACTGGCTGTGAATTGTTATGTTGGTAGGGCCGAAATCGACAGGGGATTAGGCTAGGAGTGACACGAGATGGCGAAGTTCAAACTCGATAAAGAACATATTCAGGGCTTCTTTTTTCACCACTCTGAGAAGCTGGTGTTAGGCCTCGTATTGGTGCTGCTGGTTCTCTTCATTTGGGCTGGCTCCGGTATCGCTGGTCTTGACTCTTCCAAGAGTCCGGCGAATCTCTCGCAGCAGGTTCAGCGGGCGGACAAGAACATTACGAGCACTCCAGGCAACGTGCTGGCGGAAAAGGAAGAGTACGCACCGATAGAGAATCACGCGGTGCGTGTCGTGGCGGCGAACAATCCAACAAAGGCGAATCCGTACAAGTTTAAGACGCCTATCACCCCTACGACGCCACCGCCGGTCACCCGCCGCACCGACCCGGAGATCTACGCGCCCCAGCAGCCTCAAGCCACAATCGCGATCGGGGCGCTGGTGCTGAAGAAGCGCAAAGAGAATCCTTGGGACAAGCTTGAGAACATGGCGCAGAAGACGATCGAAGCGCCGAAAAAACGCCCCAAGCGGAAAAAGAAGTCCAAAAAACGCGGTGAAGGTGGAATGGAAGAAATGATGCAGATGATGGGCGGCATGGAAGAAGATGACGAAAGCGGCGACATGGAAGGGATGGAAGAAATGATGCAGATGATGGGCGGCAGGGAAGGTGGCGAGATGATGGGCGGAGCGTTGGCCGCGGCTGGTGCTGGAATCAGAGCGGACGAGGCGAAGTTCGTTGGATACCGCCCGAAAACGACTAACGCAGTTGTTGGCAGGGCTGCCCATGTCGTCTCTATACGCGTGCTTGTGCCCTATCAGCAACAGTGGGACGAGTTCCAGCGCGTCTTTGCGAATGCCGAAGGGTATTCGCCGCTGCGCGACGCTCCGAAGTATCTCCGTTTTCAGGCACAGCGAGCCGAGTTGCCCGCCGATCCAAACGTCGAACCACAATGGCGGACACTTTTTTGGACCGAGAACGAGCAGAAAAGGGCGGCTCAAGCCTTTGTCGGCTTCCCGGGCGAGATTGCCGACGCAAACTATTTGCATCCTAGATTGACCATGCCAGTTCCGCCGCTGATGTTGCGCGACCTCGCTCCCTTAGCTTTGCACCCAGAAGTTCCCATGCGGGAGGTTCCAAAGAAGCAGGCTGTTGTTGTCACAACTGAATCCGAAACCATTGATCCGACGGCCACGCCCGTCGCGGATGATGCACCCGTTCCGGGTGCGCCTGGTGCCCCAAGCATCGGGGACAGGTCGGGGATGTCCACGATGCCAATGGAAGGAGAAGGCCAGGGAGAGCATGCAGGTGGAATGGGCAGGGGGATGATGGGCATGGGTGGCACGATGGGCATGGGTGGCACGATGGGCATGGGTGGCATGATGGGGATGGGGGGCATGGGAGCGACAGCGGCACCAGTTGGCCCACAGGCGGAGTTCCTGATGGTCCGCTTCTTTGACTACACCATCCAGCCCGGTAAGAAGTACATCTATCGCGTGCAGGTGCTGATTGAAGATCCGAATCACCCTCAGAATCCGCAGGCTGCACCGCATGATTCGATTTTGGATCAAATCGTTCGTGACAGACTGGCTAAGCTCGCTGTCGCGGAACAGACCAAGCCTCGGCAATTCTATCTCACCAGCGATTGGAGCGAGCCCACGGAGCCTGTTTCCGTTGTTATCAAGCCAAACACTTACGCGGGTGGGGTTAAGCTGCCCAGTCGAACAATCGATATCGTCGATCCAACCGCCGTCGATCCAACGACGAAAGAAAGGAAGCCCACGAAGACTGGATACACCATCCCTGCGGATGGCGAGCCAACGGCCACGGTGATGTCCGTTGCGTGGAATCGGACGTATGCAATCGACCTTCCCGGGATCGTCGATACTTTCCGCGGATCGCTGTTGAACAAGGAAATTGCCGCCGATGTGATCGAGCCGGTCAGCCTTGTTTTCAAGACAATTCCAGACCATCGACTGACATCCAGCGAGTTAGTGATCGATCTTCGCGGAGGGGAGGTCTTGCCCGGTCAAACTATCGTCGAGGGCGATGAGCCGCTGCGGGCACCTGGCGAGGTCGCCATGTTGGATGCCAACGGAAACCTCATGGTTCGCAACGAGCTAGATGATTGGGAGGCTTTCGATCGGCTTGCGCCGCCGCCGCCCGTTGTTGTCGAGGCCCCAGGGAGTAGCGAGGACGACATGGAAGATTTCATGGAAGAGATGGAAAACACGAGAGACCAGGAGTGACCTGTCACGCTTTTCGCTGCTAGCTCCGCGGCAACCTCCGACAAGCGACACAGCCTCTCCTGCCATCCGGGAGCGGCTGTTTTTTGGTGTTTATCCGAAGTGACCTTGACCGCTTCCGGCCGCGACGCTATTTATCCCGCTCTCTTCTAGCAAGAGTACGCCCGTCAACGGTCATAACGACCCGTGGTTGGCTGCCTGTGTGGTTGGGATCGTCCTCAAACTTGCCTTCTCATCAAACGTGCGAATTCTCGCCGGGGCAAGGACAAAGGGTGAAAATCCTCGCAAGCAGTTCGCCAAGTCCGAGTTCTCGGACGTTTGGGTCGAAAGAATCTCGCACAAGGAGAATCGCGTTGAAAGCGATCTTTAGAGTATCCATCGGATGCATCGCTTTAGCGTTCGCGCTACACGAACAGCTTCACGCAGCAAACCACTCGCTCATCTCCGCAGTCGTTTCGACGGCAGCGGCTATCGGGCAAACCAACGGTCGCGACGATGCAACTCGTCGGGCCGATGCGGACAGGTGGTTGCGGCAAGCACGGCAGGCACTCAAAGCGGGACGGCTGGAGATCGCCGACCTGTGCGTCGGTCGCGCCGAGGCTCTGAACGTGCGCTATGATGCGACAGCCTATCGCTTTGCCGATACACCGACGAAAGTCCGACGGGACATCGCGGCCACGCGAGGCAATGCCAATGCCGGTCCTCAACCGCCGAGCCAACGCTTCACGCCTGGCACACTTGGAGCAAACGGAGCACGTGCTGCGACGGACGGTCCAGCGACGACTCGCCCAGGGCAGTCACGCGACCAAGTACTTGACACTCTCACGAACGACGCAGCAGCCAAAGCACGAGACTATGTCGCTCGTGGCCGAGCCGCCCTGCAACAAGGTAACTCAGGCGAGGCAGTCGTCTGGTATCAGCGAGCACGTGGAACGGGAGCTACCTTCGCCCAGGGCGAATACTCCCCGCGACATCTGGCGATCCAACTGCAACGCGCTAGTATCGACACCAGCCAGCTCACTCCCTTGCGACCGGCCGCCCCTTTCTCGACGAAGCTATCCGACTTCGCAACCGAGATGCGACGTCTGCCGCAAGTATCAACTGCGCCTTCGCGTGCCGATCGTGCTTTCGAACAGAACGTGATCACTGATCCGACACAACTCGGATCGGCAAGAGCACTCGCCAGTCCTCGGAAGTTGGCCGCGCTACGGCTCGTTGCACAGGCTCAGATCGCGCTGCAACGCGGCGACCTTGCCAGCGCAAAACAGTTCGCCGAGCAGGCTCAGGCCATTCGTGTTCCCGACTCGGAGTTTCAGCGTGGTGAAACGCGACCGTGGGAAGTTCTGCTTCAAGTCCAAAGCGCGATGAGTCGTCGTGGCGAAGGCTCTCGAGTCATGCCAGCCGGCAACTTCGAGATCATGCCCGCGGGTGGCATCGGCAACGCAGTGCAGCCCGGTCCGTCCGCAGTGCAGCCTGGTGTGTACATCCCGGACTCCGACCCAACTCGCAACCGTTACGCTCAAGTCGAGTTCCCAACGCCGGGCGCCGCCCCACCTCTACCAGAGTCGGCCGGCGCTCAACTGTTCCGGGAAGGAATGCGAGCTCTCGCAGCTCAGGATCGCGATGCGGCTCTGCGGGCATTCCGAGAAGCCTGGCAGTATCAACAAGAACTCGATCCGAGAACGCGACAAGAACTCAAGGACAAACTTAGTCTCTTGAGTGCCGCATCGAATGTGCGCGACCCGCGTGAGCCATCGGCGTTGGAAGAAGTGACCGCACAACAAGACTTGCTGCGCCAACAGATCTTCAAAGAGGTCACCGGCGAAACCAAGGCCGCTGAGGATATGATCCGCACCGATCCTCGTGGTGCTCTCGAGCGGGTCCAGCAGCTTCGTGATCGTGTTGGTCAAGCCGACCTGCCACCTGCTTCGCGACGGCAACTATTGTCGATCGTTGAGAAAGAACTCACCGACATCGAAGCTTACGTTAGGCAAAACGAAAGCGACATCGACCTCAAACAGCAAAGCAATGACGTCATTGCGGGAATCGACCGAGAACGCGAACGGAAGACTGAGATTCAGCAGCAGATTGGGTTGCTAGTCGATGAGTTCAACACACTCATGGACGAAGAGCGATTCGCCGAAGCTGAAGTCGTCGCCAAGCAGATTCGCGAGTTGGATCCCGACTCGCCCGTCACGAAGTTGGTCACGAGGAAGGGCCGATTGGCGAAGAATCTCGCGCGAGACGCGTGGATCCGTGACGAGAAGGAAAAGAACTTCACAATCAGTATGGGTAACGTCGATGCCGCCTCCAGTGCCAACGTCAACGACGAGAATCCGCTCGTCTTCGGACCTGATCTGAAGCGTTGGGAACAGTTGAAGAAGACACGTCTCGAGCGTCTTGAAATGCAGCAGCGTCGTCTGTCGCCCGTCGAATTGGAGATTCAAAACGCGCTCAAGACGCCGGTCGATGTTCGCTTCCGCGATCAGCCGCTCAAGGACGTACTCGACACGCTCGGTCAACTCGCCGGGATTAACGTCTTCTTAGATCCGGAGGGACTGGCCTCGGAAGGCGTCACTAGCAACCTACCGGTCACGCTTGAGCTAAGCCAGCCTATCCAGTTGAAGAGCGCGTTGAATCTGATTCTCCAACACTTGCATCTGAGCTATGTCATTCAGAACGAAGTACTGCGAGTAACCAGCGAGCAAATGCGGGATTCGAATGTCTACCACAAGGTCTACAACGTGGCGGACCTCGTGATTCCGATTCCGAACTTTATTCCAGGTTACAACGTTGGCCTGCCTTCCGCGATTCGAGAGGCACACAACGCCCTCGGCTACGGTAACAGCGTTCAACCAGTCTCGATGGCACCGCTGACGGTCGCGGCGAATAACCAATCGGGCGGGGCCACGAGTAACTCGTCCATCCTCGCTCAATCGGGTGTGTATGGAATGCTGAAGGGATCGCAGTCCCGTCCGTCGCAGTCGCTCGGCTATGGAACGGACAGCATGGGTGGTGCCGCTCTGGCGGACTTCGACACACTGATTGAATTGATTACTTCCACGATTCAGCCCGACACGTGGGACGAAGTCGGTGGCCCCGGTGCGATCGAGCCGTTCCCGACCAACTTGAGTTTGGTTATCAGTCAAACGCAGGATGTTCACGAGCAGATCGCCGACTTGTTGGAGCAGCTCCGACGTCTTCAAGACCTGCAGGTGACAATTGAAGTCCGCTTCATCACGCTTCAAGATGACTTCTTTGAGCGGATCGGCGTCGATTTCGACTTCGATATCGACGACAACGTCCAACAGTTACCCTCGGACGACTCTGGTCCAAGCGTTTCGATCGGCTTGGATCCCGATGGGACTCCGACCGCCGATATGGACTTCTCGTTCGTGCAAGACAGCTTCGGGGCCACAGCACCGGCCTTCGGTGGCTTCAACGCGGGGAATGCTGCCAACTTCGGCTTTGCGATCCTGAGCGATATTGAAGCATTTTTCCTGATCCAAGCCGCGACCGGCAGTGATCGCAGCAACGTTCTTCAGGCACCGAAGGTCACGTTGTTCAACGGCCAAGCCGCGTCGGTCAGCGATGTGTCTCAGCGGCCGTTCGTGACAAGTCTGATTCCAGTCGTAGGCGACTTCGCCGCAGCTCATCAGCCAGTCATCGTCGTGCTCAGCGAAGGGACGTCGCTCGGCGTTCAAGCGGTTGTTTCTTCGAATCGTCGCTTTGTGCGGCTGACGCTAGTGCCCTTCTTTAGTCAGATCGGCGATGTCGATACTTTTACCTTTGCCGGAGAGACAACGACGAACACCGGTAGCAACACCGTCGATCCGAACGGGGAACCAACCGGTGGTGTGAACAATGCCCAAACCACCACGCAAGGCACGACGGTTCAGTTGCCAACGTTCTCGTTCACGACGGTATCAACGACAGTGAGTGTGCCTGACGGAGGCACGGTCTTGCTGGGCGGTATCAAGCGTCTGCGGGAAGCTCGCAACGAGCAAGGTGTTCCGATGCTCAACAAGTTGCCTTATGTCAACCGGCTCTTCAAGAACGTCGGTATCGGCCGCGATACACAGAGCCTCATGCTGATGGTCACTCCACGAATCATCATCCAAGAGGAAGAAGAAGAGAAGCTCGGCATCGAAGTGACTCCGTAGGCTTCGCGACACAACCCTGATCTGATGTTGTCAGCCCGCTCGCGAGACGTTGCTCGCGCGGCGGGCTTTTCTTTTGCCGCTGCGGCGACGAGAATCGCAGGCATGAGCTACAAAAAGATACTGCTGCTTGGATCGATTCTCGGAGCGCTAGCCGTGATCCTGGGAGCGTTTGGTGCGCACGGGCTCGAAAACGCCATCAAAGGCTGGGGGCTAAGCGCCGGAGAGGAGGCGAAGCGGCTGCATAACTGGGAAGTTGCCGTGCGCTATCACATGTACCATGCACTGGCTCTCCTAGCCGTCGGCCTGCTTGCAACGCAGTCCTCTACGAAACTACTCTCTTGGTCGGCCATGTTCTTTACGACCGGCGTGTTGCTGTTCAGCGGCTGCTTATACGCCTGGGTTCTCAACGGTAACAAGACCGCCGTCATGATGGTGCCCCTCGGTGGCGTCTCACTGATTGCCGGCTGGGTGCTGCTAGTAATCGCGGTCGCCCGCTTGCCATCCGCGACGAATGACTAGTCCTTTTTCACAGCGATGCGGATGATTGAAGAGAGTTGGGACGCGGACGACACGGATTGCACGGCGAAGAAAAATGTGTGAACGTACTTTTTCCGTGTCGTCCGTGAAGACCGTGTCCAAAGCTCGGGGAGCTCAAGCATGTTTGAAGGTAAGCATTCTGAATTGACTGAGAAGATCATCGGCGCGTTTTACAAAGTACATAAGAAGCTTGGCTACGCATTCAGTGAGAAGGTCTATGAGAACTCGCTGCGGATCGAACTGACAAAGGCTGGCTTGGCGCCGAACAACAGAAGGAGATCCGTGTCTACTACGATGGCGAGCATGTCGGCGAGTACTTTGCTGATATCATTGTCAACGACTGCGTGATTCTAGAATTGAAAGCCGCGAAGCAATTGATCAACGATCACGAAGCCCAACTGCTCAACTACCTCAAAGCAACCAAGATCGAAGTCGGCCTACTTCTCAACTTCGGCCCGGCAGCCGAACTGAAACGGAAGGTTCTCGACAATGATCGAAAGGGCTCACTCGACTGGATTGATGGATGATTGAAGAGGGTTGGGACACGGACAAGAAGTACTGACTGCTCTTCTCCGTGTCCCATTTTCTTCTCCCCAATCTCATGTTGGCTTCGACGCTCAACCGTAACTTTCACGTGTTGCTCGGAATAGGGTACAATCAGTGACGCCTGAGTGGGCAGACAAGATGGGCGGGAGTGTTATGAAGATTAAACTACTGGGCTCGTCAGTCGATAACCCTAACGGGCCGCAGTTCACGGCGTCGTACGTGATTGAAGAACACTTGGCGATCGATGCTGGTTGCATCGGTTTTGTCTCGTGCCTGGACAAACAGCGTAAGATCGAGCACGTTTTTCTTTCGCACGCCCATTTGGATCACGTCGCGTCGCTGCCGATTTTTCTCGACAACGTTTTTCAGCTGGGCGAGGCGTGTCCCACGGTGTATGGAAGCGATGCGGTGCGCGAGTCGTTGTTGCGTGATATCTTCAACGATCGAGTGTGGCCAGACTTGATTCGTCTGTCGTACGAAGAGTCGCCCTTCCTCAGGTTTGTCGGTTTGCAACCTCAACAATCGGTTACCATCGGCTCGCTCTCCGTGACACCGGTTTTACTGAATCATGTTCTTCCAACGTTCGGCTTTGTCGTGGAAGACGATCAGTCGGCTGTCGCTTTTATCAGCGACACGTCGTCAACCGATGCAATCTGGCAGGTTGCGGCGAGCAAGCCGCATCTAAAAGCGGTCTTTCTAGAAGCAGCGTTTCCGAATGGGATGCGTTGGCTGGCGGACAAGGCGCGACATCTCACTCCGGAACTGTTCGCGCAAGAGTATGCGAAATTAGGACGCGAACTGCCTGTCATTGCCGTTCACATCAAGCCGGCGTTTCAGGACCAAGTGATACGGGAACTTGAATCGCTTGGCCTACCAGAACTGATAATCGGAAAGCCTAACGAAGAATTCGAGTGGTAAATGTAATTGCGTCACTTGGCCGGATGGGGCGAGGACAATTTGAAGTAAGGATGACGGACGATGGAGAATGTCGAGCTTTATATACGCTCAATCGATGGCGCACACGAACTCAATCACACTCTTCGCCAGGGCGACGTACTGAGGGTCGGACGGGCCCCCAAGGCAGGACTGGCGATCGTTTGGGATGCCAAAGTGTCTCGCGAGCATGCCGACTTGTATTGGGATGGGGAGCGACTACACGTCAAGTGCGCCGAAGCGGCTCGCAACCCAATCGTCTACGACGGCCAAGTTGGAAAGACGTTGTCGATCTACGAAGGAGATCAGTTCCGAATTGGTGAAACGACATTTGGTGTGGCAACGAACGTCTTGCGAGCAGAGACCGAGATATTCGCGGGGCAGGAGGGGCCTGATTCGATCAACGACGACGTCATGGAGCAGGCGTACACGTCGGGCGAACTGCATGATGTTTCCTTCGCCAACGCCCAGCACCAGATGGAATTGCTTTCTGATTTGCCAGAGTTAATCTCTCAGTCACGGTCCGACGAAGAGTTGGCGTTCAGTTGGCTGGTGTCTTATTGAAGACGATGCCGGCCGCCGAGGGTGTTGCAGTTGCTCATTTCGAATCGTCGGAGCTTCCGCCTGAAGGGTCTCCTGCGGACACGCTTCCGAAGCCGGTCATGATGCGCGTCGAAACTCGCCCCGATTTCGAAGGACGATTCCAACCTAGCCGCCGACTGATTCTTGCCGCACTGACTCGCTTGACAAGTCACATGCATGTCTTCAGCGGTGACGCCGGAGGTGCGCAGTTCACAATGACCGATGGTTTGGGTTGGGCTTTCTGTGCGCCGATTCGAGGCGATTCGTGTCGAGGTTGGTGCCTCTATGTCTCCAGCAAAGGAGCGGCCGACGGTGGGATGATTGCGTCGGAGGATGAGCTAAAGGCGGATTTGCGCTTCACGGAACTCGTCGCTCAATTTATCGGTTCAGTCCGGCAAGTGCGTTTGCTACAGGAGCAGAAGACTCAGTTAAGAAGCTTCTTCTCGCCGAACGTCATTGAGAATTTGATCAACGACGAAGACGTGCTCACGCCGGCGGAACGTGACATTTTCGTGCTGTTCTGTGACGTCCGAGGCTTCTCGCAGAAGGCAGAGCTGATGGCGCATGATCTGAAGGCTCTGTTGCAGAGCGTGAGTGCCGCGCTAGGCGTGATGGCCAATGGTATCTTGGACAGAACCGGTACGATCGCGGATTTCCAAGGTGATGCAGCGCTCGGCTTCTGGGGATGGCCTGTCACCTTGGAAGAAGGGCCGGTCCCGGCCTGCCGCGCGGCTCTGGACATCTATCGCGGATTCCTCGACGGCGGTGCGGATTCTTCTAGTTTGCTACACGGGTTCTCAGTGGGGATGGGCGTTGTACATGGACGGGCCAGATCGGTACGACCAAGCAAGCCAAGGTCGGAGTCTTTGGACCTGGCGTGAATCAGGGGGCGCGACTGGAGGGGCTGACGAAGCAGCTTGGAGTGCCGATCTGTATCGACGAGGCGACGGCTGAATGGGTGGGACGCTCGTTGAGTCCGTCCGAGGGGCGTGTGAGGCGTCTGGCACGGATTCGACCCAAGGGGATGGATGTTGCCATCAACGTCTTCGGTTTGTTACCGCCGGAAGCTGTGTCGCCCGATGTAACAAACGAAACGATTACACTTCACGAAAAGGCACTCGACGCTGTCATCGCCGGTAACTGGGATCAGGCGCGACGGACCCTCGAGCAGATGCCGTCGGAAGATGGTCCGAGCCGCTTCCTGTTGGACCAAATGGCCCAACACGAGAACCAACCACCTGCCGAGTGGGACGGAGCGTTTTCCCTGAGCAGCAAGTAGCTTCCCGAGGTTGGTCACTTTCGCCGAAAGTGACTTCAGCCGAACAAAAACGTGCCGAACGAAAACCAATGGTTTTCGAGGTCACTTTCGGCGAAAGTGACCTAGGATCGTTCGAGAAATAAGTGGCGTAAGCTTCCAGCTTGCGAACCCGCATTATCGCAAGCTGGAAGCTTACGCCACGGAAAACCGGACAGTTATTTC
>PBSM01000023.1 GCA_002726245.1 Planctomycetaceae bacterium | reverse complement strand
CCGCCAACATTGCCGCCTTGCCTTTCGTTCGCAGGCTCACGAAACGCAAGGCGGCAATGTCAAACAGTTGAAAGTACAGAAAGAAAGTTACACCACCCCTGGGGATTCTGATAGCTGCCGCCTCGAAGGCGTTCAAGAACACAGGGGACGCCACCGACAGCGGAGTCAAACGGACTCTCTCCGTTGTACGTGACGCTATCGAAATGTACCGGGCTGAATTGCAAGCGACGCTACCGGGTGCCGACGGAACAGAGGCAACGTTCAAGAACGACCTTGCGCCCTACATACGTCACTCCTTTCCGAAGTGCCCTGTTGCACCCGCGACCAACGCCGTCGTCACCATGTCAACAATGGATCCGCTTGAAGGCAATGACGTTGAAGGAACTGCTTGGAGATACAATTACGTGACGGGTGAATTCATCTGCAACAACGAGAATTCAACGACCAGCGATCCGAGCGTCAATTACGACGATCTGTAGCTTTATCCCACTCTTCATTCATCCCGTCATTTACCAATCCCCCGATTCGAAGCCCAGAAAAATCGCGAGTGATCATGCTAATCAACGGAAACCGTGTTCGACTTCCCCCTCATACGGCAGCTTGGCAACGTAGCCGAAGAACCAGAAGTAGTAGCGCCGCTGTGTCTTGAATGGTTCCGCGGACGTTCCGTGCCACTGGTCAACCAAAACTACAAATGGGAGAACGGCGGATTGGTTCTCAATCGTCTCGAGAATGCGATCGTAGACTTGCAGTGGAGGCGACACCGCTTTGACATGCGCGACTACATCTTTCATACCGCTTCTTGCGGTTAGCAGCCAGCAACCGAAGAACAGACACACCAGCGTGGCCACCAACGTCCTGACCGAGAACCTTGGTCGCCACCGCTTCGCCTTGTCGTGCTGGGAGGTCATGGGGCATCACATCCTACATCATCGGCGCCCTTGGTGAAGAGGCGAGCAACCCAGAACATGCCAACTCCGACAACGGGGGGATCCCCACGTTCCCGAACGGTCGATTGATGAAACACCGAATTACACGCTTGGGGACCCGTGGCGGGACGTTCTAAGCGGGAAAGGAAAGCCTCGCACGGAGACTAAGTACGCGCGATCGGTCAGCCCTTGTGTCCCGTCTTCTCCAGGCGAACGTCTTCGCCCGCGAGCACTGCCTTGAGGGCGTCCGTGGCAAAGGCATGTTGATCGTCGCCGAATTGGCCACAGTATCGCAACACGCCATTGCCGTCGATAACGACCGTTGTTGTCGTCACGCGAACCCCGAAGATGTCCGCAGCCGTTCCGTCTGCGTCGAGAGCGATCGGCATCGTGAGTTTGTTCTTTTTCACGAATTTGGCAACGCCGTCGGTGGTTTCGCCCGCACTTGCATCCAGAGCGATGACACCGACCTTGCCTTTATACTGCTTGGCGAGTTCATCTAGGCGATGCTCAACGTGCCGACAACTGTGGCAGAAGGAACACCAGAACGTCAGCACCAATGTACCGTCTTCGGTCAACGATCCGTTATCTTGTAGATCGCTCAGCTTGAGACTCTTGCCATTGATGGTGACCTCGAAATCGGGCACCTTGTCTCCGATCGCGATGTGCTTCGATTCTTCGCCGGCATGCTGCTCCCCGGAATGCTGGTGACCATTGTGTCCGGCATGATCTCGATGCTGCGGCTCGGAACGCCCGTGCGATTCGCCGTGTCTCTCATGGCTGCTTGTGGCGACGAGTGGGCTCCCGTGATGATCCGCGTCCGTCGGGCCTTGGTGGCCACCTGCTTCGTGAGCGTTCTGTGGATGACCGTCTGTGTGATCATGCTCCGCATGAACGTGACCACTGGAATGGACACCCGACGGCTCGTGCAAATCCGGTTGGTTCGCCAAGGGACGATCGTCAGCCGCTTGGGAACGCAGTTGCTGCTCTTGCGTTCTGCTGCAAGACGTGAGGGCCAACAATCCGAATCCAAGAAGAACGACATGTAGCAAACGCATGATCGATTTCCTTACAAGGAAGAGGTTGTGTTTAGTTTAGTTTAGTACTCACCGATGACTTCGCCACCTGCGCGGCTGCCCAGAGCCCGCCATAGCGTGAGGTCCACCGTCTCGCTCACAAAGCGAACGCTTCCATCACACAAGGCCAACTGTACACCGCCTGGATGAAGGCTGCGGGCGGCCGTCAACGCGTAGTTGTGAAAACCGTTGTTACAGTCTGGCGTCTCAGAGTTGGGGCCGAAGTAGTGGTTGTACATTGTGTCGGCATAATGCCCGTTGATCCACTTCGCACCACGCTGCCCGGACCAATTCGTGGAAGCGGCGCATGCGGCGGGCGTGGTGGGCGTTCCCATCGGCAGTTCCACGACCTGCCGCATTCGCGTCACAGGCGTGCTTCCAGGCGTGTTGCTGCCCGAGCCCAACAAGCTCTCACTAAAAACCGCAGTTTGTGAGGTTCCGTCCAGCACGTCCCGGAATCCGATACTTGACCGCGCGAAAATGATCCCATCGGAATTCGCCGAAGAACCATTGTTGACGAGCCCAGATCCCGAGCAGGCCGGATAGCTGATCGCCCCGAATGTCGAACCTGGCACGCGGTCGCCATCGCTGGGGCACAACAGAATCTTCAAGTCGTTTTGAGCCGCAAGCTCATTCGGCAACGCTTGTGGGAACGATCCGCCAAAGGTCAGCGGGGGCACGTTGAAATCCAGCAGCTCTTGCAAGTTCTCCTGTTCCGCAAAGGGCAACAATTGCGAGTGGGCAGAGAACACCCACGGAAAACCAAGCTGTCCGGGCGGAAACACCCGGTGCGTGGACTCGTAATTGTGCATTGCCAGGCACAACTGCTTTAGGTTGTTCGAACAACTCATCCTTCGGGCTGCTTCTCTTGCCGCCTGAACGGCAGGCAGCAGCAGAGCCACCAGGATGCCGATGATCGCGATAACAACAAGTAATTCAACAAGCGTGAAGCCGTTGCGATTCTTCATGGCTAATCTCCTCAAAGTCTATCGGTGGAATCACCCGACCTGCGCGATGTGCCGCAAGAACCATAACGCGCGCACACCAACGAGCGAGTCGAGTAGTCAGGTGTGTGATCAAGTAGGCGCATCCGGAAAACCGTCGAGATAATTAAACTCGGCGCGGATTTCCCAACGCAACCGTTGAAAAAACTTCGAATTCACACGATGACGCGAGGAGGAGGCGTCGGAGGAGATCGGGAACATGAGCCAATCATTATGTCGATGATTGGCAAGCACTCGCTGAGAAGATGTTCCACTTGTGGGAGTTGCGGTATCGCCTCGCAGGTTGCGCCCCCGAAGATGGCCACGTAGGCGGCCAAGCCGCGGCAGCGGTTTACCGACTCAAGTAATACCATATCGACCGGCGCAGTCACTTCGGCACGTGTCTCGCACGCAACCGGTTTGCTCTGATCATGCGAAGTGGAACAACACGCTCGAGGTTTCGATTTCGCCTGTGCTCTTTCCGTGGCAAGTTGTAGCAGCACGAAGTTGGGTGGCGTAACGCCGTTTTCATTAGCCCAACGCAGCCGCTCGGTAAGCGTCGTGCAGCGACAGCTTCGCCAACATCGCTCTGCCGTTGCACAGCCACAAGTTCCTCCTTGGCACGGGTACGGTCCACTTGCGGTTCTCGATGGCTGCGGCACCAAGGTGATCCCGAACGACGATATGACGACCCCCGTCAACGCCAAGAAACCAGCGGCGACCCGCAGGTTCAGTACGAAGAATCTTGCACGGCGGCGGAATATCACTCCAACCACGGTATTCCAATCCATGCATGATGTCAAAGGGAAGCCCTCTCGGGTAGGATCCTAACAGAGTATTGCTGGGCCAAGACGGTGTTCTGTCGCCAACATCATTGCCGTCTCTAAATCGAAGTGCCGAAATCTCGTGAAAATGGGACGCAAATAAGACACACGCGGAGGCCGACGCTTTTCCGCCATCAGCTGCGATCAAGCCGGCTCTTTTTCGGGACGAGACTCCGCGTAGAGAATTCCCCACTTCAGACGCTTTATGCAAGCTTCGTAGGCGCCGAGCGCCAACGAGGCGCCGGCGTAGAAAAGGACCACGTACAATACGCCGTCTCCAATCGGATCTGCGACATCTGCTACGGCGGGAAACAAGGCCGCCTTGAGCAATAAAGCCAAGCTGCCGTTGCGTACCTGAACCTCGATAGACACGGTGAATCGATCGTCGGGCGACAGACGAAACAGCGTGGCGACGCCAACTCCCGTCCACATCGATAAGGCACCAAACAGCAGAAGTGCCAATGGAGTCCGCCAGCCATGACTGGCGATTTCAATTCGCCCGCTGCCAATCGCACCCACAACGAACAAGCCGAGTAAGATCGCGCTCAGCCGGATAAAGTTGCGGCTCACAAAGGGAGCTTGGTCCGGCCAAACTCGGCGGATCGCCATGCCGAGAAGCAGTGGAGACAGCAGGAAGCAGGCAATCTCGAAGAGGATCCGTCCTACCGGCATGGCAAAGTCATCTGGCAAATAGGTTGCTCCGTAGACTCGCAAGACGAATGAGGTGCTAATCAGGCACAGCAAAGTTGAGACTGCCGTCGCCGTGATCGACAAGGCCACATTGCCGCGTCCGAAGTAGGTAATCAGATTGGAAAACAAGCCGCCCGGCATCGCCGCGATCAACAACAGCCCGAATGAAACTCCCGAAGGCAATCGAAACAGGTAGGCTAAGGCGATGGCCAGCAGAGGCGTAACTACGATTTGAGCGATCAGGACCGACAGGACGCCATGTGGAGCGCGGCAGATGTCACCGAATTCCTGGACGGTAAGCGTCGCTCCCATCCCCACCATCGCGGTGACCAACAGCATGATCGACAGATGATACTCAACAGAAGCGAAGTCCAAGACTCGTCCTCAATGAGATCAGAGCACAGCGAACTCCAGCAAGCGACTTTCGACAGCAACCTAAATCCCAACCAGATGCTCTGTTGCATTGCCGAAGTGGGGCAGGGCGACGCCCATGCGGTCCATGATGCTTAAACAGAGCGAGGACATCTTGCGTTCCTTGGCGGATTCGTATTCCAGGGTGCGGCCCGTCTGAAGAGTACCGGACAGGCTGCCGGAAATAATCAAAGGGACTCTCGGAGCACTGTGGGCCGTCCACTGTTCATTGGCCATCATGATGCACGAGTTGTCCAGGACCGTGCCATCGCCTTCCTGCATCGAATCCAGCTTGCGCACCAGGTACGCATACTGCTCAACCCAGAAGCGAGTGATCGATGCATACTCTTTGTTCTGCCAGCCATGCGAATAGTTATGATGGTCCACGTTCAAGCCTAAGAACGGATAGACCTGCCCGGAAAGATTGTTTGTCAACAGCAAGGTTGCAATACGTGTTCGATCCGTCTGGAATGCCAACGCGACAATGTCACACATCACACGTGAATGCTCGTCGATTTGATTCGGCAGGCCATCGGCAGGTCGCTTCCCATTGATCGTGTCATCTTCAGCGAATTCTTCGCCCGGACGCTCCTGCATCTTCGCCAACCGCTGCTCAACTTCGCGGACGGAGGTTGCATACTCGTCAATCTTCGACTTGTCCGAATACGAGACTCGGTTCGAAACATCGTTCAACTGCTCCAGTACGTGATCGAGAACACTCTGATCGGTCCGACTGTTCTTGCTCTCAAACAAACTGTCGAATGCCAGCGATGGATATAACTCAGATGGCACGGGAGAAACCGGCGAACTCCAGGAAACATGCGATGCATACATCATCGAGTAACTGGATTCATGGAATCCGCTGACAGGACGCTCGCAGGCCAACACCAAGCTAGGCAGTACCGTGTCGTCGCCCAGACGCTGAGTGAGAATCTGGTCCATGCTTGTAGCGGCCTGAATCTTCCGTCCACTCCGCGGCTGAATGCCGGTCAGAATCCCCGCGGCACCCTTCGCATGACCGCCGACTACGTCATCAGGATGCCGCAGCCCATGAATGAAGTTCGCCTTTTCTTTTACCGACTCCAGGGAAGCAAAGGCCGGTCCCAACTCCATCGTTGAGCCACTTCCTTTGGACCACCATTCAGGTGGATGAATACCGTCACCGAAGAAGAGGAACGCAAATCGCTTCGGCGCGGCGTGACCACTCTCAGCACCGAGCAGCTTTCCCGATTCGAGCCACGGCAACGCGACACTTGCTCCCAAGCCACGCAACACAACACGCCTTGAGATCCGAGGTGATTTGTTATCTGAATCCATGACGGAGGTTCTCTACGAGGACTTGTCTTAGTTCGTTGTATCGTCGCGATTACCGGCCGGCTGCCACAAAGTCTCGTCCGCGTTGCTTGCGAAACTGAGGACTGCCGACCGTGATTTCAAACAGCACAGAAAATCGATAGTCGTTGTTCTTCAATGCCATTTCCATTTCAGTTAACAGAGGCTGATCTGAGAGTTTCACAGATCGTCCCAAGGCATAGCCAAGGAACTTACGGCACATCGTCCGAACGAAATCCTGACGGCGGTGCTCGTTAATATAATCGATCAGCCCTGGAATTCCTTTAGCAGACTCACCACTTGGCAACTCGGCCACATTGTCGATCGGCCGCCCGACGCTATCCCTCGTCCGCACGCGACCAATGGGATCAAAACCCTCCATCGCAAGGCCCAAGCTGTCGAAATGCGTGTGACATCGAGCACACTGGGCATCCGAGACGTGATCGGCCAGCAATTCCCGAATCGTACGCGTCGCTCCCTTTTCGGTTTTGGGGAGTTCGGGAACATCGGCCGGCGGCGGCGGGAAATGCTGCCCCAGCAAATGATGCACGCTCCAGAACCCGCGCTTCACCGGGCTCGTCCGTTCACCGGCAGAGTTCTTCGTCAGGATGACTGCCATGCCGAACAAGCCGCCCCGGCCTGCTTTCTTCAATCCTGTTACCGAATGCCACGCTTGCTCGGGATGAACTCGGGCTGCCTCTTGATATTGTCTTTCCAATTCGCCTCCGTAATGTTTCGCCAGCGCACCGTTGACGAATGTCATATCGCTATTCAAGAGGTCTGTAATCGGCTTGTCCATCTGGATGAGATGACTTGCAAGTCGCGTTGGCTCATCGAACATCGCCTCACGCAGCTCGTCATCGTAACCGGGAAACGCAGCCGCGTTGATTGGATCCTTCGACAAGTAATCTCGATAACGCAGCCACTGGCCGAAGAACTCGCGCGCGAATGCGGAGATCCTTGGATCCTTCAGCATGCGTTTCGTCTGCGCGACTAAGTTGTCTTCATCTTGAAGTTTGCCTTCCGCCGCTGCTTCCAGCAATTCGTCATCCGGCAGGGAAGACCAGAGGAAATAGCTTAACCGGCTCGCCAGATCGTCGTCGCTCAATGGATAGATCTCTTTTCCATCGGACACGGCGTTGTATCGATAACAAAAGTCCGGGGACATGAAGACGGCGGTTAATACGCCGCGAATCGCATCTTCAACCCCCTGACCCTCCTCTCGCAGCTTGCCGTAGAGCGAATAGAGCGAATCTCGCTCTTGCGAACTCAACGAACGACGATACGCTCGTCGAGCCAGTTCTTCAAGATCCGTCAGTGCTCGCTGTTCGGCAAGCTTCGTCGAATCACCCTGCAGCTTGAGTCCGTGCCGAATCTGCTCGAAGAATCCGTGAATCATTTCGTATTTCTGGTCAGCCGACGCAGCTTCAAGCGTATCGCCGACTCGTTTGATCCCCATCTTATCCAGATACAACTTTTCGAACTTGTTTAACAAACTGTTCTCGACAAGCTGCGGGTCTTCCGCTCGCAGAAAATCAAACCGCTTGTCATGCAGGACTTCTCTTTCAGATCGCTCAAACCATACAAATCCTCGAAGCAACGTTTCGGCACTCTGCGTGACAAAGTCCAGCTCCTGCCACAATCGGTTGAGCTCTGCATTTTCGTTGTCACTCAAGACCTTTTCCACGAGCGGACGGTCATCCCGGAAGAATCCTTCGACCAAATGAAGTCCAGCCGCAAGGCCTCGGCCGTTGTCTACATAAAAGAAGCGATTTGGGAACGCGTTACAGAACACCTCGGCAGATGCAGCCAAGCTCCGAGTCGTCTCACTATCGCCGTAGATCAAGTGTTCCACATCTTTGGTGAACTTATGCAGAGCGGGTTCACGAATCGAGTGTCGCACGAACACACTGCCATTCCTGCTGTGCTCTGGATCCAGCTGACATGGCATCAGCAAACTCTTGCCAGCTAGTTCCCGTTGCATCTCGACTGTGATCGGAATCTCAATGATGGCCGGAGTCTTCACCACAAACCACTTCGGATCGATCTCACTACCCTGCGGATGTTTGCCGAAGCCCAGCGCTTCGACGAGGTCCGGATTCGACTGCTCCAGAACACTTCGCAGTGATTGAACCTTGTGGTGTTCCTTTTCGTCAGCTTCGTTCCTTGGCAAATGGTTGGCCAAGCTAAATAACGGTCGCTTGAGAATGACGTAGTTGTCACCGTCAGAAAACGCGTTATCGAACCGGATGAATGCGGAGAACGGTTGCGATTTGTCATTCGCTGCCGGCGCGGAGACTTTCACGACATTCAGCAGTGTTTCATTCTTCAGCGTACTGCGTTCGAACTTATCGCGGCTTGCAGCCGTCTTTGCTCGAAAGTCCAAATGGCTGATCGGCCAGTTACCGGCATTCGAGCGAATGAGCTGCTGAGGCGGCGACGAAAGAACACGCCTCTCGAACTCAACGAAATCCCACAGTTCGAGCAATTCCGAGGGACGGTGCGAAGCGTCGAGAGGCGCGGGAACAGCCTCCCACACTTGTCCGAGTTCCTTCAGAAATCCTGACCGCGACGATGCTTCAGCCAATGTCTTCCAAACGATTCCAAAATACTTGCCACTGAGCCCTCGAGTCTCCGCCCACTGCTCGATACTTATGTCCTGCTGGTCGTCACTGCGATACCGATAACGCCAAGCGGCTTCAAGATACTGAAGCGTATCGACGGTGTGACTGTTGTAGAAGTCGATGATCGCTTGCTCGGTGAGCTTCTTTCGCTCGTTGTATGAGGTGACTGGATACGGGGCGAACGAAATCCCATCGGGCTTCAACACCAAGTGGTTGGCAACGAGGTGTGCGGCGGATAGATACTTCTTCAGAAGATTTGGTGACATCCCGAGCGCTTCGCCTGTATTGTCAAAGCCTTCACCTCCAGCCGGTCGGCGGGAAAGTCCTTGGTCGGTCGGATATCAACGCCGGTCAACTCACGAATCGACAGATCGTATTCCGTGTTGGAGAGCCGCCGCGGCAGAACGACTCCCGGATCGCCCGCATGCTTTTGGGCTTCGGCGAGCAGTATTGCCTCGACTGTTGCTACAACGGAATTGCGTTCATCGATCGTAGGCTGCTTCGCATCTTCCGGTGGCATCTCGCCGTTGCGAATGAACTCAGCGATACTGTTCCAGCGGCGAGAGCTGGCTGCGACATCACTGGCATTCGCATAACGAGTGAGATCCAGCTCGCCTTTAGCTTCCTTGCCGGTGTGGCATTCCACGCAGTACTTTCGTACATACGGCAGGACGCCTTCTTTGTAAGCGTCTGCAGACGCAACTTCGCCGGAACATACCACTACTGCAAACAGTATTAAGGGGCAGCTTGGTATTTGTCGATCGCGTTTCATCGTGTTGGATTGGTGAGCTTGAATAGCGGGCGCTTACCACAACAAGAAACTCGGCTTCTATTATAACTATTACTACCAAAGCTCGAGACCAGTGATTGATCCTGGCTACCGCGAACACGCGCTACTACGACACTAGCACCAAATGGAATTCGGGTGAATTTGTATGAACTTTGAAATCGAACGCTTTCGTCCCCTCCGAGCAAGCTCGGAGGGGACGAAGTCGTAGAAAGCGTAAAACTTCAATGTGAACGCACCCTTGGTCAAATTCCGTT
>PBSM01000022.1 GCA_002726245.1 Planctomycetaceae bacterium | reverse complement strand
CATCACCCGACGCCAATTCTGCTCCGACCTCAACTACACTATCCACCCCAGGCAATCGGGAAATAGTTAATACACGCTTTCTTAACATGGATCAAGTTTAGGGGAGGAGGTCACAGTTCCTTGCCAGTTTTCCACGCTGCTATCCCTGTGTTCCCCATAAACAGCTGTAAAGCGTTTTTCCAATACTTATACTAGTCTTGAAACACCCAAAACACCCAGAGAAAACCAACAAAATCGCCATAACGTGTGAAATGCCCACGACGTACGAGAGCACCCCCTCGAGCAGGCGAAGCGGCGGAAGATTCCCCCTTGGTCGCCGGTATTTTTACGATGGTCTTGAAAAGGCACGACTTCGCCAACCGCGAAAAGTCTGGATAACTTAGATGTTTTCCAAACGAAAGGAGCGTTACCTGCTGATGTCCCCTACCGGCTGGCGTATTCTTGCCATTGTTGCGTTTGTCGTCTATCCGTTTGCCATCGGAGGACTCGCTGCCTATATCGTTCGCTTGAGCGGGCGTAAGAGACTTTGCAAGCGAGGCGGTGCGTTATTCACGGTGATCGGATGTGTTGCGACAGCGTGGTACATCATCACAAACGGGCTGGGCACGATGCCGGTAGTGACCCTTGTTGGCTCTGCTGTCTTTGTGTTCGGCATGGCCTCGACCGGGGGGCTGGTAGGCGCACTTGCAGAACGATTTTACCAATGCAAGGAAGAACCATGACAACGCGCGCCCTTGTGACTCCATGCTATCTGGCAGTCGTGTGCTTCATCTCGTTCGCCGTCTCGGCAACACAGGCCACGAAGAAACCCGACTCCGAATCAACCATCAAATTCGATGGCGAGATGTATACGCTGAAGAAGAAAACCAGTACCGACATACTCGCGCGAAATGAGTATCGGAAGACATTGAGCAAACGACTTACACGAATATTTGCATAGTTTGGTAACTCATAAACACCGCACCCGTGCCCCTGTGGCTATCTGAACGATCCGCGTCGCGATTGTCATTGCTCAGTCCCTCAAATCGAGCGGTATATGGCGAAGGTTAGCGGCCCCTTACTTGATCGAATCGACATGCATATCGAAGTGCCAGCGGTCCCATTTACCGAGTTGACCGACGGGAAACCGGGTACGAAAAGCGAGGAAATGCGGGAACAAGTTGTTTCCGCACGAAAAAGGCAACAGGAGCGATTCGAAGAGACCGCCGTACGCTGCAATGCACAAATGAAATCGCAGCAAATTCGCCGCTTTTACCCGCTTGACGAACGATGTGCAAATCTGTTGAAATCTAGCGTCAATGAGTTAGGGCTTTCCGCGAGGGCGCACGACAAGGTCATCCGCGTTGCCCGCACGATTGCAGACCTGGACGACAGCCCGAACATCCGGGAATCCGACTTGCATGAAGCGGTCAACTATCGCATGCTGGACCGCAGTATGTGGACCTGAAAGCCGACCAGCGGCAAGCCCCAGGCCGGTAAATCGTGACGGGGTTGATTGCATCCGCGCGGTTGCCATGATAAGTTGTTACGCATATGGAAGTTCGGGATACCGGACGTAGTTCAGCCGCTTGATTGAGACCACGAGAACGGAAAACCACTATGTCGGCACTGACGTCGCGAGAAGAGGAAGACGTATTGGTCGTGAGCTTCACCGATGCGAAGATCCTGGACGAAGCTAGGATCCAGCAAATCGGGAAGGAAATGATGGAGATGGCTGCTGCGGCAGAGACGAACAAGAAGCTGCTGGTCAACTTCCAGGGCGTACAGTTCATGTCGTCGGCCATGATCGGCAAGCTTGTGCTTCTGAATAAGAAGTCCAAGGCTGCAACCGTCGATCTCAAGTTCTGCAGTATTACTCCGAATGTGCTTGAAGTCTTCAAGATCACACGTTTGAACAAAGTGTTCAAGATCGTAGCTGACGAAGAGAAGGCTTTGAAAGACTTCAAAGGTGGCGGCGGCTGGTTCGGCTAAGGATCGTTCGAGAAATAAGTGGCGTAAGCTTCCAGCTTGCGATCCCGCATTATCGCAAGCTGGAAGCTTACGCCACGGAAAACCGGACAGTTATTTCCAGAACGATCCTAAGCCGATCCTTTCGGCTCGCTATACCGCCCTGGATTTCGCTGCTACCTATGGAGGTTGCCTGGGCGCTGCCGATGTCTACTAACTCCCGGCGTTTCGATCCTTCGCAGCTTAACGGCTCCTTGTTGGATCTGTTGCCGGTGTTTGCATACGTCGTCGATCTACCGGAGCGCAGCTTTGCGCACGTCAATGCCCACTCGGCCTCTCTTCTCGGGTACTCAGCGGACGAAGTCTGTGCGGAGGGTGCCAAGTTCTTTTCGCAACGTGTGCATTCAGACGATGCGATCCGAGCCCGCGATGGCGAGACGCGCGTCACGCTAGCGGCAGATGGGGAAACAGCCGAATCAGACTTCCGCATTCGGCATCAAGACGGCCGTTGGCGATGGGTGCATCGCCGAGAAGTTGTCGCCAGCCGAGACGACGAGGGCAACGCAGCCCAAGTACTGGGGCTGCTCGAAGACATCACCGAACGCAAGCTATCCGAGCGACATCTCGTCCGGCATCACGAACGTCTTCTGCAATTGGTGGCGTACGATATACACGACGGACTTGTGCAAGATGTTGTCGGTGCCCAGATGGCGGTGGAGGGCATCATCGAGGAGTTGCAGGAAACTGACGCTGATTGCATTCAAGAAGTGATCCTATTGCGCGGGTTGCTCCGCAAGGCGATCAACGAGGGTCGCCGCATGATCACAGAACTCCGACCGATGATTATCGACGAAATGGGAGTCGTTGAAGCGCTGAATTACCTCGTGAAAGAAGAGCAAGCGGCCGATCGGCTAGCCGTCATCTTTACACACGATGTCACGTTCCACCGGCTGGACCCGATGTTGGAGGGGACTCTGTTTCGTATCGTACAGGAATCCTTGAACAACGTCAGACGGCACGCCAAGGTTGCAGAAGCCAAGGTGCGCATGAAGCAATGCGAATCGAGCGTCGTCGTAGAAATCGAAGACTCCGGCGTTGGATTCCAAGCAGCCAACGTCGGCGATCAACACTTCGGCCTCGAGGGCATCCGAGAACGGGCGCGTTTACTGCGTGGCAGAGCGACCATAAAAAGCGAGTTGGGCAAAGGAACTCTCGTGTCCGTGACGCTCCCGATCGAATTGCCGCCTGAATGGCGAGCCAACTCAGGAAACAGGTAGCTCGCGAGTGCCTATGTTCGTTACGTCGCGAGTCTGGTTGATCTATACATTGTTGCTGGTCATGGCAATTCCTTGGTACTGGCGTTTCCTACCGAGCGCCATGACAATCGTGTCGGGCGTACCGGCGTGGGTCTTTTCATCGCTGCTCTTCTCCGCGGCAATTTCCGCTTACACGGCGTGGTTGCTTCGCGAGCCGTGGCCTAGTGAGACAACGGCGGAGGCGAGCGATGAGTGATCGGCTCGTCCCGTTCAATACCCCCGAACTGCTGTTCATCGGCTGCTACCTGGCCAGCCTTGTCGTCATTGGCTTTCTCGGTTTTCGGGCGAGGAAGGCGGACTCGCTGCGGGACTTCTATCTGGCCGGCAAGGGGATCGGCTTTCTCGTTTTGCTGCTGACGCTTTACTCGACACAGTACAGCGGCAACACGTTGTTCGGGTTCACCGGGAAGACTTATCGAGTCGGCTTTTCCTGGACGATGAGTATTCACTTCATGACGGCGATCGTCGTGTTCTATCTACTACTCGCGCCAAAGCTCTTCCGGCTATCGAAGGAGCATGGTTTCATCACGCCTACGGACTTCCTGCAATATCGTTTTGGTTCGCCAATTCTGAGCACCCTTGCTTCGATTCTGATGGTAGTCGCTATCGCGAATTTCCTGCTCGCTCAGTTCATTGCGATGGGAAACGCCGTCGAAGGGCTGACCGATTACGATCCCAAGCGTGCGCATGCTGCCGGCGTTGTTGTCTTGGCATTGATCATCGTTGTTTACGAAACACTCGGCGGCTTCCGCGCCGTGGCTTGGACGGATGCGATTCAGGGAGCCGTGCTACTGGCAGGCTTTGTGATACTGTTCGTTCTTGTGCTGCGAGAGTTCGGCTCTATCGAAGCGGCCACCAATATAATCATTGCCGAGCAGCCCGAGAAAGTCGCCGCGCCGGGATGGTCTAAATCGCGGGAGTGGCTCAGCTACGTCTTGCTCGTCGGGATGGGCGGCGCGCTTTATCCGCAGGCCATTCAACGGATCTACGCGTCCAATTCGGCCAGCGGCTTGCGGAGAAGTCTGTGCGTGATGGCCTTCCTGCCGCTCACTACTGCTTTGATCGCTTTGATTGTTGGCGTGATGGGACTCGCTCATATCCCAGGACTCATCACACAACATGTGAATGATGCAGGCGAGATTGTTACGATCGACCGTTCGGATACTTTGTTGACGGTCGTGTGCCGGCGAGTCCAGGAGGGATCGCTGTTCGGCCGATGGCTGGTGGTAGTTCTTTTTTCGGCGATTCTCGCAGCGATCATGTCCACTGCGGACTCAGTGTTGCTGTCCATCTCATCGATGCTAACCAAGGATATCTACGGCCAGCACATCAACCGGAGCGCATCCGACAAACACTTGACGCTTGTTGGAAAGATCAGTTCCTGGGTCTTGGTTGCCGCGATGATATATCTCGCGATCGCGCTTCGCGGTACGACACTCGTCACGTTGCTAGACCGCAAGTTCGACCTCCTTGTCCAATTGGCTCCAGCCTTCTTCCTTGGTCTCCATTGGAAGGCCATGCGAAGTGGTCCCACACTTGCCGGGATCATCGCAGGGCTGACGGTCGTCTTCCTCTTGCTTGCCCTCGGTCATGAGCGCGTCGCAGGCTTTCATCCTGGCTTGCTCGGCTTGGCTCTCAACTTGGCGATTGCTACGCTCGGCTCTGCCTGCATCGACCCTAGGCGGAGCCGCGAGCCCGGCTAACGTGCAGGCTCGCGGCAAGGTGACACACTGTATCAGCTCTGACCATTGTCCGCCTCCGCCAAATCCGCCACCACCACCGAATCCGCCGCCGCCACCTCCAAAACCTCCGCCACCAATACCCGACGGAGCATCGTGGTAATCGGCTTGCATCTCCGCGAGCATATTCTGAGTGGTCGGAATGCGGCTGCGATCGAATTCCATCGTGTAGTCGTAATGGACGTCGAAGGCCTGACTGCCGTGGCGATTGGCGGGAAGCTCCAGGTCCCAACGGAGTATGCCAGTGGGCCGAACGACACGTTGATAGAGACCGTCGTTCGATAGCGGCTGCTCAGGATCGTTCATCCGCACCGACAACTGTTGTGTCTGGCGAGTGATTGGCATTCGATCCATCAGACGTACTGCCACGGGTCGATCCTTGAAGTTTGACAACACCAAGCGATAGACGAACTTCAATTGGCGGTTGCCGCCTTGCAACTCGTCGTGCTTGTCCAGCAGTTCGCGCCGTGTTCGCACTTGCTGGTCGGCGCCGAGACCGATGGTCAAGTGTTGGCCGCTGGCAGTCGATGGGATTCGCGTACGTCCCACGAAACGATCGTTCAGATAGACCGTGGCAGGACCTCCCAGCAGTCCGATCGGCTCGGTGTTAGTCATCTGAGCTTCTCGGTAGGCGTAGGTGCTCAGTAGCGGCGTCGCGACGTGATACATTTCCGCGGCGAGTCTTGTTTCGAGAATCTGAACGAGTTGCTGTTCACGTCGCGTGTCGAGACTAACTCGCTGCCGTAACGAGTAAACCTGGCTGGCCACATCGTCATCGACGTCTGGAGCAAGCGACCGCCACGACTTTGACTCAGCTTGCAGTTCGATTTGTTGAATCTGGCCTGCGAGCGTATTAAGCGCCAAGTCTCGCCGTTCGGGTGAGTCTGCCGAACGTCCAAGATCAAGGATCTCGGCATTGCGCTGTTGCACTCGTAGCGACTGGATCATGCCGGAAAGGATATCTCCTTGCTCTGTGGCCGCGGGATCGGCGAACGGATCCGTTTGGCCAGCGGGCAGCGCGAGGGTCTTTCCGACCTTCGAAGGCTCAACCGAAACGATTCGCAACGGCGTCAAACTCGGTCGGGCGCGCTGACCGAAGGCGAGGCGGTCGAGAGGATTAAACTGATACCTTCCCAATCCTCGCCGCTCATCTGTTGCACAAGGGCGCTATACCGCAGCTCAAACTCAGGCTCGCCGATGCGGCCACGAACCGTGTACTGCGGCGACCAGCCACAACCGCCGACCAAGTAACTCAGCCGCACGGTTCCAGCGTCGCCGTCGGGAGTCTCGACGAAGATCTTCGCCTGATAGTTTGCTGACTGCTGGCCGCTAGTCGCCTGACTGTGGCTCCATTGTGCCCGTTGTAACTGCCCGTCTAGAACCTTCAATTGCTTCTCGTACTCGAACTTCTCGTTGGCCAGCTCGCGATGCTTCTGCATCGAAAACGTCGAAAGCTCAGTCAGCGTTTCGGCGTTTAACACTCCACGATTGAGATCCGATTTCCCGGCCGCGGAGGAAAAGCTGACCAATTCGTCAAGCGATTCAATGTCCCGGCTGACGACCTGCAGCATCTGTTGAACCTCTTCGCGTTGCCGGGTCAGTTTGCTGATCTGTTCATCCAACGCACGCACCTCGTCGCGCTGCGGCGGGCTGGCCGGCCGAGGCGATACGCGCACTGCACGAACCACGGTCTGCTCGTTGCCATCCGCGAACACACTGTCTGGAACAACGAGTTCGGGTAAGTCAGGCACGTCAATGCTGCGCAGCGGATCGCCGGCGGGAATGATGATCTCGCGAGTCACAAGGGCACGATCGCGATACAAAGTGACTAGGCGGATGTTGCCGAGGGCCTGTTCCGGCTCGCGTGGCGGCTGTTGGGCGCAAGCGATCAGGCTAAACATTAGCAGGCACAGCACGATCTTGAAAAGAGAGCATTTCATAGGAGTCCTCTGTGGTAGACGCACATCGCGGTGCGCAAGCAAGCCCCCTTCGCTTCTAGTTGCCAGCAGCATGGCCGGCGAAGTGCTTAGAACTCTGGCCGTCGCCGTTGTGATGCAATCCGCGTGCCCGTTTGCAGGATCGTGGTGTTTCGCGAACAAATCGTTTTGTTCGCGGAGCGAACAACGACACTGATCCTAGCTAAGCCGTTCCCACCTCGCCTCTAGAATGTAGCGGTTCGGTGCATGAGACGGCTCGCGCGCATCGTTTCGCAACAGTCTCCAGTCCCTTCCGAACCTTAACTTGCAAGAACCGGATCGCTAACCTTCTTCTGTTCACTTCGTAGTACCGCGTGCAACCGTTCCATCACTTTGGCATGTTTCAGGTCGTCCGCTAGGTTCTTCAGTTCATGCGGATCGGTATCGAGGTCGAAGAGCTGCCAACGATCGATAGCGGGATAGTGGATTAGCTTCCAGCGTGAGTCGCGAACCATGCGTTGTTTATCACGGAAGTAGCAGAAGACGTGCGGATGAGTCTTGGCTTCGGCATCGGCGATGGCTTTCGCGAAGCTTTTCGCTCGAACCGTCTTCGGGATCTTGATTCCCGTTAGCTCACACGTCGTGGGATACAAGTCCCGCAAGTAGACCTGTGCGGAGCGGCGTTCGCCACTGGGAATGCTCGGCCCGGCGACGATCAGAGGCACGTTGATCGTGTGTTCGTACATGCTCTGCTTGCCGCGAAGGCCGTGGCTGCCAACGGCCAGTCCATGATCGCTCGAGAAGATGATGATCGTGTTGTCCAGTTGCTTCGTCTCGCGAAGGGAATCGATAATGCGACCGATCTGCTCGTCCATGTGTGAGATAACGGCGTAGTAGACCGCAAGGTTCTTCCGCACGATCTGGGGCGTGCGCGGCCAGGGCAGGAGTTTCTCGTCACGACCGTCGAAGTTGCCGTGGTCGAATGGATGCTCCGAGAGAAAGTTCGAGGGCAACGGAATCGTGTCGGCGGAGTACTTCTTTTCGTAATCGTTGGGGAAGAACAGAGGATCGTGCGGAGCCGTGAAGCAGACTTGTAGGAAGAACGGTTGCTTTCGTTCTTGCTGTATGACGTCGATGGCCGCATCGGCAAAGTTCGCACTGATGTCCGGTGTCAAGCCAACTCCGCGCTCCGGGAACTTGTGGCCTTCGTCATCTTGGAAGATCCAGCCGCGATAGCCAGTGACGGGGAAGCCCTTCCAATCGGCTTGGTCCTTCCACCACTTTCCGCCACCACCGGTGAACAATCCACGCGTCCCAACGAAGCCACGTTGAACAGGCTTGCCATCGTTATGCCATTTGCCGACGTACCAACTGCTATAGCCTGCGTCTCGCATGGCTTGCGGCCAGAGCTTCAGTTCCGGATTGATCTTGCGACCGAAGTCCAGCACTCCGTTCTCGAAACTGCTGCAGCCCGAGAGAATCTCCGCGCGACTCGGCGTGCAGATCGGATTCGCACAAACCGCACGCGTGAACGCGACGCCTCGACGAGCCAGCATGTCTAAGTTGGGTGTTTCGATGTGCTGGTTCCCCAACGCCGCGATCGTATCTGGTCGCTGGTCGTCACTCAAGAGGAAAAGCACATTCGGCCGCGAAGCCGGCTCCGCCCCGGCTACCGCATCGACGAAACTTTCGCGGCAAATCAAGCCTGCGACAATCAACAGCAACACAAGTTGTGGTGTTCTCGAATCACGCATCGACTGCTCTCCTTGACCTGGCGGAAGCATGGACTCGTGCAGCAAGTGTGCGATAACGCTGCACACATTATGCGCGACCGGCACGTTCAAAGCAGCTAGTCAGGCGGACGCATTAATCTGCCTTCAGGTGCAGTCGTCACCCGGCATAAGCGGTGGCGGGAACGCCCGCGATATCGACCTTGGCGTGGAACAATCCGCCCGCGTGGGGTTCTTTCTCTAGTGCTGTACCTTTGAGGTCGCGACGCGCCGTCGTGATATAAAGGTTTTTCAACTCCGGACCACCGAGCGCGCAAGCTGTCACCTGCGACGCTGGAACATCGATCCGACTGAGTTGCTGTCCGGTTGCTGGGTCGAAGCGAACCACGCGCCAGCCGCCCCAGAAACAGACCCACAGATTGTCTTCTGCGTCGATCGTCATGCCATCGGGATAGCCGACAAAGTCGTCAGGCAACTCGATCGCCGGCCTGCGATTGGAGATCGCGCCCGTGTCGTTGTCGTAGTCGAAGGCATCGACGCGGCGAGTTGGCGTGTCGATGTAATACATCGTCTTCTTGTCGGATGTCCACACGATCCCGTTCGAGATCCCGACGTTGGGCACTTTCGCTTTGACGCGACCATTTTCGAGGAGACAGTAAAGCGTGCCTGCCTGCATGTTCTCCTCGACTAACTCCAACGTTCCAGCCCAAAAACGCCCGGCAGGGTCGCATTTGCCGTCATTGAAGCGATTCTCGGGTAAGTGCGATTCGGGATCCGCGACAATCCGCAGCGAGCCGTTGCTTGGGTCGAACGATGCGAATCCGTTCTGCACCGCAAGCATCAACCCACCGCTGCATCTCGGAACGACAGTGCCGACTCGTTGCCCAACGTCGAAGGTCTCCTTCTCGTGCGTAGCTGGATCGAATCGATGCAGCTTGTGTTCGTTGATATCGATCCACCAGAGGATGTTGTCTCGCTGGTCCCAAATCGGCCCTTCGCCGAGCGTCGCCTGGGCGTCCAACAGCAGAGTTGCAGTTGTCATTAGGTCTAACAAATCTCTTCGCGGCACGACCGTATACAGAGCGGAGCGATATTATGTGGCATGCCGCCGCCTTTCGCCAGCGGAGGATTAGCAACTGGCGACTCGCGAAGCAAGGCAGCAAGCGGTATCATCGTTCACCAGTCCATTGATGCAACAGAACGCCGAGAAAGGGAACGTCCGATGAAGATCGTGCGAGTGATTGACGACCAAGGCAAGACAACGTACGGCCGCCAGAATGACGACGGCACGATCAGACGGATCGATGGCTGTATCTTCGGTGACCACACCGAGACCGCCGAGACAGTTGGCGTAAAGAAGCTGCTCGCGCCGATACAGCCGACCGCGATCCTGTGCATCGGGCTCAACTACCGCAAGCATGCGGATGAGGGCGGAGCGGCATATCCCGAACATCCGATTCTGTTCATGAAGATGCCAAGCACGACGCAGAATCCGGCTGATCCGATCGTGTTGCCGAAGAAGTTGGAGAGCACGCAAGTCGATTACGAGTGCGAGTTGGCAGTGGTGATCGGCAAGGACTGTAAGAACGTCTCGCGAGACAAAGCGTTGGAGTACGTCTTAGGTTACACCTGTGCCAACGACGTGAGCGCGAGGGACTGGCAGCTCAAGTGGGGCGGTGGCCAATGGTGCCGAGGCAAGACATTCGACACGTTCTGTCCATTGGGTCCGAGCATCGCGACGGCCGATGAGATTGCGAACCCCAATGATCTGTCGATAAGAACGGTCCTCAACGGCGACGTCATGCAGGACTGGAACACAAACGACATGATCTTCGACGTTCCGTCCTTGATTGAGTTTCTGAGCGGAAGCGCCAACCTTGCGCCGGGCACGGTGATTCTAACCGGTACGCCGCACGGAGTCGGATCGGCGCGTAAGCCGCCGGTCTTCCTGAAGGCCGGCGACACGGTAACGATTGAGATCGAGAAGATCGGAAAGCTTACAAACCCCGTGGTGGATGAAAGCGGCTAGGAAGCATGCACGATCCCAGAGATTCGCAGACAACCAACGAAGCTGGCGTACCCATCAGGCCGCTAGGGAAGACGGGCTTGATGGTGTCGGTATTGGGATTTGGTGGTGGGCATTTCTGTCGCAAACATATCAGTGAGAACGAGTCGATTCGTTTGGTGCAGGAGGCGGTGGATCGAGGCGTCACGTTCATGGACAATGCTTGGGAATATCACAAGGGTGAATCCGAGCGACGTATGGGGCTGGCCTTGGAAGGTGGACGGCGCGACAAGGTTGTGCTGATGACAAAGGTTTGCGGTCGCGATGCGATCACCTCAGCACAACACTTGCACGACAGCCTGACTCGTCTGAAGACGGACGTGATCGACGTCTGGCAGTTCCACGAAATGAATTACGACAACGACCCGGAGTGGATCTGTTCCGCTGGCGGTGCGCTTGAAGCGGCGTTAAAGGCACGCGACGCCGGAAAGATTCGCTTTATAGGCTTCACGGGACACAAGAGCCCTCACATCTTTAAGAAGATGCTCGAACAGGATTTCGAGTGGGATACCGTGCAGATGCCCGTGACCGTGCTGGATGCCCACTACCGCAGCTTCACGAGGGAGATCCTACCCGAGCTGAATCGTAGCGATATCGGCTGCATCGGCATGAAGAGTCTGGGCGGAGATGGACAGATGGTTCACGGTGCTGGCCTCACGCCTCAGCAATCGCGCGGCTATGCCATGTCACTGCCAATCAGCACGCTCGTTTGCGGCATCGAATCGATGGAGAACCTGGAGCAAGACCTGGACATCGCGCTAAACCACTCGCGATTGTCGGAAGAAGAGCAGGCGAGTCTCGTTTCGCTGGTCGGCTCACAAGCGGGAGATGGGCGGCATGAATGGTACAAGTCGATGCAATACTACGATTCTCAGATGCATCGCGAGCAACACGGCTTCCCGCCGATCGCTCATGTCAGCGATCCCAAGCCATCTCAGTGATTGTGACCATGCTCATCATGATCGTCGTGTTCGAAGCGTCCGACGTAGTCTTCGCCTTCGATCGTCAGTGAAATCGAGACTTCGCTGCCTTGACCTGCCAAGCTCAGGCACGTCAGCAGTTCGCCACTCTTGAGCGAGAACTGCGCGGACGTCGGCGGGTCCCCCGTGGGATCGATCGCCGCCAGCTTATACTCACTCGTTTGCTCGCCTTTGGTTTCGTCATCGATCTTCGACAAGATGCTGATCGTCTCACTGGCGATGGGCACGAGTTCCTTGGCATCGCCGTCCAAGATGTAGATCGTGACTTCCTCGGCTTCATCGTCATGCGTCCACTCCAAGTGATACGCTTCATCACCCAACTCAACGAGATCGCCACCGTGCGGGCCGGCTTGTGCGTGAGAATGGCCGTGTCCATGATCGTGCTCATGAGCGACAGAGTGCGGTGGTTGAGGAGGCATTTGGGAATCGCATCCCGCGATAAGTAACCCGAGACAAGCAATCGCGAGAGCAGTATCGGTCCGCATATTCAGTCGCCTCCAGACATGATCTCCGAACTCACCGATCGTAGCGTCTATACGAGCGGATCTGCAACGGGGTTCGAATGCAAGGGCGTCTAGACGGCGGCTGGCTCGGCGACGTTGTTCGCGACTGTGGCCAGAAGCCTGTCGCGGCTTAGGATCGTTCGAGAAATAAGTGGCGTAAGCTTCCAGCTTGCGAACCCGCATTATCGCAAGCTGGAAGCTTCCGCCACGGAAAACCGGACAGATATTT
>PBSM01000021.1 GCA_002726245.1 Planctomycetaceae bacterium | reverse complement strand
TGCGTTTGAAATGGCTCATGGCATACTCCTAATTCGCGATCATACGACAATTATGGACCGAGATCACGAGTTATGCACCAAGGCAGGTGCTGGGCCGTGGCGGCGTCATGTGATCAGCAACGACTGTCCCAGGGCATACGACGTCACGCTTGGCGACTTCGACAAAGACGGCGACGTCGATGCCGCAACCACTGGATACGTCAGCAATCAGGTCGCGTGGTACGAGAATCCCGGCAAAGATCGACTCGACCGCGAGTGGACGCGGCGATTGATTGACGGCGCGATGCAGGAAGCGCGGACGATTGCCACCGGCGACTTCAACCGCGACGGAGAGATTGACTTGCTGGCGGCAGCCGTTGGCGCACTCGGCGCGCCGAATCACGAGTCGCAGGTGGTCTGGTACGAGAATCCAGGGGAACCTGCCAAACAGGAGTGGACCAGGCGAATCATCAGCAAGGAGTTACCCGCCGCGATTCATGGTCATCCCGTCGATCTGGATCGAGATGGCGACCTCGATGTGGTTATGGCCCATGGCATGCGCATTAAGGCCGATCCCAAAGTGGAGCGTCACCAGGTCGTTTGGTACGAAAACATCGGGAAGCCTCGTGCAACACCGACATGGAAGCGACACAAAGTTGGCCTGCTGCCGTTTGCGTTTGAGGCAATTGCGGGAGACATCGACGGCGACGGTGATCTCGACCTTGCGGCCACAGCCTGGGCCAAAGGTGACCGAGTTGTCTGGTTTGAAAACAGCGGCGACGGGAGATGGTCGCAACACGTCGTTCGCACGGATTTTCGAGCCGCCAATCAAGTGATCCTTGCAGACCTCAACGGTGACGGACAAGTCGACATCGTTGCCAGCGCCGACGACGGATCACGCCGCGTTGAAGGCAGTCTGGAAGTGCGCTGGTGGCGGAACGACGGGCGCCGATGACGTGTCGGTACCATCACTCAACGTGCCACACCCGCATCTTCAATGGGGCGAGCCACTCAAAAACATATTCCTGACCGTCACCGCCGATACAACGGGCGAGCAACCGACGCTTGATGCGCGTTGGATAGATCGCACGGGCAAGGTCCACCGACATGTTCACATCACGAACGACGCCTGACTGCAATGCAGGGCCACTAATCCTCGTTACTGGTTGCTGGCTGACTGAGGATGTATTTCGGTCGTTCCTGCATGGTCAGCGCCGCATGCGTATAGAACGGATAGACGCTCCATTCGGTGTAGCAAATCAGATCGGGTTTGCCATCGTTGTCGAAGTCACCTGCCCACGGATGGGGACCATGGCGAGTGATATAGATGGGCTTGCCGAAATGACGCAGGGGCTTCGCTTCGTCGTATTGCGGCTCGGCGTTGGTGCCACGATTCAGGACCAGGAAGACTGTGTCGCTCCCGCGTTTGTTGGTTGCAGCGCTGTAGACAATGTCTTGCTTCCCGTCGCCGTTCCAATCCACAACGTTCACTCGCGCACCGTGAAACTGTTTCCCACCAGCCTTTAGCGTTCGCTCCGTACGGAGCCGCAATTCTCCAGACTTGTCGCGATAACGTAGAAAGCGAGTGAAACTGTACTTGCTCCATGCTCGCTGAACGATGTCGGTCAGTCCATCGCCGTTGAAATCTCCGAATGCCGCCCCCGTGCGCCAGTAGAACGGTTGAGCCTTGTCAGCTGGGTAGACGTGGGGCGATTTGGCAACGAGTTGGGCGGTTTGCGTTCGCTTCTCTCCTGAGTCGGGGTAGCTGTCAACGATCACTTGGCGCTGCCTGCCGAACTGCGGTTTGCTCAAGGTACCAGTGTTCTTGTACCAGAAGATACGATTCGTCTCGTTGGGAACAATGAGGTCCGGGAGCTGATCGTCGTCCCACCGAACAAAGGCGGGAAATGGGTAGCCCATGTCATGCCAGCACTTGGGTGCCCCAAGAATTTGATTACGCAGGAAGCGAATTGGTTTGCCCTGCGAGCGAATCAATTGAGCTCGCCCATAGGCCGGCCGCAAGTTCGTTCCGTGGTTGATGACGATTCTGGGCCAACCATAGCCGCCCCCGACGAGCAAGTCGCGGTCGCCGTCGTTGTCCCAGTCGCATACAAAGGGTGTGGCCTGATCGCTGAGCGACATGACGGCTGAACGCGAGACGGCTTCGCCAAATAAGCGAAAACGCGGATGGAGGCTCTTATCAGACTCCGATTGATCGGATTCCTTCGTGTCGCGCGGAACGAACAGTGAAACGGTTTGGTACACATTGCCACCAACCAGAATGCCACGCTGGGCACCGTCATTGACGGCGGCCAGGATTCGAGGCTGGGATACCTTCGAGTTCACGCCGGATAGCAGCCGAGTCGGGCCGTAGCGAAACTTCTCCTTGCCTAACCTCTTTTTCCAACCGACGTGAAAGCCATTTAAGCCAGGGTCGCTGGGATCGCTCGTCAAACAGACAACGTCACGCAATCCGTCTCCATAAACGTCAAAGAAACAGGGAGACGTGCCTAGCTCGGCCGCCGTTCCCTTATCCAGCTTCATGGGCCAACCGGAATCGGCGGAGTTGCGATAAAGCGTGACGTTGCTGACAACTCCGGTTGCGGAATTCCTGGATCCATTGCCGGACACAATATCGATGTCGCCATCGCCGTCGATGTCTGTCGTCCGAACCGGCCAGCCAGGGATTTCCATGGAGCCTTCGGCAACAAAGATCGGCATTCCGCCATCGTCCCGCAAACCGGAGTTCAAATAGAACCGCACCGCCGCTTCCGTCTGTGGCGAGTAGACAATGTCCACTTTGCCATCCCGGTTCAGGTCGACGAAATCGCACCACATGTAGACCTGATGGTCGAAGTGCTTGAAGTCCCGAGACGACTCGTCTGGCACGTAGCGAACTCGTACCAGATCGCCGAACTGGAATTCGGTCGAGCTTCCGACGCGTGGGTAGCAGACGATCCCGCTCCACGGATCACCAGGGCGATAGGAGTAATTCCAGCATCCGACCAAATCGGGCTTGCCGTCTCCTGTGAGATCCACGAGTCCGCTGTGATAGACGAGCGCAATTGGCCGTGGCTCGCCAGCGTTGTACCGCAGCAGATCACCGTTGCCGATCATCGGCACGTAGGGTTGCGGGAGCAACGGCGGTCGTTTCTTAGACGTTTGGAAGCGAATCAGGTAACGCTTGTGTTGCGGATCGCGAATCACCCATTCGATACGCCCCTTGTCGCCGTAGGCGAAATCGTCTGTGCGAGCGTGAGGAATTACTTCTCCGGTCGTCAGGTTGACAACGTCAATCGAGTTGGGATCCAACACGCCCGGTATCCCCCGTTGGCGGATGATCTTCGCGAAGTCGATCACCGGATCCATTGGTACCTTGCCCGACGGAAGTGGTGACGTGACCGTTAGCTCGATCGAGTGTTGTTGGCCAATTGTGGCGGCAAGAAGTAGCAGGGCGCACATGATGACATTCTAGCCAGACAGCAGTACTTGAAAGCGTTCTTCCCTTCGACGGATCTAATGGCCGCGAGTGCGCAGCTTGGACGTTGCACCGAAGATAGCGGCGTCACCACGCGTTGGCGCGTGCCATGTCCCAGGAGTGGAGCGATTTGACAGTGACCGCGCCGCCCGTGCTGAATAGTTTGACCCCGCGACTGTCTTTGCGCAACGGATAGATTCTCTGTGTCATGCATTGACGGCCGTTGGCGAAGACCTCAAGGATCGACCGGTCCAGGAAGATTCGCAGCTCCAGCGTTTCTCTCGAAGCCAGTTTGAAGGGAGCTTCCTGGATTCGGATGTCCTTCGATTGACGAATCTTCTTCGGGAAGTAAGCCGCCTGCGGATACGGGAACGGCTGGATGATGTCGTCCCGCAGGCTGGACTTTGTCGTGTTGATCGTCAGCAGCCCGGCATCTCTTTTGACGGTAATCACCGTCCCTTCAGCGTCGTCCGGCGAACAGCGAACCTTGACGCCGAACTCCTTCGCCTGTCGAAGGTCAACCTGCAGTGACAACTCCAGCGAGTCGCCGCTGACATCATCAAGGGTCAGGTCAGAACCAGCGGGAACGGCAAAGGCATCCGTGCTGCGCGGATTCAATCTCAACGCGTGCAGTTCTTTCACGGGGTTGATTTGCATCGTGCCATCGTCGGCCAGCGAGAGGACTCGCGGCAGAGTCATGACGCCGGACCAGCCGGCAGCTCGCTGCGTGTCCCGTTCCCATGACTCGCACGCCCACGCCCACATGATGCGGCGGCCTTTGTTATCAACCAGACTGTCATTGGCAAACACAGGGCCGCCGGGCCAGTTCATCTTGCCGTGCCGCTCCGGATGAAAGCGGTCGTTCTGGAAACGGCCGATGTAATACTGAGTGCCCTGTGTGTGGCTGATGAACATCAGCACGTGCTTGTTCCCCAGCGGAAAGAAGTCCGGGCAGGAACAGTCTTCGTCGGCCGGAGTCCATTTCCGATCTGACTTGTAGAAGGGATGCAAGTATTCCCAGTTCACTAGGTCTTTTGAGCGAAACAGAAAGGCGATGTCGCCGTCGGTCTCGGGCAGAGTGTTCGGTTTGTCGCCACAGATCGAGTAGTACATGCCGGCCTTCACCCACCCACATGTGTCCCAGACGTGGTAGCGGCCGTAGTCCTTATCGCCTTTCTTTGGCAACCGGATTACGGGGTTGTGTGGCGACTTCTTCCAGTGGATCAGGTCATCATCGGTAGGAGTGGCGATGCAGGTCCCGATGTCGAGACCGTGGTAAATCATCGTCGGGACGCCGTTCTTGTCGATAAACGCTCCGCCGGCGAAAACAGCGGTCTCGGGGTCGCCGGCGTTGACGGTCAATGGCACCGGATGATGGACCCAGTGCACCAGATCAACGCTCGAAGCGTGTCCCCACGCGCCTTTACCTTTGACCTGAATGGCGTAGAAAAGGTGATACTTCCCCTTCCAGAACACGCAGCCCTGTGGATCAAATGGGAAGCACACGCCGTCGGGAGCCAGGAAATGCCAGGTCGGTCGATGCGGATCGTTCTGGAACTTTTCCCGAAGTTCGCGAGCCGCTTTTACGAGGTTCGTCGTGTGATCGATTTCCCGCTCAATGGACTCCCGACTCGGAGTGTCATCGCCGCCACACGCGCACGAGACAAACAACGCCAACAGACCAACAACGGCAAACAGTATTCGCATCCTGATGTTCCTCACAGATCGATCGATAACTCTCCTGAACTCGCTAGTTCCGTAACCAATACCAGTTCAACGCAGCTTCCGAAAGTCCTTCGCGTAGACGACGCCCTCCCGGTCAATAACAACGTTGCCAAGTTTCACCCCACGCGGATTCTTTGGGTCGTCACCTGGCGGGAAGTCCAGTCGCTCGGGCAGGATGAGCGTGCGGTTTCTTTCGGCCGGGCCACCGTACTTCACGTTCCATCCGCTGCTACCGTAACCCAACATCAGCGTTCCAGTTCCGGAACTTCCTCCACCAACGGTATTGGGCTGAACGCTGACATGCGCCTGATCGGTCGTCGAGTCGACCCACGGCATCAGCACCGTCGCCGTACCGTGGTTCTCGATGCCGATGTGGCACAGCTCAAGACACGGACGTGAGATCAGGCAAGCCTGAGCATACGTGACGATCCCTTTTTCCAGACTGCTCAGATAGCAGTCGGAAATCGTGACTCCGTTGCCGCCCACCTTCTGGCCATCACCAATTTGAATTCCAATGCCCGTTGGATTGTTGGGAAAAGTGTGCCCGATCCTGCAGTTCTCGATGGTGACATTCAGCGCATTGGTAATCAGCACACCATTGTGAAAGCCATTCGTGTTGACGGACTCAATTCGAACGGAGCCCTGAGTTCCCTGGTCAGCGCGGATGGCCCAGCCGTTGGAGCGAGACGACGACTGCAATCTGATCTCTGAGATCGCGAAGAAATACGGATCGGCTTCCAGCGTGATTCCATCGCCGGTCTCTGGGGCAAATTCGAGCACTGTGGAGTTGACGCGCGTGCCTCTCAGATGGACCCCGCCGCGGCCAGTCAGACCCGTGTGCCGGTAAGTCCCCGTCGGCAGCAGAACACATCCACCACCGGACTCAGCCACCTGGTCGATCGCGGCCTGGATGGCTTGAGTGTCGTCGCCAGACTCGTCACGCTGCACGACGACCCAGCCGAGGACCGGTGATGCTTCGCTGTTTGACTTCTGACTGGCACCCAGCAGGCCGATCAGACACAGCAGAAGCAGAACGACAAAAGGCTTGTAAACGGCCGTGAACATGGCATCCTCCAATCAGTCAAACTCTCTTTGTTCATCAAGATTAGTGACATTGGATGCGTCTGCGGCAGTCGTCGCAAGCGTATACAAACAAGTAATTCTGTGGCCGCGGTACAGCGTGTTCGCCTCATTCTCGATAAACTGAGCAGTTCCAGCTACTACGGCAGAACTCAACAGGACGGCCTATGCATTACAAACCGCTGGTACTCGCCCACGTTGTCCTCAGAAAGTTGCTGATGGTCGGCTGCGCGTTGTCGTTTCTTCCTGTAAACATCGCCGAGGCCGATGACAACCCGAAGGCATTCGACGAGATTCACGTCGTGAAGATGCCCAAACGGGAAGCTGGTTATCGCAGCATGGTGGGAGACGTCTTTCCGTTGAATGACGGGCGGCTTCTGCTGGCCTACAAGAGCTTTGGCGGCCATGGTGTGGCACGGGGAGCGATCGGTGCCGCCATTTCCGAGGACAAAGGCCACACGTGGAGTAAGCTCTTCACGCTGATTCCGAAGCCGAGCCTTTACACCGCTCACGAATATGCTCACCCGAGTTTTCTGCGACTCGACAATGGCCATATTCTCATGTCCTATATCTACGACACCTTAACCAAGCCACGATCGTCACGCAGCTACTTCCGAATCTCTACCGACGAAACCAAATCCTGGTCGGACCAATACGTCCTCACGACGTCCGGCGGCGTGAACATGGTTCACAACGACAAACTGCTCTGTCTTTCGGATGGGCGATTGATCGCCCCGGCTGAGCATGAACTGCAGGAGGCAGGCAACGATCACCGAGGATTCGTGAGCCGCGTGTTCTATTCCGATGACCAAGGGAAAAGCTGGTGGCCGAGTCAGAACACAGTCAACGTACTTCCCATTGAAGCGCAGGAGCCGCACGTCATTGAACTCAAGAACAAACGGTTGCTGATGCTCTGTCGCACCTACAGCGGATTCGTCGTGCGATCGTATTCGGACGATCGGGGGCTGACGTGGAGCAAAGGGGAATCGTTGCACGAATTGAAGCTGTCCGTGAATTCTTCGGCACTGAATCTGGATCGCATCCCATCGACCGGTGACCTCGTGCTGCTGCGTTGTACGGGTGGAGAAAGAGGCAAATACCGGCGCACCCCATTCGTCTCGGCGATTTCCAAAGATGATGGCCGCTCATGGGTTCAGGAACGGGTGATCGCAGGCGATCCGAATGATGATTACGGATATCCGAGTTTGACGTTCCTGGATCATGTGGCGCTGATCAGCTACCACAAGCGCGATGGACTCTATGTGGCACACGTTCCGGTGGACTGGTTTTATGGCAAATGATCCGAGGTCATGATGAATACCAAGCTGACTCCCGCCTCGGTTGCGTGACAACCGCGTTGCTGGCTCGTGCCTGCCGTCGCCGATCGGCCAGTACCATATCAACGAATGGAGACGCTCAATGAACCTGCAAATCATCGCTGCGCTACTCACGCTTTCGGCAGTTGCCGGAGCCGCTGTGCCGATCGACGTCGGATCGCGACGGGAGTTGTTTACTGATGCGGCTCTGATCGAGCGGATCGATGGCGAACTGGAGTTGCGGTTGCACCACCCAACTCCACGGGAAATCGTGATGGAGCATAACGAGCCGTGGGAAGGCAACAACACGACCTATCACTGCGTGTTCAAGGACGGCGACATCTATCGCATGTTCTATGTCGGACGCCACTCGACGTTTACGGAGAAACGCCAGTTGAACATCGGGCCGTCTAGCTTCTGTTACGCGGAAAGCGACGACGGCATCCACTGGCGAAAACCAAATCTCGGACTGTGCGAGTTTCAGGGCTCGAAAGCCAACAACATTCTGATGGATGAGACCGCAGCGGTTCAGCACAACGTACGCCTCGGAGCCCCGGCTGTTTTCCGTGACGACAATCCTCAGGCGACCCCCGACGCACGCTACAAGACGTTTATGCAGTCCCAAAGGCCGCTGCCGCTGGGCATGATGCCCATGAAGTCGCCCGACGGCATTCACTGGTCGCCGATGAGCGACAAGCCTGTCATTACCGATGGCGCGTTCGACTCGATGAATCTCGTATTCTGGGACAGCGAACGCGGTGAGTATCGTGCCTTCTGGCGATACTTCACAGGAGGGACGACGAATGCAAAAGAATGGAAACCCGCGGGCGTGCGAGCGGTCCGCACGGCGACGTCGAAAGACCTGTTTCACTGGGAGGCTCAGGCCGACGTCAAATACCAGAGTTCTCTCGAAACGGAACTGTACGAGAACGGGATTCACCCCTATCACCGCGCGCCGCATCTTTTGATCGGTTTGCCTGTTCGTTACGTCGATCGAGCCGGCGCTCCATCCACGACTTCTCCGGACGGCAGCGATCAGGCCGGGCCGGACCGCGTCCGCAACTGGCCGGCGTCTCTGCGAGCCCTGCCGGACTTCGAACAACGTCAGGCACGCTCGGCGCTGAGCGAGCGCTATGGCACTGCCATCACCGAAGGCCTGTTCATGTCCAGCCGCGACGGCGTGAACTTTCACCGTTGGGACGAAGGCTTCCTCCGCCCCGGCCCCGAGCGACCGGGAACCTGGAACTACGGGCAGCAGTTTGTCGGCTGGCACAGCGTGGAGACAGCCTCAGCACTGGAAGGCGCCCCCAACGAACTCTCGCTGTACGCGACCGAGGGAGTCTGGCTGGAGAAGAAAGGCAAAGCGCTGCGGCGTTACACACTGCGGCTCGATGGATTTGTCTCGGCCCACGCTTCCGCGAAAGGGGGCGAGTTGCTGACGAAACGCTTCGTGTTTTCCGGCAGCAGGCTGTCTGTGAACTTCGCGACGTCTGCCGCCGGAAGTTTGCGCGTTGAAATCCAGGACGCCGACGGTATCCCCGTGCCCGGCTGTGCACTGGCCGACTGTCACGAGGTGTTCGGTGATGCCATTGATCGCGTAGTTTCGTGGAAGTCGGAAACCAGCGTGACGAGCCTTTCCGGCAAACCGGTGCGCCTGCGATTTGCACTGCAGGATGCCGACCTGTATTCGTTTCAATTCAGCGACTAATGATGGGAACAGGGAGAACGTGGACTCATGCAGCGATTTGAGAAAGCAATGCTCTGGGGACCGGCCTTGGTCCTGGGCGTGAGTTCGACAGTGATCGCCGCTGAACCCCAAGGTTTCGAGCAAACGAAACTTGAGCCCGGTGTCACAGTTGCCGATATCGAGCCGCTCAAGGATGGACGGTTGTTGATGGTGCTGGACGGTGGCGGAGCGTTGAGGACTTCGGTTTCACAAGATGATGGCAAAACGTGGACGGCGTCGATTCAACTCTTGCCAAAGCCGGATGGCAATGCTGGCTACCACCATCCCAGTCTGACCCGCGCCGGCAACGGTGATCTGTTGCTGTCTTACCAGTACTACGTGCGGAAGACACGGCCGGTCTACAAGATCAGCTACTACCGCCGATCGAAGAACGATGGCAAAACGTGGGGCGATCAACTCTTCATGGCTGCCGATGGTCTGTTCAATGACAAGCCGATCGTCCTTTCCACGGGCCGCTTGATTGCACCAGTTGAAAGAGAAGCCCGGGTCGAAGGAGGCGATCACGCTGGCTACGTCAGCAGTGTGTTCTTCTCCGATGATAACGGCTATAGCTGGACCAGGTCCGGTGAAGTCAACGCTCTGCCGATCGAAGCGCAGGAGCCACACGTCGTCGAGTTGAAGGATGGGCGGCTGATGATGCTCTGCCGAACCTACAGCCGTTTTGTTTTGCGTTCGTATTCCGCCGACAAAGGGAAAACGTGGAGCAAGGGCGAGCCGATCCGGCACCTCGAGTTGCCTGCATGGTCCTCTGCGCTGAACGTCAAGCGAATCCCTTCGACCGGAGACCTGCTTCTGCTGCGCAGCCTGCGTGGAGAAGACGGAGTGCGATCACCCTTTGCTTCGGTGATCTCCAAAGACGATGGTAAGACCTGGATCAACGAACGAATTATCGCCGGCGATCCCAAAGAGCGTTACGGTTATCCCTGCCTGTTGTTCCTCGACGAGACAGCCATCATTGGTTATGGCTCCTTCGCCGGTTCGCGTGTGGCCCGGATTCCTGTCAAGTGGTTCTACGAAACGCCCGGCGATGAATTACCTTCTGTTGGAGACAAGCAATGAGCTATCCAGGCCGTATCGCTTTGGCCCGATTGTTCGGTCTGGTTTTGCTCATTCCCGGTGTGGCATCGTCGGCCGAGATCAAGCCGGAAGGATTTGGAGCTTCGTCAAAGGGCGGGGCTGGTGGGAAGGTCATCACCGTTACGACGCTCGGCGATGACGGGCCGGGGTCGTTCCGCGAGGCCCTCGCGAAAGAGGAGCCACGGATCATTCGGTTTGGCGTTGAGGGAACCATCGAGTTGCGTCAGCCGGTCGTTGCGCGGCACGGTCGTGTCACGATCGATGGGACGACTCCGTCGGGGAATTCAATCACGATTGCCAAGCACGGTGTCTGGTTTCTCGACAACAGTAGCGACATCATCCTGCACAACTTGCGGCTGCGTCCGACCGAAGGCAAGGCAAACGGTGATGGGCTACTGTTCAACGGGCAGAACGAACGCGTCCTGATCGATCACTGCTCAGTGATGTGGGCGACGGATGAGAACATCGACACCTGGGGACGCGTGAAGGACCTGACGTGCCAATGGACGATCATCGCCGAGGGCCAGCGGTACGGAGATCATCAGAAGGGCAAGCACAGCATGGGTTGGCTTTGCGGACGTCGCAACGACCGATTCACGATCCACCATTGCCTGTTTGCTCACAACGCCGACCGGTCGCCGTTGTTGTCCGGTGGAACGTTTGCCCTGGTAAACAACGTGGTCTACAACTGGGCCGGCGGCAGCAACGCTGTGAAGCTCCTCAATGAAGCGAAGGCCAACGTGGTCGGGTGCTCGATTCTTCGCGGTCCTGAATCGGGCGGCGGCGGAGTCATCTATCTCAATCGCCAAGAGCCAGCGGCGCGTGTGTTCGCGTCGGGGAACGTGACTCCCTTCGCGAAGACGGGGAATGAGGATCCTCGGTCGAGCGTGCAAGCAGGAAGTGTTTTCCCCGCGCCGGATTCACAAATCGAGAAAAAGCCGTTCAAAGCACCGGCCGTGACGACGCAGTCAGCGGATGTCGCGTTCGAACTCGTGCTGAAGCGCGCGGGACCGTTACGGCGCGATGCCGACGAAAAACGCGTGGGTCAGGAAGTTCGAGAAAGGAGCGGTCACGTGGGACGTCGCAACGAAGAAGTCAATGTCGCGGATCGGTTGCACGGTCGCTTTCCGAAAGCCGAGTTGGACGCCACGGCGAAGAAGTTTGCCGGTCGCATCGGCTTCTTCGTCCGCGACATCGCGAGCGGCGCTGATTACGGCTGGAACTCGGACGAGCGCTTCCCACCGGCCAGCGTGATTAAGTTGCCCGTGATGATCGAGCTGTATCGTCAAGCCGCCGATGGACGGCTTGATTTGGACAAAAAGCTGCGCCTGCCGACCGACATTTCGACGCACGGCACAGGCGTGCTCAAGAAGAACGACCGGCCAGTCGAACTGCCACTTCCCGAATACGCCGATCTGATGATGATCCACAGTGACAACATGGCGACGGACTTCATCATCCGCACGGTCTCGACCGAGGCGACCAACCGATTCCTCGACGCGCAGGGTTTTCGCAACACGCGAGTTTCGCTGGAGTTGGGCCGTTGGCACTACATTGTTTGCGGCATCCCGGACCTTCCGATCACGATCGAAAACGACAAGCGGCTGATCGAGCAGATCAAAGCCGGCCGTATGGACAACGATGGCCTTGGCTATTCGGACTCACTGAAGAACAACGTCTGCGCTCCGCGCGAGACCGTGCTGCTGTTAGAGCGGCTTTACAAGGGCCGGCTTACCAGCGAGAAACACAAGGAAGCGATCCTCGAACCGATGCGGTACTCGACGCACAAGGACACGATCGCGCGTCACGTGAAGGACGGGATCCAAGTCGCCAACAAGTACGGCGGCAGTCAGCGAATCGCCGCCGATGCCGGCATCGTCGAAATCCCAGACCGGCCAATCGCGATCGCGTGTTTCGCCTTGGCGAAGGATCCGGCCGATCGGTCGGGCCGAGAGGTCCTCGCCGAGATGTGCCGTCTGGCAATCACCGCGCTGGCGCCAGATGCGGTCAAGACCAGAAGGTAAGAACGGCCATAGCCTCTTTGCACCGTTGCCGAACAGCCAATGACACGCATTGGGATTCACAATCAGGAGGGACCTAATCGGTGACTTCAGACAACTGGCGAAAGCAAGCGAGGCGCAGCTTCGGCCCTGGCCTGCTCTACCACGAACAACGAATTCCGCGTCGTCGTCGTTTCGAGCCTCGGTTCGGACTGCACGCGTTGCTGGCGGGGCTTGCGATAGCGCTGCCGGTGAACCGTGTGTCGGGCGACGATTGGCTCGATACGTATTACCAGTACCGAATCCCGCTTGAGACGGATTCCGACCAGAGCGGTTGGGTGCGGATGTCGTTAACACCAGAGCAGATTACGGCCGTGATCAACCGGGTCAGTCGCTTTCAATTCGACGCAAACTTCTTTGCGTTCAACGCGGTTGCTCTTGTGGAAGTGGACGAGTCGGGTGAGGTTGTGGACGCTCATCCGGAGGCCGGGTTCTACATGACTCCGCTCGGAAGGGACCTTGCCGAAGGTTGGCAGCAGGCCGCAGGCGACAAATACGCCATCAAGGTCGTGAAGGACAAGCCGCATCTGCTCGAGTTTGTGTCGTCGGACTTCGGCAAGAACCCGGCCTACAAGTACGAGACGATTTTTCAGCCGGGCAGTCCGATGCGTTCGACGGATTATCGCACATCCTTCTTCCCGCCGCTGCTACCGCGAGGTGAAACGCGCCGGAAGACGTTGTTCGTTCCCGATCGTAAGGAGATGGAACTGGTCGTCGGCGGCATCTGGGCTCCGGGAAAGCTGCATGAATTGTCGGTCCGCGAAGTCGACATCTCGCTACAGGCAAAGCTTGACGGACCTGGCCGTAAACAATGGATGCTCTACTACCAGCCGATGTGCAGTCATCATCTGCAGACGCCGAGTCGCAAGAAGGATGCCGTTCCGAAACAAATGGTGACCGTTGAGAACATCCGCGTTGCACAGCGAAACATCGGTGACACCACTTACCGACTACTGGGGTCCGCCTCGCTCGACGTTGTGTTTGCCGACACAACGGTCAAGGTGACGCGGAAGATGGAGTTGCCGTCCGCGCGACGTGACCGAGTTATCATTCGCTGCGCTGCCAACGAGCGGCAGTCGTTTCAATTGTTGCTGAATGCGAAAGATGACGGTGTCACGCTGACCGGAGTCGAGGTCGCGGATCTCCAAGGCAACGGGCACAGGATCCCATCCTCAGCAGTCTCCGTGCGGCGCGTCGAGTTCGTGCCGATCAGGAAGTCGTCCTACATCACACCAGCGAAGCTCCTCGGTGAGATTGGCGATCCGCTGGTTTCGGTCGGGAGAACGAAGCTCACGCCGACGTCCGGCACAACAGCGTTGTGGTTCACAGTCTTGGTGGCACCGGGAACTCCGGGCGGCGTGTATTCGGGTGAGACCACGCTTCGAGTTGCAGGCGCGGAACCGGTTTCCGTGCCGCTCTCACTGGAGGTCTACGACTTTGAACTGCCTGAGTATTCGACTTTCCGATCCAACCTTGGTCTGCAGTATGTCAGCAAGCTGCTGAGTAACCGGGACGATGCCCGCAACATGCTCGACTACCACGGAATCGGCCAGGAATGGCCGAGAGACAAGCCGACAATGAAGCGGCTGGCGCGGGATTACTACGACGTCATGGTCGACAACAAGTTCACGCCCAAGACGGTTGCACTGTACTCAGAAATCGACATGAACTGGACGCCGCCGCCCAAAGGCTACAACGTCGACAAGCCAGGCAACTTCTTCGAACTGCACGATTGGGACTTCACCGAATTCAACGAAACGCTGAGGCATTTCATCGACGAGAAGAAGTGCAACAACATCTGCCTGACACACACGGACCCCAACAGTTGCAACCTGTTCCAGCAACTGCCGGGTAAGAGGCTGAAGGGACCTGAGTACGCACCGCACCACACCATGGGCTGGCAGACATTCCGTGAGGTGACGCGCGTGGTGTGCGGCAAGACGAAACATGACGGGTATCAGGACACGTCCATCGAAGTCACACAGAAGCAGTGGGACGACCTGGTTCTCAAGTACTACCGACGAATGGCGAAGAACCTCGACAAGCACGGCTGGCTCGACAAAACGCACATCCTCATTGATGAAACCGAAAACAACGAGCGGTTGATGCACTTCCTGAAACTGCTCAAGTCCGATCCGCTGACAGCGAAAATCCGAACGGCCGCCTGTATTCAGGGACTCGGACTGGTCCATAAGGACTCGCACGTCTTTGGTGGCAAAGAGTGGGACTTCCGTGGACTGCTCGACATTTATGTGCCGGAAATGGACGAGAATTACGACCGCTGGATGGACTATCTCTGGACGGATCACGAACTCGAGCGCAGCCGCGACAAACTCTGGCCGTACCTCGTGACGTCATCGCGACTGGCCATCGACACGCCAGGCATCAACAATCGGGTTGTCGGCCTGGACATCTTCAACCGCGGCGGAAGCGGCCTACTGATCTGGGAAACGACCGGCTGGGATCACCTTTACGGTGACTCTCGAAACCCCTGGCAGGATCCGTACACCCGGCACGCCAACGGTTCGCTCGCCTACTTCTACCCACCGAAAGGCGACGGTCTGCCCTCCGAGCCGGACTCCACGATCACCCCGTCGCTGCGTCTGGAAACATATCGCGAAGCGATCGACGACTACGAGTACGCTCGCCTACTCGAAGACCTCGTTGCCGCTGGCCGTAAAGTTGGACACGATGTGTCCGAGGGCGAAACCGTGCTGAATGACGTCAAGCGTTTCTTCGCCAGCAACACACACTGGTCTCAGAATGATGCCTGGTATCTTGAGATGCGAGACCGCATGGCGCGGGCGATTGTGTTGATGAAACAGCGATTGTCGCGAGACGAATGACCGCACACCGAAACTACTACTCGACGTTTTCAGGAACGAAAGGACGAATCGATGAGTGACGAACTCAAGATCTTGAGTGTCGGCGCCGGGTTTATGGGATCCCTGCACGCGAAAGCCTATGAGAAGATCGAAGGCGTGCGGAATGTGGGGATCGTGACCAGAAACTTGAGCAGTTCCGAAAAACTCGCAAGCGAACTGAGCGGCGACGTGCCTCGCTTTACGGACTTCGAAATAGCACTGGAAGAGACATCACCCGATGCTGTTGCCATCAGCACTTATACCGACTCCCATCTTCACTATGTGTCCACGGCTCTGAACAAAGGCCTACATGTCTTTGTCGAAAAACCGCTGGCTGAGACAATCGCAGAATCACAGGAACTGTTCGACCTGGCGAATCGAGTGAATCGCAAGCTGTATGTCGGATACATCCTGATGACTCACCCATCGTGGAGCCGGTTCATCGAGATCGCTCATGATCTGGGTAAGCCGCTTGCCATGCGCATGAACCTGAATCAGCAGGCGAAGGGCGAGTTTTACGACACGCTGTTCAATATCATGCAGGTGCAGTCACCCATCGTTGATTGCGGCGTCCACTACGTCGATATCATGTATCAAATGGCGCAGTCGCGTCCGGTGCGCGTCCATGCAATCGGCTGCCGCAATTGGGATCTCGTCCCCGAGCACATCTGCAACTACGGACAGCTGCAGGTGGAATTCGAAGACGGTTCCGTCGGATGGTACGAGGCTGGCTGGGGACCGATGATGAGCGAAACCGCCTACTTCGTTAAAGACGTGGTTGGACCAAAGGGAGCCGCCAGCATCGTGCCGGACAAAGGGCGCTCGGACGACAAGGATCACCACGTCGAGGCGAATACAATCCTGCGCCACTTCGCCGAACAGAAGGACAAGGAATTCGTCCGTGACGATGAACGCATCCAGGTGGACGAGCCGGACCATGAAGGGCTGGCCGTCCTCGAACAGCAGGCCTTTATAGACTGCATCCGAAACGACGTCGATATGTCGGCACACCAGGATCGGGTGATGACAAGCCTGCGGATCGTCTTCGCTGCAGACGAGTCTCAGAGAACGGGGACAGTCGTCGAGTTGTAATCGGCGGACGTGTATCAGTTTCGACAGTGCTGCAGGAACAGATATGAGTGACACACACAGATCGTGGTTTGGCGTAATCAATCCGATCGCTTCCTCGATTCTCTTTGCACTCACTGCAACGGCGGGATTGCAGGCCGATCACAACAGGATGCTCCAGCGTGAGTATCGGGCCGGGATCAGCCGGCATGTGGCGAGCGACAGTCAGGGGTATTGCTACCTTCTCGTGCCGTCGCCCCGGTTGGAAGACGGCCGAGGGTTCACATTGAAAGCGTCGCGGAAACCGCATCCGCAATCGATTTCTGATTTCTCGATAACCGTGCCGTTCCCCGTTCTGCTACAGGCATCTGACGCGACTGTGTTTTCCGCAGGTCTCGTCGTCGATTCGCAGGGCCGGCTCCACCTCATCTGGACGACTGAGCAAGGACAAACCGCCTACAGCGTGCTGGTGACGGAATCGGTAAGAAGCGGGAAGGAAAATGCAAACTGGCTGGATCCAGCAACCGGGCAGCAGGGAGTGCACCTCGTTGCGCCGTCCCGTTCATGGGCGGGAGATATCTGCCGTACCCCCGATGGTCGAATCTGGCTCACCTGGACGACGACTGTCGCAGATGAACCGGAAGTGACGGTGCATCTTGGTACGGTCCGCGATGGACGGTGGCAGACATTCAAACTCGGGCAGGGCAGGAAGCTCTATCCCCCTTCGTTGCTCCTGTCACGAGATGGGGCCTTCCATGTTGTATGCGGCGACATGATCGGTCTCGCGTACCATTTGAAGGGACAGGTCTCGGAGCTGGCATCCAGGAACGATTGGCAACTGGATCGAAGTCATTCCGGGCACCGACCGGCTCTAGCAGACCTCAATGGCCAGGTTCTTGCTGTTCACGAATCGGGAGATTCTCTGAAGTACACGTTTCTGGAAACAGAAAAGCCGCGGCAGTCGTTCCCGCTGACGGACCTCGATAGCCGACTGGTCTGGGATACCGTCCACTCACCTCGGCTGGTTGTCGATCATCATGGCGTGCCCTGGGTGTTCTTTATCGACTCGACGCGTCAGCACATTTTCTACGCGCGGTGGTTGGGCACACGATGGAGCCCGATTCTGAATAGCTTTTGGCTGACACGGAACACGGCCCGGTTCGAAGACAGTCATCTGTCGATCGATTCCCTTGCTGTGGAACACGGCTTCGGCGCGGACCAAACCTCGATCGGGATTGCGATCGGCCATCGCGGGCAGCCGTCGGATAGCAGATTCCACCTGCTCCCGGTCCCTTCACTCAAATCCGACGCGGGCAACAAAACTCTCTTCCTGGATTTGAAGGAGGTGCAGCACATCGATGGCCTCGAACTGCAGGGCAATACGGCGAGCAAGCGGGCCGATCCGGTGATCACCCGCGGACGTCCCGGCGACTTCGATTCGCAGGGTGCCGCAAAAGTCGCGGTCATCAGGCAGGACGGTGTCTATCGAGCCTGGTATACCGGGATGTATCGCGAGCCCGGGTCTGAATGGCCGAAGAGCGGCCCTTATCCGAACGTCCGTGTGGGCTACGCGGAAAGCGACGACGGCGTTCATTTCAAAAAGAAGCCGTTGGGCCTGAAGTCATTTGGCGAGAACGACAACACGAACATTGTCGGCGGGCTGCCGGCAACGGCCATCTTCCGTCCGATCGTCCCGACCGGAATGCACATCGATACCGCTGATCCTGATCCGAGCCGTCGATACAAGTTCCTCACATGGTCGGCCAGTCGACCCGCTCGTGAGTTGCCCGACTCGGACGATGTCGACGAGCAGACCTGGACGCTCTGGACGTCTCCCAACGGACTCAACTGGAAGCAGGCCAGCCGCGGTGGCATGCGGTATCCCGGCGGGATGCCGGCTTCATTCTCGCCGCAGTCGCTGTTTCATGATGCGGATGAAACTGACCCAGCCAGAAGGTACAAGGCCTATGGGTTCATTGGCCTCAACAACGACCGGCGGGGCGCCGGTTACGGCTACAGCGCGGATGCGATCGAGTGGACGGCCGATCCGCGCAATCCGGTGTTCGATGCGTGGGCCCGAGCGACGCCGGTGGTGAGAAACGGAAAGGTCGAGCAGATTCACGATGCGGTCGTCTGGAAGTACCACCAGTACTACCTGGCTCTCTACCAATACCAGCGAAACGGTGAAGAGATGACGATCGAACTCGCCATGAGCCGCGACGGTGAGAACTTCGTCTACATTCAGCCTGGGTCCGAGGTTGTGCGGCGAGGCGAAGCCGGAGAATGGGACTGCGACTCGATCGCGCCGTCTGTCCCACTCATGGACGAGGACGAGATCAAGGTCTACTACTCCGGCTACCGATTCAGTCAGACGAAACTGATTGAAGGAGAACACTCCACTGGTCTGGCAACCCTGCGTTTCGACGGCTTCACACACCTGACTCTGGAAGACGGCCGCGATCGTGGACATGTGACGACAATCCCAGTCGACCGAGGCTCCGCTACCGATCTGTACCTCAACGCGTCTTGTGCAGAAGGAAGCCGGATAGAGGTTGAGTTAATCGACCCTGAATCCGGCGAGGCGATTCCTGGCTTCTCGCGCGAGGAGTGTACTCCACTTACGACCGACTCCCTTGCCCACCGTGTCGTCTGGGGCAAACGGAGCCTCGGCGATTTAGGAAAGGCAAAATTCCAGCTCCGCTTCCATCTCGACAGCGGACGCGTGTCCCCAAAGCTGTATTCGTTCGAATTTCGCAAGGCAAGCAAGTAGTGGAAATCCGACTGTTCGTAGGCGTTGCCGTTCTCCTTTCATCGACTGTTCTAGCTCGGTCGCTCCCGATCTTGGCAGCCACTCCCGCGCCGAAGGGCTATCTTGATGCGTCGAAAATAGCTCAAGCGCCGTTCGATCCGAAAGACGCGACTGGCGCGCTCCAAGCTGCGATGAAATCTGGTGCGCGAAAGATCTGGGTTCCAAACATGGGCACGCCATGGCTGATCAACACTGTCTGGCTGGCATCGAATCAGGATATTCTCTTTGAGAAGGGCGTGGTGATCGAATCCAAGCCTGGCAGCGGGTTCCACGAAGATGGCCAGCTATTCAAGGGTGCGTCTTTGCAGAATGTAACGCTACAAGGCTACGGCGCGACGCTGAAGATGCGTCGTGACCTGTTTGCCAGCGGCAAGCCCTACCAACTCAGCGAGCACCGACACGCGATCGTCATCTACGCCAGCAAGAATGTGAAGATCCGCGGGCTGACAATCAAGGACGCAGGTGGGGATGGCATTATGATCGGAGGTATGACGCACAGCTCCTATAACAAGGGTGTGCTGATCAAGGACGTTCTGATCACGAACGCCTACCGCAATGCCATCAGTGTTATCAGCGCCGAGGATCTCACCGTTGACAATGCCGTCCTCATCAACACCAACGGAACAAGCCCGCAGGAAGGCATCGACTTCGAGCCCGATCACGAGAAACAGCGTATCGTCAACTTCACCGTTCGTAACTGCGTCATCATGAACAACAAACGCCTGGGGATTTCTTTCCCGGTCTCAGGTCTGCTGACTGCTACCAAACGCGAGCGTGGCATACCAATTACCGGCGTGATCGAAAACTGCACGATTTACAACAACGGCTATCATGCCTGGGGTGGAGGCGTTAACAAGGAATGGGGTGATGGGTTGTTCATGAAGTGGCACCTCGACGGCGTGAAGGTTCGAAACAACCTCTTTGTCAACAACGCCGGCGCTGGGTTTCTCGTTGATGGCTACGGGATTGGTCGCTTGCAGAAAGCCGACTTCTGCGCGTTCTGGGGCAATAAGCAGGGCGACGTGGCAGGCCAGGCCGGGCTTGGCAAAGGCTGTGTCACAGACGCCAACCCGATCTTCGTATCGACCGACCCTGCAGCCCCACTCTTTATGCATTTGTCGCCGAAGACATCCCAGCGGATTACAACTGGCTCATCGACCGGCAGCTATATAGGTGCCAGGCCGGTAGCCGCAAAAGGCAAGAAGTAAGATTCACCGCGGCACGGCCTGCATCAACAACTCTAAAGACTCGCAAAGTGCTTCGAAGCCCGCACCGGAACCTTTGTAGTGTCCCATTCGGACAACGACCAGATCGTGCGATGGGACGATGATCGTGTATTGACCGCCCGCGCCGGCCATGTAGTAGGCGTCGGTGGGGATCGGGAATCGCTCAGTCCCATTGATCCAGAAGAAACCCCCGTAGATCGGCCGTCCGTCCGCAACCCAGGCAGGCGCGAGTGTGCTGACGAAGTCCACAAATCCCTCGGGCAGCAAACGCTTGCCGTTCCAGACGCCATCCTGCAAATAAAGGTTGCCGAGCCGTGCCCAGTCGCGCGCGGATCCGAACTCGTACCCTTGAATTAGAAAGTTCCCATACGGATCGGTTTCTAAAACCATGTCCCGCATTCCCAGCCTGTCGAACAGGGCACGTTGGGGAAAGCTGTGGTAGTCGTCACCGTGCCGCTCGACGGCCATGCGGATCAGGTAGTTGGTCAGCGCCGGATCGGAATTCCGGTATCGCCCTACGGTGTTCGGAACCCATTGCAGAGGCCGGTCGGCCGCCCATTTGAAGGAGTTGACGGTGCCCGTGTAGACGTAGCGATGATCGGGGTAACCGTCCGCAGGATCAAAGTCAGGATCGGCTGGAGCACGGAATCTCAAACCGCTCGACATGCGCAGGATGTCTTGAATGCGGATCTTCCGGCGCGGGTCATCTTCGTTCTGCCACTGCGGAATCGGAGCCGGCTGATCCAGCGAGTACACGCCGCGGTTGATGAGAATCCCCATGAGCGTAGCCGTCAGGCTCTTGCCCATCGACCAGCTTTCCAAAGGCGTGTGCATGGTGATGCCGGGTCGATATCGTTCGCCAATGATCTGTCCATTCCAGGTCACGACGTAGGCCGCAGTCAGAGCTTCCTGCGGAGCAAACGCCGCGTCGACGGCGCGGGTCACCAAGGGCGCGTCGAGTTCTGTCGGCGTTTCTTTGTCGGGAATCAAGTCGCCCAGTGGCCACGGCGTTGTGGCAGCATCCGGCAAGCTGGATTTGATCGTTGGTGGATCGAAAAAGGGGGCTTCTTTCCCTCGAGGCAACGTCAGGCAGCCCAGATCACCAATAAACTTCGCCGTGCGAACGACACCATTTGGCAACGTGACATGAACAGCTTTCTCTTCTCGATCGACACGCCACTTCAATTTACTGCGTTCCTCATACGGAGCGGTGAAGTAGCCAATGTTCTCCGCTGCAAACTCCGCATCGAGGCCGGTGACGAACACGGCTGAACAGAGAATCTTCGCAAAGCCGGAAGCGTGATGTTCCAGTGGATCACCCGGCGGTAGAGCAGATTCCGTCTTCAGTTCCAAAGATGCTGCTCTCGCGATCAACGCGCGAGTCTGCTCGTCCTGCGCATTGGCAAACGCGGAAACGAAAACAACGATCAGAGCGAGTGAGTGAGTTCTCACCATTTGGTCAGCTCCCGAACTGGCGTCGTGGGCACTTGTAATCGTGCATCGGTCATCCAAGGAAGTCATTGTTTCAACGGAACGCGGGCAAGGAATAGATCGGCAGCATCTTTCGCTCGGAACTCTCCGGCGAATTCGTGAGCGGCCCGATGATAGACAATCAGCATGTCTCGTCCGTCGCGTACGGCGGTGGCATACGAACTGTCGCGATTTCCATCGAGCGAACCCAGCAGGCAATACGGCTTCAGTTTCCCTCGTTCATAGGTGTAAACCATAGTTGCCTGATCAAGCTTCCGGCCAGAGACTTTTGAGCGAGGTGTTTCTGGGGCAACCGGTGGATCGTAACCGAGATACCTGCCGATCAACCGGGATTTCCCATTTGGGTTGAGCATGGAACCGCTCCAAGCCTAAATCCCTCGCCATCTTAACATCGCGGCCCCCCCCCC
>PBSM01000020.1 GCA_002726245.1 Planctomycetaceae bacterium | reverse complement strand
CTTCCCCGTTTAACCGCAAGCCGGAGGCGTGCGCGTCTTCCCGCTCCCGAAACGCACGCCTTCGGCTTGCGGTTAAACGACCTGCCTGAAGTGCGGAAGTTATTTCGTGATCGTTCCTGAGTCGACCACTTCCAGTCTAATTGAGATGGCCGCAAAGAACGCAAGAAACGCAAAAAGTCGCCTCTGTCTGCAGCACTCGTTTTTTGCGTTTTTCGAGTTCTCTGCGGCTATTACTTCCCCGAAGTTTCTCGCGGCGAAACGATCTCTACCGATTCCACGCCTCGTTACCCATAGTTCAATCGGCCTGGTGTCTCTCGCGCGATCGGGACATCGAACAGGGCAAGCTTGTTCTCACGCAACGATTCATCGACGCGTTCAGCGAGTTCATCGGGCTCGGTGACGCGCACGGCTTCGACTCCCAGCGAACGAGCGAGCGAAACGTAATCGATCTCGGGACCGGCTATGTCGAGTCCTTCGTACTTGCCTTCCAAAGCTCGCGGCAACGAAATCCCTTTGGCTCCGATCTTCAAGATCTGATAGCAGGCGTTGTTGCAGATCACGAACGTGACCGGGATGTTGAAACGCGCCGCCGACCAAAGGCCTTGGATTCCGTACATCGCCGCGCCTTCGCCCAGCAATCCAAGCACCGGCCGGCCCGGCCAAGCCAACTTGGCTCCGATCGTGCAACCGAGCCCCCAGCCCAACGCCCAACCGCGGTGTCCGAAGTAACCGGTCGTGTTCTTCAAGACGCCCAGCCGCTCGAACGTCGTGTTCGTTGTTGTCACAGCTTCTTCGATTACGGCTACGTCATCGGGAAGGATGCGAGACAGAGCACCCATCAGGCCCAAGGGGGTAAGCGGGCGAAAATCTCGCTGTGCTTCGATCTCTTTCTTTAGTCGTTCTCTCGTGGCCATGTGCTTCTCGACATGCACGGCAGTTCGTTTGGCATTCGCTGCGACTTGAGCTTCTGTGATCGATTCGTTCAGTCGTGTCCCCAACTCATCCAACGAAACCTTCGTATGACCAATGACGCCGACCTCGACCGGGTAGTTCTTACCAAGTTGCCACTGGTCTTCGTCGATGTGGACGAGCCTGATGTGCTCGGGGATTGCGCGGGAAGGCTCGAAGTAGACGTACTGTCGCAAGAGATCCATCCCGACGACGAGTAGCACATCGTGCTCTTTTAATCGCTTGCGCACTTCGGGTGACCACAGCGGTAAACCCTGGCCGTTCAACGGATGATCGGAAGAAAACGCCAAGCGTCCGTGTGTTGTTCCCGATTCACTCATAACAGGCGCGCCGAGCAGCTCCGCAACCTGAATCAGCTCGGCCATCGCGTCTGTTTCGGTAACGCGGCTGCCCGCAAGGATGCCAGGATTGTTCGCACTGAGCAGAACTTCGACGGCCTGCTTGATCGCCCCTTCCGGCGGCCGCACGCGAGGATCCGGCAAGCGGATCGGACTGAGGTCGAGCGAATCGCTGATCTCCATTTGCACGTCCATCGGCAGGGACATGAAGACAGGACCGGTTGGTGGCGTTAGAGCGGTCTGCGCAGCTCGACGCAACGCTGCGGAGAGGTCTTCGACACGCCGGACCTCGACAGACCACTTCGTCCACGGGCGAGTCACCGATACCATGTCGCCGCCGAGAATCGGCTCTTCAAACTGCAACCGACGGTCTTGCTGTCCGGCAGTCACCAGCAACGGCGTGCCTTCACGATAGGCGTTGTACAGCATGCCCATCGCGTTCCCCAGGCCGCAACTGATGTGCAGGTTGACGACTCCCAGCGAGCGCGACGCCATCGAAAACCCGTCCGCCATCGACATAACGGGGACTTCCTGCAAACCCAAGATGTATTGAAACCGATCATCATCGACGAGCGCATCGTTCAGCGGCAGCTCACTTGTTCCTGGGTTGCCGAAGATGTAACGCACATCAAACTCAGCGAGCATCTCGAGAAAGGCTTGAATGCCGGAGATGGGCATGAGGTCAATCGCATCGCGGGACTGATGAATAAGAAAACCGGACGAGCCTGTGACTCGTCCGATCAGTCAGTGTACGCGATGCCGACGGACTTTCAACGCTCGAAGCGAACCGAGCGGAAACGGAACGTTCGCGGACCGGCAGGTCGCTCGTCAACTTCTAGCGAAGCCGGCTCGATCGGATCAGGAGTCGGCGGAAGCACGTCTTCGACTTCGGTGCCCGGAGGATCGCCGCCCTGAGGAACAACCTGCTCGTAAAGGACATCAACGCCTCCCTTGCCGCAACTCGCGCATCCTTTGCCCTTGCCGCCACAATCAGCGCAATAGTGGCCGCCGTGCAAGCCTGCCAGCAAATGCTGCCGGAGCTTTGGCGGACAACACCGCTCTCCAACAAAGTTGCCACAGTCATCGCAAGGATCGCATTGGTCGGGCGGATCGCTGAGCCAGGGCCCCCAGTAGATCTCGCCACATCCAGAAGTGCAGGTCAACTGATGACCAATGTACGATCCCGGCGTGTGTCCTTCGCAATCGCCACCGCAGGTTCCGCAGGTGTTACACGAGCCGAAGACCGGATCCCAACCACCATGATGGCCACTGGGAACGTAGGGTGTTTCCAACACGTGACAGCCAAGCAGGCAACTGACGGACATCAACACAAACAGGCTTGCGGCGAATCGACTCATCGAACGCTTCCCTTCGTTGCGCATTCGGCTTCGGATCTCTGCCCCAGCAACGCATCATCCGCGCGTTACTTAGCGGCCGGTCTTCGTTATCGTCAGGAAAGTCAACGGAATCGAGAAATTCCACGTAATCGTTTAACTTTGCCACGCTCGATAGATCTCGTGCTAGCAGCGCTCGATGTTGCGGCAACCGCCGGCGATTGCTACAGTTCGCAACTCGCTAACTCTGGCGATCGGCTCTAGGGAGGGACCAATGATCAAGATGTTCAAACAGATAGTGGTGATTGGCGTCTTCGGTTTGATAATCGTAGGCGTCATTTCGGTTCGTGGTCTTTACAACCCGACACGGACGAAGCTGCTCGGAAAGTGGAACGTCACCTTCGAGATGACTCAGTCCGATCTTCGCGAAATGGGTGTGACGACGAATCCGCTAGTCGCGGCGACGGCCAGTGTTCTGATGAAGACGCTGCAAGCCGAGATGCAAGTCGAGTTCCGACGTGACAACACGATGCGGACAGACATGTCGAGCTTTGGTGTCTCGACAGGCGATTCGGGGACCTGGAAAGTCGGCAGGCAAGCGGACGACGGCGTCAACGTGGTGATGCGATTCGATGGCGACGACGAGCCGAAGGAATGGAAGATCCATTTCGTTGACGACGATACCTTCGAGATGACACCGCCCGAAGGATCGCGTTTCCCGATCAGCCAGTTGGTGGTCTTCCGGCGTGTCACGGAAGTGGCAGATGCATCAGGTTGGTAGCTCTTCGTGACGTAGGCTTCCAGCCTGCGGATAATAACTGGCAGGCTAGAAGCCTACCCCACGTACGGCATGCCGCTCGCAACTGCTTTGTCGATCTTGCGGCCTCTGCCGCTTGCGCCGCACGCCACGCTTGGGCGCTCTGCCCAATGCTTTCTCATTCCGTTGTGCTTGCGGCGACGAAGAGACTATCGGCGAGAAGCCGTGAGGACCAGCGAGGCCATGGATTGGCATTGGGAACCGATTTTCGAGAAAGGCAAATCCGATGTATACCATGCCGCAAGATCCCGCTGTCGTTCTTGTCATCGACGGTGATCCGCTGACATTGACAGGCGTCGCCGCTGTGCTGGATATGGCTGGCTACGAATGCCACTGCGCCCGCGATGCGGAAGCCGCCACAAAAGCCGCTCGCTCGCTGCCAATCGATCTGATCATTTGCGACGTCAATCTCGAAGGTGAGAGTGGCTTGGATCTAGTCCAGTCGCTCCGCGACGAACACGGCCAAGAAGACGTTCCGGTGCTGTTCGTTTCGAGTGCCCAATTGCCAGACATCATCCGCCGCACACATGACGCGGGTGGAACCTACTACCTCCGCAAGCCATTCGATCCGGACGTGTTGATTGAACTCGTCGGCAAAGCCCTCTGGATGCCGCACCTGGTGAAGTCACGATTCAACCGCATCGAGCCGGCAACGAGTGCTCCTCGCCCTTCCGGTTTGCGGCGGAAACGCAGCGACACGCGCTCGAACGAGCACCTGCGATAGACCGGGACTCGTCGCTATGAAGAAAGAAACAAGAACGCCGTGAGATCACTCGCGGCGTTCTTCTTTCGGTCGCTCAGGCACTCCGTGATGGAGTCTGTCTGACGAAGAGCGTCGGGACTAGCTTCTTAGTTCACCGACGGATCTTTGGGAAACGACTGAATCCCCAAAGCGTCGCGATAAACGTTGCGGCCGATATGCCGAACAAGCTCACTCCATTCAGGCACGGGCTCATTACACACTAGCGCCGAATCTGCCTTCGTGTGCAGCCACAACCCTTGTTGCAGCTCGATATCCAACTGTCCTGGCTTCCACGATGCCACGCGTACCGGGACGCCTGCCAGCGCAGCCGCACCGGTATTCTGCAAGTTGGACATCCGCGGCAACTCAGCTTGGAACTGATCGAGCGACGCGCGAAACGTCCCGTCGATCAAGACACCTGCCGCGCCCTGTTCGCTGTGCTCCAGCAGAAGAACCGCAGCTCTTCGATAAGGTGTGCCGTCGGCGTACGGAGATGCAACGAGCAAGTGTCCTTTGAGTGAATGCGTTGCCGCGTTTTGATTGGTAGACATCTTCTCTGCTCCAGACCCGAGAGATTAGTGGGCTGCCAAATTGACATAGAATCAGTTTGGAACAGATGGGTAATAAGCAAGGCGCATGCCAAAGGGCTTGCGATCATCCTTCGCGTGACCACAAGCCCTTTTTGATAGGACTTTGAGACGATATTGTTACTCGAACTTCCTTTGGCTGACTTTGTCCGCCGTTGGGAAGTCCTTTGGAATCTTGCTCTGCGTCACCTTACCGGTAGCAGCCCACTCGGTTCCGCGCTGCAAGCTAATGATGAAGCCAACGCACTCCTGCGAGTAATCAGCATGACCCATCGGCGTGTGGAAGACGCGCCCTTTGCCGTAAGTCAACGTCATCAACATCGGCTCGTGCCGACCGGTGCCTCGCTTCTCCTTGTCGGAATAGGCAGTGGCCAGAACTTGCATGTTTTCGGCTGGCCCGCGAAGCCGATCATAGAGCTCGTCTTGAGCGTGCAACCACGATGAGGGCATCCCCTTGGTGATCGGGTGTTCGGAGTTACGCACTACGATCGTGAAAGGGTGTTGGGGACCGTGACTCCCGCCGTTGCCAGGCGACTTGTCTCGGACGAGTTTCCCTTTGTCATCGTAGTAGACATACGGCCCGTGCTTCTCCGTCCTACCACCCCAGCCGCCAATCCCGATCATCTTGTTGTACTCATCCCAATCGCCAAACGAATTGTTGGCAGCATGGACCACGACCAGGCCACCGCCACCACTGACAAAGCCGTCAAACGACTTCTTCGTCTCGTCTGGCCAGGGCGCTGCGTTGTATCCGAAATTGGAAATGACGACGTCGTACTTCGAGAACGCCGGCTTGAAGTCTGGATCGGCCTTGGGCTTCTTGAGAGCTTCGGTCTGCACACCTTCGAGCGGATACTGCTTGAGCAAGTTATCACCTTGCCAAGTGTACTTCGTGCGAGCGATATCGACGGTGAAGAGTCCGGTCTCTTCCAAGTATTCCTTCATCATGAACGTTGTCTTCGGCCACGCTCCATGATTGTTCTGACCATCGATGATGAGTGTTTTCATCTTGTCCGCGGCTAGACCATCCGTGGCCGCAACTACCGCGAGGACGGAGCAAAGCAGAAGCGTGCGTCGAAGCATCATTAATCTCCTTGTTGGATCGTTGGGTCTAGGTAACGGTTGAGACATGCTTAGTTTAACCGCAAGCCGGAGGCGTGCGCTTCGTCCGAATCGGGAAACGCACGCCTCCGGCTTGCGGTTAAACAACAACTCGTCTTTAGGCGATCACATCGTACAACGTCCGCCCGCCGATTGGCAGCCGACGGTCGTGGCGGTCGATAATCTTGGCGGCAGGGTCGATGCCCATCAGATAGAAGAGCGTCGCGGCGAGGTCGTCCGGCTTGACGGGATGCTCGTCGGGGTACATGGCTTGCGAATCCGAAGAGCCATAAACGTGTCCGCCTTTCACACCGCCGCCGGCCAGCAATGCCGTATAACATTGCGGCCAGTGGTCGCGGCTCTCGTTCTTGTTGATCTTGGGCGTCCTGCCAAACTCGCCCATCCACACGACAAGCGTCTCGTCAAGCAGTCCTCGTTCGTCAAGTTCATCGAGCAGCGTCGGTAGCGTCTGATCGGTCATCGGCAACTGGTACTTATCGACAATCTTGTACATCCGCGTGTTGTCGAAGCCGTGCGTGTCCCAGCCACCTTCGCCGATCTTTCGACCACCGATGCTATTGGAGTAGTAGACCGTCACGAACTTGACGCCTGCTTCGACCAACCGCCTCGCGAGCAGACAGCTTTGACCATACGTAGTGCGACCGTATCTTTCGCGTACAGCGTCCGGTTCGGATGAAATGTCGAACGCCTTGCGAACGCGATCCGACGTGAGCATCAAGATGGCTCGTTGGTAATAGTCGTCGAAGCCGCGTGCATCGGCCGAAAAGTCGAGCAACCTCGCCTGACGATCGATGAGTTGCTGGACGTCTCGACGTCGCTGCAGTCGATCGACCGAGAGGTTGCGAGGCAGACTTAGTTCGGGCAACTTGAAGTCGGAAGCGTTCGGATCTTCAAGGAAGAACAACGGATCATGCCTCTTGCCGAGGAAGCTTGCGTGTTGGCCCGGGACGATCGAACCGTCGCGAATCACGTGCGGATAGGCGACGGAAGTTGGCATGCCATTCGTATTCGGAGCAAGGTGATCGACCACACTGCCGTAGGCGGGATAGAGGTCAAGCGAGTCCCGCAGACGCTGATCGTCCGCCGGAGGTTCGTGCCCGGAGATCGCATAGTAACCTGCCGGAGCATGGTTGTTCATACGATGCGTCATGCTGCGGATCAGGCAGACGCGATCCATCCGCTTCGTCATCTCGGGCAGATGCTCGCAGACTTGCACTCCCGGCACGCTCGAATCGATCGCTTGATAGGGGCTGCGCACCGTATTGGGTGCGTTGGGCTTCATGTCGAAAGTATCGATCTGACTTGGTCCGCCCCACTGGAAAAGGAAGATCACCGACTTCGCTCGGGCCTTGATCGATCCCGCTCCGCGTTCGGCGCGCAACAGCTTTGGCAGCGTCAGTCCAAGCATGCCTGCGCCGCCGATTTTGATCGCGTGTCGTCGGGTGAGTCGGTTCATACGCGGCTGAATTGCTACTTTGTCTTGAAGGTCTTCTCGTGACCGCTCGACGGAATCGACACGCGGTAGCTCTTGCTGTCGGGCGCGACGGAGAGCTTGATATAATGACCGTCGCACTCTTCTGTCGCCTTCTGATTCGCGATGAACTCGGCCGCTACGTTGTTAACGGAGCCATCCGGCCGCAAGTTCTTATGAACCTGATAGACCTGCTTGATCGACTTCGTTGCCGTCAGATTGGCGAACACCTCTGGTAAACACCCCTTCTTGTGCCCGTTGTTCATGATGGCGACGCGCGGTTTCAAGGACTGCAGTACAACCGGATTGTTGCTACTATCGAGCCCGTGATGTGTCACTTGATAAACATCCACTTCGCCGACGACATTCTTCGGACAGACCAGACGCATCTCCTGGTTCCAAGTCAAGTCACCTCCATCGTAGAAGCGGAAGGAGCCGAATTCGATTAGCGTCACAACGCTATTCGCATTGTCTGATCCATCTCGGTCCTTCGGACGATGTGTCGCACAAATAGTCGCGTTGTCAGGATCATCGCCGTCCCCCTCGATAAAGCTCTTGCGGGTACCTAGACAGGTCAGCGTGATCGCCTTGCCATCGGCAACCTGCTTCACCGCGATCTTATCGCCGGGGTTGATCACAACGCGTTTCCCCGCCTTGAACTCGAAGTAGTCCTTGCCGGGATCATCGGGCATGCCTTCAAACTTGCCGTTGTCGTGAACCGTGCCGATGGGAAGCAGCTTGGAAAGGCTCGATGCGCCACCATAGTGGTCTCGATGGTAGTGCGTGATGATTAGGTGATTGATCCGTTGCAGACCGGCGACCTTTGTTGCGACGTGTGCGATGCGGTTTGGGTCGCGCAACCCAGGGTTACCGGTATCGATCAGAATAGATTCCCCAGCGGGAGTCACCATCAGGGTTGCCGCACCACCTTCGACGTCAACCCAATAAATATCAAACCGTCCATCCTTTGTTCCAGCGGACGAGAAACTGGTTAGTGATAGGACAAGAACGGTTGTTAGCGCAGCGATGCGAGTCATAGGTGTCTCCGCAAGAGGTGAATGATTGGAGAAAACATGTTAATGACGAAAGATGAATTCCTTGGAGTTGAGGAGCGCCCAGGCAACATCCTGCAACCGCGACCGACGATCATCAGGAGGTGGAAGCAGATTGAACTGTGCAGCCAACCTGGCCAAGGCTTGCTGTTCTTTCGTCTCGAACATGGGGCTGGTCTCGTCGAGATATCTGAGCGTTCCGTCTAACTCTTCGGTGGTTGGTGCTCTAGATAATGCGGTCCAGCATAACTCGTTCACGATCTCGGCGTTGGTGTTTGGCGAAGCTGCAAGTCGCGCAATCCGATTGTCGGCCCGCTCGAGCAGCTCGTTGACGTCACCACCGATCAACATGAACGCTTGGGAGAGCGTTGTCTCATTGGAACGCTCACACTCGCAGGCGAGCAGCCTTTCGGGCTTTCCGAATGTCCGTAAGAAGCGGTCGCCCGGCGCTGGAGGTTCGTCGCGAATGCGAACTTTCTCGATTCCAGGTAATTGACCAGCTCGCAGCCCGCGAGGATAGCCGTTGAAGCTGACAGGAGCGTCAAGCACTTGCGTCTGCGCATCCAACAGCTTCTCCGCTGGCAATCGATGGACGATCGCTCGCGAGAAGTTCCGATCGTCGTCCTCGTTCGTTTCGTTTGGTATCGCCGACAGTTGATAGACTCGCGATCGCATGATCGTTGCCACAACATGGCGCAAGTCGAAGCCGCTCTCGACCAGGCAATCCGCCAAGGCATCGAGCAACTCGGGATGGCTCGGTGGATTCGTCGCGCGAAAATCGTCAATCGGCTCGACGATGCCGTGCCCCAGCAAGTGATACCAGATGAAGTTGGCGAGCGACTTTGCAAAGAGCCTGTTCTCGGCAGAAGTCAACCAGACGGCCAGCGGTGTCAGACGATCGTGGTACGAACCGGGTCCAAGCTGTCGGTCTCCCAACAGTTTTGGCCACACGACCTCGCCGTTGCGCGGATCGCGAACTGCTCCACCGTCGCTGATCTGAATGATTTGCTCGCCGTTGAACTCGTTCTTGTCCAGCTTGTCCTTGCGTTTGTTCTCAACGATCTCATAGTCCACACGGGCAAAAACCGCTGCCCACGAATAGTAATCATCCTGCGTCCACCGATCGAACGGATGGTTGTGACACTTGGCACATTGCAAACGGGCACCGAGGAATAATCGCGCCGTCGTCTCGCCTCGCACGGTAGGACTTCGATTGGCTCGCCAATAGTTGGTCGGAGGATTCTCGTAGGAACTGCCTTCAGCACGAATCAGCTCGCGCACAAAGCGATCAAGCGGCTTGCCGTCTGCCATACTCTGTCGAATCCAAGCGTGAAAGACCTCGACGCCCTTCGGATCGAGCACCTTCTCTTCATTGCGCAGCACGTCCGACCACTTCAACGCCCAATGATCCGCGAACTCAGGCCGCTGGAGTAACGCCTCGATGAGTCGCTCTCGTTTGTCTGGCGAGGTGTCTTCGCAAAACTCGCGTGCTTCCGTTGCGGTGGGAAGCACACCGAGTGCATCCAAGAACGCTCGCCGCACAAAGACATGGTCGTCTGACAACTCGGAAGGATTCACGCGCAGTTGTTGCAGCTTCGCGAAGACAAACCGATCAATGAAGTTATTCTCCGATGGATCGCTCCAGACGAAGCCGGGCCTCGCCGGAACAAACGTCACACGGACGGGGACTTGCCGGTCGAGATACCTCGCGATCACGGTTGCGTCACCAAAGTTGCGGCGGCTCACACGGCCATCGCGGCTGACATCGGCAAGCAAATTCGAGACTTCATACGTCGCCAGCGAAGTCACACCACGTCTCGAACCATCGCTGAATCTGGCTATCACAACGACTTGGACGCTCTCCTCCGGCTCCAGCAGGAGTGCGCTCGTTGGAACCGCTTCGAGCGACGTGAGCGTTGGCTCGCTGATCGGACCGGCCGCGCCGGACGTAATCCAATCGCGCAGTATCCGATGTTCCAGGGAACCTTCGCGAAAGCGAGCGCCTCCTTGATGTGGAACTTTGCCGAGGGGCTTTAATAACGCCAGACTGCGGTCTGGATGCAAGCGGTCGATACGACGACCATCCGCCTCGCGCGTCAGCCAATGGTAGTCGAACTCTGGATTCTGCCCACGAAGCGAGAGCTTGAAACCGCCCTTACCACTTCCGTTGCCATGGCACGCCCCAGCGTTGCAGCCAGCCTTCGACAACACGGTCATTACGTCGCGCCGGAACGAAACCGTGTCGGCGATCGAGAACTCCGACAATCCGACTCCAAGGAGCGCGATCGACAAGAGGCGAAAGAGGGTCGGTTGGCAGTGGCGGCCAGCAGGCATGGCTAGGAATTGGGTTCGCGGGGAGGAGCCTCCAGTATCGGCCAATCGCTCGTTGATTTCAACGCGCGTCTAGTCGCCAACAACCGTTTTGACGATCTCCATTGAGTGAGACAGATAGATCCTGTTACTCCGATCCATCTACCGGCTCGTTATCGATGCGAAGGAAGTAGTCATCCAAGACGCTGATTGGATCACGAGGATGCTTCCCCGCAGCCAAGCTATCCCAGGCGTCGTCGATACTCTGTTTTTGTGCTCTCGTCAGCTTCCACGAAAGTGGAATCTTGTCGGCTGGAAAATGAAAGTCAAAGAGAACCGGCTTGATCTCTTGCAATTGATCGGCATCGAGATGGAGGTCTCTCGCCTCGGAATGCGCTGCCTTGGCGTCTTCCAGCCTCTTGTCGGCGTCGCGCCGTCGCTGTGCGGTTTGGTTGTCGTCGTCCGGAAGTTGCATCGCTTCTTCCACTTCCTGCTTGGCCGCTTCCAATTCCGCTTTCGCCTCCGAGAACTCCTGACGAAGCCTATGTCGGTCGGCATTGATGTGCTCGCGGTTGGCTTCCTCAAGAAGGCTGATCTCCAAGTCACCACGCTCGATCTGCGACGTCGAACGGACTCGCATCATCGCTTCGAGGGGACCCGCCAACGCCGATCGCCAGCCGGAAGTTGACTTAACCTTCGCTGCTTCATCCGCAGTCCGCTTCGGAAACGCCTGGATCCGAATCAGAATGACACGATCGAAGGCCCGGTCGAGTTTCCGCTCATCCGCTCCATAATACTGAAGCAAGCGACGAAGCCAAACGACGGATGTAACAGAACCTTCGTTATCGACGTACGCTCCATCAACCACGTGATAAGAAGCAACCGAATCGGCGGGGTCGTCGCGGTCGGCTCGTGCCGCGGGTGTGACATACGGAAATGTGGCGGACAGCCTGGCCGCGGTCGATACCAGCGGATGGGAGTCGGGGAACAAGGCCACGAATTCAACGGCGTCCGCAGTCGCTTCGTTAGACATTCTAGGCCCAAGCAAAGGCGATATTTGTAGTCGCTGGCCGCTTTCCAGCAACGTTGCGTTGAAGACGGGCACTGGCAGTTGGTTTTCGCGACAAGCTCTTCCCAGGTCACTTAAGCGAAGGTCAGCATGATCGATAGCGTGAGGGGCGGCCGTCGTCAATCGTTGCCGCCAAATCTGCTCGGTCGCCCAACCGCGATCGAGCTTGGGGTTCGATACAGGCGCGAATATGAGTCGCATCAGATCAGGATACGCGATGCCCCAGGCAGTCGCTTCAAGCGCGGAAGCTCGCGAGACGTCGCGGATTCTCTGGATGGCGTCATCGTCCAAGACATTTTCATCATCCGCGTCGTACCCTGTCTGCATTTCGGCTCGGTTGGCGAGATAGAACATCGTGCCAACGCTCCCTCCCGACACACCGCTGATCAAACCGATTGATCGAGAGAAGCTGTCACCATATCGCTCATGCAGGCCGGTCAGCACTTGCGCCGTCCAAGCTGATGCTTGAATGCCACCACCCGATGCGTCTACGACGATGAGCGTTCTCTTGCCATCGTTATCGTATTCCCACGCCCACTCGTCATATAGCTCTTCCAGATGCGGCGGCTCATAGGCGGTTGGACGTGCAGGCCGAGGATTTAGTTCAAAGTAATGATCGGTGTCCGCCGCGCTATAAATGACAAGAACGGATACCACGATCAATAACGGTACGGGGATGCGATATCGATCCCAATAGAACGAAGCCCCCGGAAGCACATAGCTGAAGACCAAAAGTGTCAACAACCCGTAGAACAAGCCGGCGAATGAGGACGTTTCGTCCGGCATGAGATTATCCATGCGAGCTAACACGTAGTTCATCACGTTCCAAACGAGGAAGGCCGTCGTATAGACCATCAGCCGCAAGTGGCCTGGAGCGAAATGCAGAATAGGCGGACGGTCGGAATTCGTCCGCGGTTGCTCACGAAAATAGCCCGGCCCCAAGACAAAGTTCAAACACGCATAAAGCGAACTCTGCCAAGCTGGTTGGTCGTCCGACGGGTCGGCGTTCGTCGCCAGTTGCTTCTGCCGCTCTCGAAAGTAGATCAAGGTTCCGTTGATAGCACCAAGCAGGATCACGGTCGTGGCCAGACCGGCAAGTGCAAACAACCAGCAGCTCATGTTGAATTGATCGGGGGTCTTGATGACACCAAGATCGCTGCCAACGACCGCGTGCCATGACGTGTAATCCTCGACGGTCTTCACAATGCATGTGCTGACGATCAAGTTCCAGATGCACAGAGCCGCAACGAAACCAAGCACAAACGTGACCCAGCCACCCGAAGTGCGATACCATTCGTCGATCTCGTCGCGGTCTCCGATGCCCCAAGCCTCTCGAAACTTCGTAATCGAGAGCTGGTAGTCATCGAATCGTGTATGAGCATTCAGCGTCGTTACGCCAAGGGTCTCCATCGCCGTCACCGCGCACCACATCGACAGCCAGGAGAGGTTAAAGATCTGTAGCGGCAAATCGAGTACGAAGAGATTGGCCAGCAGTTTCGGAGCCAGTCTAAACGACACGGGCACGAGCGCCACCAAGACGATCGCCGACAGCCAGGAATATCGAGTCAAGACGAGGTAACGCAATCCCAATACAAATGTCGTCTTGAGTCGTAACATGCTCTGTTAATCTCCTACGTGAGTCTTCGCCCAGCCCGCGACCTCACGGTTCCATCACTCCATCACTCCATCACTCCATCATTCCACTCTTCAATCCGCCGCGAAAAAGCCAACCGCGTTCTGAAACATCTTCAAACCGTCCGCCTGTTCTTTGAGACCTTCACGCGTCCAGCGAGGATGATGTGTTGGATCGACGTGCCGTTCAGGATGCGGCATCAACCCCAAAACACGTCCCGTCGGGTCACAGACGCCCGCAACATGAAGCTCCGATCCATTGGGGTTGTCCGGGTAAGGGACACCATCGGTCGATCCGTTGAGTGGAGCGTATCGCAAAGCAAGTTGTCCAGCACCATTCAACGTGTCGAGCATCGTTTGATCGCGCGTGACGAACTTGCCTTCCGCGTGTGCAACGGGCAAGTACATCGTTTCGATACCTTGCAGAAAGACACAGTTCTCGGAGCCGGTCGCGAGATTCACCCAACGGTCTTCAAACTTACCAGAGTCGTTCCAAGTCAATGTGGCAGATGTGCCGGATTCCGCGTCGGGCAACAAGATACCGGAGTTCATTAGGATTTGGAAACCGTTACAGATTCCAAGGACAAGCTTGCCAGCTTCTTTGAAGTCGGCAAGCGTCTGCTGCAGATGATGGCGGATCTGGTTGCCAAGGATTCGCCCGGCTGCAATGTCATCCCCATAGCTGAAGCCACCCGGCAGGCAAAGGATTTGATATCCACTCGGCAACGAAGGATCTTCGAGCAACTGGTTGATATGGACAAGTTCCGGCGCGCCGCCGGCAAGCTCAAACGCGTGAGCGGTCTCGTGGTCGCAATTAGTGCCCGGTGCTCGAAGGATCAAGACGCGAGGTGTTGGCATGGAAGTGATCGATTTACGATTTGGAGTTTTGGATTTGCGATTGTGTTACCAACGCAAAGGTGATTGCCAAGCTTCCTTCAATGTGGCGAGGTCACAATCTATCAGCAGCACGCCGTTACTCGCTTCGATCTTTAGGCGATCTGCTTCGGAGACGCGGCCGATCTTGGCGTGAGGCACTCCGCCAATCGCGTGTTCAAAGTCGGGTTGCTTGTCCCATGGAACTTCACACACGAATCGCGAGTTAGATTCGGAGAACAGCAAGGTTACGTTGCAAGCTTCTTCGGAGCCCTGCGGCACTTCAGCCAAGGCAATATCCGCACCCATCCCGCCCGCGAACGCCATCTCGGCGATAGCAACGGCCAGTCCACCTTCACTGAGATCATGGCAGGCGCGGACACAGCCAGGCTGAATCGCGGCGTGAATCGCGGCGAACGTGCGCTTGGCAACTTCGATATCGACTTGCGGCACGTTGCCACCGTCGAGATGCTCGACGAGCGAGAAGTGCGAACCGCCCAGTTCGTTCTTCGTGAGGCCAACGAGATACAACGCATTGCCGGCCTCTTTCAGATCCATCGTCACGCAACGCCGAACATCCGCGACCTGTCCCATCGCGCTGATGAGCAACGAGGGTGGGATCGAAATAGTCTGCTTCTGGCCATCGATCTCGTAACTGAACTCGTTGTTCAAGCTGTCCTTGCCACTGATGAACGGCGTGTCGAAGGCCACAGCGAGGTCTCGGCAAGCAAGCGCGGCCCGAACGAGTGAGCCGAGCGTCTCGGGACGATCCGTGTATCCCCAACAGAAGTTGTCGAGAATCGCGATACGGCTGGGATCAGCTCCGACAGCGACGCAGTTACGCATCGCTTCGTCAATCGCGCTCGCGGCCATGTGATAAGTATCAAAGTCGCCGAAGTGAGGATTCATCCCACACGAAATCGCCAGCCCACGATGCGACTTCAACACAGGTCGCACAACTGCAGCATCGCCAGGGCCATCGTTCTTCACACCGACCAGCGGTTTGATCACGCTGCCACCTTGCACTTCGTGATCGTATTGCCGAATCACCCATTCCTTGCTGGCGACGTTCAGCGAGCCGAGAATCTTGAGTAACGTTTGATTCAGATCGATCGATACGGCTGCCGGTAACGTCAGTGGCTTCACCGCCGGTGCTTGATAGATCGCTTCGCGCACGACAGGCGGTCGGCCGTCGTGTAGGAACTCCATCGACAGGTCGGCGACTTCGTTCCCGTTGTACTTCAATTGCAAACGACCTGTCGGCACGAACTTACCGATGATCGTGGCTTCCACGCCTTCATTCCGGCAAAGCGATTCAAAGTCATCCCACTTCTCAGGCGGGACCGACAGCACCATCCGCTCTTGTGCTTCCGAGATCCAGATCTCGGTGTATGACAATCCGTCATACTTGAGCGGTGCTTTGTCGAGCCAAACCTCGGCACCAATCTTCTCGCCCATCTCACCGACGGCACTTGAGAAACCGCCCGCACCACAATCGGTAATGGCGCTGTAAAGGCCGCGGTCGCGAGCCTCCAGTATGATATCGAGCACCATCTTCTCGGTAATCGCGTTGCCGATCTGCACCGCGCCGCCCGAAAGGCTTTCGCTTTCGCTCGTCAATTCGGCTGAGCTGAACGTCGCTCCGTGAATACCGTCGCGACCGGTACGTCCTCCGAGAGCGACGATCCAGTCACCGGCTTGCGGTTCCTTGCTCGATTTGTCGCGAGGAATCAGACCGACGTTGCCGCAATAGACCAGCGGGTTACCGAGATAACGTTTGTCGAAATAGAGCGCTCCGTTGACGGTCGGAATTCCCATGCGATTGCCGTAATCGCGAACACCCGCGACGACGCCTTTCATCACGCGTCGCGGATGCAGGACTCCACCCGGCAACTCATCAGCCGGTGTGTCCGGCGGAGCAAAACAGAATACGTCGGTGTTGCAAATCGGCTTGGCACCCATGCCCGTGCCGAGCGGGTCGCGAATCACCCCACCGATCCCGGTGTTCGCGCCGCCGTACGGTTCGAGAGCCGACGGATGATTGTGGGTCTCGACCTTAAACACGACGTTGTAGTCATCGTCGAAACGCACGATACCGGCATTGTCTTCAAACACGCTGACACACCAGTCGTCGTCGCCTAAGTCGTGGCGAATCTGTTGCGTGGCTGCGAAGATCGTCTCTTTGAGCATGTTCTCAAAACGCTGCTCGCCGTTTTCATCGCGATAGGCAATCCGACCGGCCAGCGTTTTGTGGCTACAATGCTCGCTCCACGTTTGAGCCACGCTCTCCAACTCTGCATCTGTTGCGTCGCGGCCAAGTTCCTGGAAGTGCTGTTGAATCGTTTGCATTTCGACCAGCGTCAGATAGAGCTGCCCTTCCTTGCTCAGCTTCGTCAACCCGTCATCATCCAACTCGCGGATCGGGATGCGGACCAAATCAAATTCATACGCGGAGCCAAGCTGCAGGTGATCGAACGGCAACGGGCCAATAACGACCTGCTCGATAGCATCGTTTGCCAACAGACGTGACGTAAGGGCTGACAACGTCTCATCCGGCAAATCGCCAAGCCAAAACTTCCGCAACGTGCGAACGGTGTTTGCTTCGAGTCCGAAATCTGCGATGGCATTCAACGCACTATCAGCGACCGGGTCCATCACGCCCGGTTTCGGCATGACATGCACAAGCCGCGATTTGCCGTTCGGTGACTGCTGTAATTGCGGATCTCCGACCGGAGCGACGACAGTTCGCTCGACAACGTCGTCCGCAAACAGCTCACGAGCCAATCGCTCGGCTTGCTCTTCGTTTAGCTCGCCTTGCACAAGGAAGCCCCGGGCGGCGGAGATAGCCAGATTGTCAGCCAAGCCCATGTCCGAGGCATCGGTAGCGACGGCGGTCGCCACCAAATCGGGTTGGCCTGGGGCCGGATAGATGTCAATTTCCCAGAGCTTCACGGCGCTGCTTTCCTGCTTCCAGCAGTTGAATGAGCTTCCTTTGATCATCGCGCTCGAGCGCGCGGCGGAATGAAGCCAGCACTTTCTCAAACTTACCTAGCGACTTCAAGACGTCGGCCCGGTTATCGGATAGAATCTGCCGCCATAACTCCGGATCTCCAGCCGCAATACGGGTCGTATCGAGCCAACCGGTCGATGCCAGCGGCAAGTCCGCGTCTGGCGTCGAAGCTGCTACGGCTGACGAGATCACATGTGGGAGATGGCTGATCATCGCCACCGTCCGATCGTGCTGCCGTGGCGAGAGCCGCACGACATTCGCACCGAGCGAGCGCCAGAATTCCTCGATCGCGTCCCGAGCGGAGTTGCTTGTCCGAGTTGTCGGCGTAACCACCGAAACACGTCCCTCGAACAAATCAGCTCGAGCATGCGTCGGTCCGGTCTTTTCGCTGCCAGCCATCGGATGACTTCCAACGAAGTCAACATCTTGGTTTCCCTGGAGCGACCGATCGAGAGTTCGCACGATTTCGGCCTTCGTGCTGCCCGCGTCGGTGATCAGTGTTCCTGGACCAGCCAGCGCCGCAGCTTCAACAGCCCGTTGAACGATCAACTCAACCGGTGTACAGACGACGATCAGCTCGGCGTCAGAGACACCTCGCTCCAAGTTGGTGGTCGTCGCCGTAACAGCTCCGCATGCTTTCGCCTTTCGCAGGCTGGAGGCCCTCCGGCCGACACCGACGACGTTCTTGGCTAATCGCCGCTCGCGCAACGCCAAGCCAATCGACGCGCCGATCAGACCGACGCCAATGATCGTTACCGATTCCCAACGTTTCATGGCTGGCGATGTTCCTGTGCGCCGGCGATTCTATCAGATACCCTCCCGCTTGCCTTGGGGGCGTTCGAGTGACGACGGTCGTTGCTGAGCACGCGGCTCGCCTACCAAGATTGGCCGCAGCAGATACGGCCCCACTCGCCACTGTTGCATGGCATCAACGCGCGTTGCGAACGGCGTGTTGCCGTTTTGCCGCATGTTGCGTTTCGGCAACAGCGACTCGTCAGCCACGTTACAAACTAAAGCCTATCTGCGCAGAGACTTAAGCGCTGACGGAGCAGACGCGGCGCTGGTTTCGTTTCGTTCGGTCTGGGCTTTGCGATTCGTAGTCCATCAACGCTCTTAAGACACCTCCCGAGTCGCACCCACTTAAATTCGTTCGAGAATCCGTCACCATGCAAGCTCGTGACCTCGCAGAGTTCGCTGCGTTAATCGCATCGAATGGACTAGCCGTGATTGAACACGCCGACCGGCTTTCGGACAGCGGCCTCGACCAATACTGGACGGCGACCAAATGCCGCCACGAGCGATGGTCGCGCCGGCTGAAGCGATTCTCGTATCAAGTGCAGTATGCGAAGACTGCCGAAGCGGGTGAGCATTGGTCCGAAATTCGCCCAGTCTTAGAGGAGATTCTGACAAGTGAAGTGCTGGCTCGCGTCTGGACTGCCGTTTGCTGTGGGTGTGAACAGCGGCGAGGATTAGACGGCGCAAGTCCCGTCGTTCGTAACGTACTCGCGACACATCTCGAAGCCCGCAACCGCGCGTTAAACTTAATGGTGTATGGACATGGCTTGAGAGTGGAAGAAGCCGTCGAACTCAATCGCATGCGGCGACGCAATGAACGCTGGACGGATCTGTTGCTGGGTAGGTTGAGCCCCACATGTGACGTCAGCGAATTCGCGTTCTCGGCTGCACGAGCCGTCGAGTTTGGTGAAGATGCCCGCGAGTCGGTCGATCCCGAGGTAGCGTGGTCTTTGCTACTAGCTTCGATGCGAGTTGCGTATCAGCGCGGCTTGACAGCGACCGGCAATGACGATCTGAACTCGCGAGTCGCCGCCGGTATTCTGGCCTGCTTTCCGGGCGAGTTGTTCGATTCGACCGGAACTCTCAAGTCTCTCTGGCTTGTCCGTATGCAACATGCCGCGTCGGACACACAAGGCATGATCGATCAGTTGATCGCCTTGGACGAATCACCACGCTCTGGACAAGATGGCTTCGTAGATCGTTCGCGATCGCCTCGCAGCCACGGAACACGATAGCTCGGTTGACGTTTTTCGCTCCGAGGCTATGAGTTTATGGAGTGCGGAGACTTGTCACCGCTTTCATTTAATAACCATCTAGCACGGCATAGCCGCGGCCAAACAGAACTCCTCTTGTCTTCATATTCTTGCCCACCTCCGCGGGGAACAGGGCAAGAATAGGGAGTCGCCCAGTTTTGACAACTTGCGCGAGATTACAACCGAGTCGGCGTTAACCTTGTGACGAATCGTTGGCGTTTCGCTCGACAAACCGCGTTTCGAAAGAAAGCTCCGACAAGTCGGAGCACTCCCAAACGATAAACTCACGGAAGCACACAACGAACTCTTAAGAATTGCCGAGCAGCGTGGGTTTGGCGAGTTGGACAACAGCGCCGTGATCAAGGCATTCGATCAACAGAATCCGGCTCGACCTGAGGGCGAGTTGTGATGTGGCCTATGAAGACCCAAGTCGCAAGGAACAGAAATCCAATCAAGAAGTGAATGGCATCGACGGACATGGAGCGGTCTCCGGGCAAATCACTAGTAGGTCCATCATTGTTGCTCTGCCATCCGTGCTCAGATTAGCATCGGCAACTTGCTCGGGCTTCGCGACCTGAAACTGATCGAAACGCATAACAGAAGCGACTCGTTTCTCTTACCTGATCCGCCCACTTTCACAGAGATCGCGGTTCCTATCTCTTGACTAACGCTATGAATCGATGCTCTGTGTCGCCGTCTAAGCAACGTCTTCAAGGATTCTCGTGGCTGGAGTCGCAAGAATTCAGCGAATCGAGATCATCAAATCACTCGAACGCGAGTGTTCCTCCACGACAAGATCGACATCGCCGTCGGCGTCCAGGTCGCACAGCGCGACATCGATCGATCTTAGATCACTTTGTACCTGCGCGCTTGCCTGGAAACAGCCGGTGCCGTCGTTGAAGAAGACCTGGTCAGCCTCGTGTTGGACGTTTTCACGCAGGTGCGTGACACTTGCCGAGTGTCACCCATCTAGTAATCGACTGTCACTTGTGTAGTAATGTTGCTTGGCAATGGAAAGAGAACTGCACTCCTGGCGGGAGTGACGCACTTGGTCGAATAGTGTCTCCTACACGAGGTCAACATGCTGATCGGATACGTTAGCGACGAACGTTATGTTGCGACACCGGATGTGCAGCTTGAGATTATCAACGACGCAGTGAACATCGAAGTTCGCGCGCGGGCATCGGGAGCTGTTTACGCGGACATACCGCCGGGCGAGTATGAGGTCACGCTGGCAAGAAACGGATTCGGTTCCAAACGTGTTCGGGTTGAACTGGGAAACGGCGAGCCGCATCACTTTCGACTGCTCCCCGATCGTCTGCTGGGATACGCGTGGCCGAAGTGGGTGCGTTCCGGCGAGCGATCCGAGTTCCGGGTACACAGCGCCGAACAATACAAACTATCTTTGTGGCGTTACGGTTGGAAGAAAGAACTCGTCCAACCAATCGGTTGGTTTGACGAACATGGACCGCGTGCGACCGTGCAGATCACGCCCGACGGTGACTACACGCAAACTGGTATCCAATGGAACAAGTTCGGCTATACGAGCCCGCATCATAAGCAGTTCATCACGGCGCCCAAACGGAGCGGCTTATACTACTTCCATGCGAAGGGCGAATCCGGTGCGTTCTTCTCGTTCCCGTGGATCGTAGCGCCGGCCCAACCGACGGCGAAGATTGCCGTCTTGCTCTCCAACATGACATGGAATGCGTACAACAACTTTGGAGGACGCAGTAACTACATCCATCCCGATCGCCTACCACCGACGCCAACGGTCAATGCACGACTTGAGTTACGCCGGTACACCGACCCAGACCACATCAACTACGACACGACCGATTACGATCCGCTCTCCTTTGACCGGCCGGAGCCGATCTGCCACATTCCCGAGGACGAAGAGATCACGGGTCCGGTCGAGGGCCGCGCGCCGTGCCACATAGCGCCGGCTGAATGGCGGCTGCTGGGATGGCTCGAGCGGGAAGGATTTGACCATGATGTCTATGCAGAAACGCAATTCCACTTCGACACGCTGAACCTCGACGATTACAAGCTGCTAATTATCAGCACGCATCCCGAATACTGGTCGAGTGAGATGTACTTCAAGTTGAAGGCGTGGGTCTTCGAGCGCGGCGGGCGGCTGATGTATCTGGGCGGCAACGGTCTGAATTGCGCCGTCGAGTTCCTGGACGAACAAACTTGCATCTACCGCAACGGCGATAGTCGCAGACTTGGCGAAGGAAGTTCGTTCGAGAGCCGGTTCCATCTGAGGCATGAATCCGAAGCGAACTTGCTCGGTGTCGTTTATGACGACCGCGGGATCATGACCGCCGCCCCCTACGAAGTCATTGACGATTCACACTGGGTATTCGAAGGCACTGGATTGAAGAACGGTGATACTTTCGGACACGAATCCCAGCACGCGCGCATCCCGGGCGGTGCCTCCGGTCACGAAACCGATAAGATGTCGCCGGCCTCGCCGGCCAATACGCATCTCCTGGCGCGAGGCCTGAATCCAAACGAGGGTGGTGCCGAGATGGTGATCCATGAACCACGAAATGGTGCCGCGGTCTTCTCGAGCAGTTCGATCAACTGGCCAACTTCGCTGCTCGTTGACACGCCGGTGTCCCAGATCACCGCGAACGTCATCCGCCGCTTTGCTGACTAGCGTCCGCCGCTCGCTTGTGGCGGCTGGCTGGATAGCTGCACTAATGCTTCTTTGACACGAATGATCTGCTCGGGCGTCGCGATTAGGTAGCGATGCTTCCCGTTCAGATCAGCGGCGAAACGCGTGAAGCCGTCGTCTTCAACCGTGACTTGACCCGGATCAGACAGATTGAAGAATCCGCGGTCTGGATACACGCCGTACAAAACGCTTGTCAGATCCCAAGTCGGACGATTGTGCGGCGGAGGATTGTACAAGCGATACGACTCCGCCAGTGGGTGATGCTTTACGTAGCCAAAGTCGCGTTCGATGCTTGTCGCTGGATAGGGGATAGCGATTCCGATCTCGAAGCCACTGTACACGATCGGCGTGGGCCAATCCTTGGCGATGATCTTCGCACTGGGGATATCTTTGACGACGTTGTATTCTAGATAGTGTTTGTTTCCGCGAATCGTTCTGAAAGCTCCGGCCATGATCGAAAGGACCTTCACTTTCCTGGCAATCAACTCGCGCCCAGCGAGCTTCGAATGTTGATCCGATTCAGAGGCTAACAGCCGAACAAAGTTGGTCGAGAATCCGACTTGAGCCAGTACGACCGAGTTGTCCGGTTGCTTACTGAGGATCGCGCGCAACAGAGAGGTCGCCTCGGGAGCATCCTTTCCGCTTGCCAAGTCGTGCGGGTAACGCAATCGCCCGTCGTCGCTTTGACGCGTCAACGGAAGGAACTTGCCGGGCTCCGGTGTCATGCCACCCTTCACAACACCTATCGGAATGTCGCCGCGACCGTAAAACGTGTTCACTGCGTCGAGGTAGGGCGCACACATGTCGTTGTCTTTGGTTGCGGTGACTGCTAAGAGCTCACACTCGCCACGACTCTGCAACGCATGAATCACACCCAGTGCCAAAGCATCATCGACGTCGTTGCCCATATCCGTGTCGAAGATCAATCGAACCGGCTCGGCGGACAGATTGCCTGAAGAGACGGCTAGAACGGCGATGAAGAACAAGACAGCGGCTCGCGAGAGTCGGGTTGGCATCGGGAACTCCTAAAGTTGATCGATGAGAACGACTCTTCTTATAGCCAACGCGTGAGTGGTTTGGTACTGTCATCGACTTTTTTCGCCTCGCGATTTGAAATCTCGGTCGTGAAACACTCAAATACTAACTCGCCGCGAAAACCGATTATTCATCATGAGAAGGTTCAACTAATGCCCACTACTTCCTTGCTTGCTTCGCTCTGCCTCGCGTTCGCTGTTCTGATGACGCTTGGCTTGAACGGCCCGCCTCTTCAAGCCGCTGATTCGGTTAGCGAATACTACGTCTACGTCGGCACCTACACGCGTGGCGGGAAGAGTAAAGGGATTTACATCTTGAAGATGAACATGAAAACGGGCGAACTGACACCGAGCGGTGTGGCTGAGGGGATCGCCAATCCTTCCTTCCTGGAGATTCACCCCAGCGGCAACTATCTGTACTCCGTTGGCGAGATCGCGGATTTCGAAGGCAAGAACGCAGGCGGCGTGCATGCTTTCAAGATCAATAAGAAGGATGGCAGTCTGAAGTTGATCAATCAACAATCGTCCGTTGGCAGCGGACCATGCCACCTGACTGTTGATTCGACTGGCAAGAACGTACTCGTGGCGAACTATGGCGGAGGCAGTGTCGCTTGTCTGCCGATCAAGTCGGACGGCAGTTTGGAAGAAGCGTCGAGCTTTATTCAGCACGAAGGCTCGAGCGTCAACCCGGGACGCCAGAAGGGACCGCACGCCCATTCGATCAACCTCTCGCCGGACAACCGTTTCGCGGTCGCTGCTGATCTTGGGTTGGATAAGGTATTGGTCTACAAATTCGACGCCGGCACTGGCAACCTCACCTCGAATGATCCAGCGTTTACGAAAGTCAAGCCGGGCGCTGGGCCACGGCACTTTCACTTCCATCCAAGTGGCAAGTTCGCATACCTAATCAACGAAATGAGTCTGACCGTAAACGCCTTCTCTTACAACACCGACAAGGGAGAGTTGACGACGATTCAGACCATCTCGACGATTCCGGATTCGGATCGCGGGCAGAGCGGTTTGAGCACTGCCGAAGTCCGCGTGCATCCCTCCGGCAAGTTCCTCTACGGCTCCAATCGAGGCCACGATACAATTGTGGCTTACCGCATCAATCAAGACACGGGCAAGTTGACGTTGATTGAGAACGAACCAACCAAGGGCAAGACGCCCCGCAACTTCTTCATTGATCCGACCGGCCATTACTTGCTAGCGGAGAACCAATCGACCGACACGATTGTAGTTTTCCGCATCGATCAAGAGTCCGGCGAGCTGAACCCGACAGGCCACGTCGCGGAGGTTCCCTCTCCCGTGTGCATTCGGATGCTGCCAGCCGGCTAGTTGGCGATTATTGCCCCGAGTCGCTACTTTTCGCCCGTGCGAGATCTTTTTTGAGAAAAGGTCCGGAATTCGGACCCGGTTTCGGCGTCGTTTCGCAATAGAACTTATAGACACTTTGTAAGTTCTAGCGATGCCGAGAATTCAAGTCCTATTGATGGAAGACGACGCCGCGTATTCGCGGCTGGTTGAGGCTGCGCTAGCCACGTCGGAGATCGAGTTCGCCGTTCATGTTACGGATCGTCTCGCTACGGCGGTCAGTACGCTGAACGAGCAGGCTTTCAACTTGGTCCTGCTCGACCTCAATCTCCCTGATTCAGGTGGGCTGCAGACGCTGGAGGCGATTGCCTCGGCTTCCAGTGTTCCGATCGTTGTCTTGACCGGCCAAGAGGATGAGGAGCTTGCGGAGCAGTCGCTCGCGATGGGGGCGCAACGCTTTCTCCGTAAGACCGAATTGAATACGAGTTCCCTCGTCGAAACGATGCGACAAGCCGTCAGTCCTCATCTCCAATTGCACGCTAAAGGAGGCGATCGTGATTCGGTCATGGAAGTGTTCGCTGAACTCGCCGAGTCGGCGACGAGCATCGAGCACGCGTTGACGGTGTTTGAACAACGCCGGCTGGATCCTGTCGAAGACATCGCGCTAACATCTGCGAGAACGCATCTGCGCAAGATGAAGACCGTGATCGCCAGGCACCGAAGTGGCTACAGTTAAATGAGCAAGCGTTCCGCTTCGGGGCGAGCAACGAAGTTACTCACCAGTGGCTGCGAGAGATCCGCCTGTGACTGCTGCCAGGTTACAAAGAAGCCATCACTCATGCTCAGCACGTCAACATAGCGACTGCAGCCTGTGCCGTGCGGGCTGATGAAGAACGGCTGATGTTGCGATAGGCGATAGATACGGCTGATGTCGTCATCCACGACGTAGGCAACTCCGCCGATCTCTTCGCACGAATAGCCGCGAGGCCGTTTGACGGCGGTGTTGTGCTCGTCGAGATTGCGAAGCGACTCGCCGCCGTCGTAAAACAAGAGACTGACTTTGCGATCCGCGAACGCTCCGATTGGCGGAACGTCCAGCACACACGTGCCGCGTGTGATTGCGATGTCCCAGGTCAAGCCTCGCGGGAAGAAATCGAAACACGAGTCGCCAAATTCATCCTGTTTGTCGGAACGAATTGCGTACGCAGTGTTCGAACTCGCCCAGGAGTAAGGGTGCGTGCAGTAAAGCAAAACGAGATCGCCATTCGGTGCGTCGTAGCTGAACGGGTCTTTTACATGCACGACCGAAGGGTCATTCGACTCCAACACCGTTTCGAGCGATGCGTCTTTCAAGCCCTCAACGGATGCGGCGAACAGTCGCTCGATCGTCCAAACGCCTGTGTTGGGTTTGAGGAATGACGCGAATCCCGGCGGATGCTCGATCCCGTCTTTCTCCGTCGATACGAACAGCTCGACTCCGCCCTCCGTCCAGTGCAGCGAGCTACCTTCGATCGATAGCACTTCGCGTTCGCCAACGTTAAGATCGGGCTTCGAAAAGCTAAGCTGCTTCTTAAAGGTCTGGCCACGATCCTCCGAGCAGAAGATGCCCAACTCGAGTCCGCGCTGGCCAGCGCCCAGTCCAGTACGCGAATCACCGAAGTTGCGGTAACGCCCAACAAGATAAAGTTTGCCGTCCGGCGCTTCGATCGTGTTGCCACCGCCGAACCAGAACCCGCTGGCGTTCTGCTGTGGTGGAATTACGATCGCGGCACGCTGTTGATCGACGAGCGTCAGCGCAAAGCCGGCGAGCTTTGCTTCAAGTTGGGCGTCGAGGCGTGGCATCGTTACTCGTCGTCGTCCCCACGGCCGTCGGGGTCGCCGCCGTCTTTACCCATCTCGTCAATGTAACGGCGAAGACGTTCGTTCTCGTCGCGGACGTCTTTCAGCTTCAGCATGTTCTCAACACGCTTCACCAATTCGACCTTGTTGACGGGCTTAGAAAGAAAATCATCGGTGCCCGCCGCAACGGCTCGCTCGATATCACCGAGCTCGTTCAATGCGGTCACCATCAGGATCATGACATGACGTGTCTTAGGATTGTCCTTGATCTGCTTGCAGACTTCGAAGCCGCTCAACTTCGGCATCATAATATCGAGCAGAATCAAGTCGGGCTTGAATGAAGCGACTTTGTCGAGTGTATCTTGCCCATCGACTGCGATCTGAATCTCGCAATCGACTCCCGACAGGTACGCTTCCAGTAGCTCGCAATTCGGTTCGTTGTCGTCGGCGATGAGGATTCGGTACGTTTCAGGCATGGTCAATTTGGCCTTATCGCTCCGCGAGAGGGCTCCACTAGACGGGCTCCATCTGAGCCGACGGGGCGGGAAACTGAGGAGTGAGTTCGCGGATCTCGCCTCGGATACGTTCACGAGTTGCCCGGTCTTCGGGATTCTTCAGGACATCCAGCATCCAATTCCCAATTCGACGCATTTCATCGACACCCATTCCGCGAGTCGTCAGAGCAGGTGTGCCGACACGAATACCGGAGGGATCGACAGGTTTACGTTCATCAAACGGGATCATGTTTTTGTTCACAGTAATGCCGCAAGCGTCAAGCGATTCTTCGGCGAGCCGGCCACCGATTCCAAGAGTCGTGACATCGACAAGCATCAAATGATTGTCGGTGCCGCCACTAACGAGCTTCAACCCGCCTTCAAGCAGCGCCTCTGCCAACGCCTTGGCGTTGTCGATAACTGCCTGGGCGTAAGTCACGAACTCCGGTTCTAAAGCCTCGCCGAAGCAAATTGCTTTACCGGCGATGACGTGCATCAACGGCCCGCCTTGCAAGCCAGGGAAGACGCTGCGATTGAGCTCCTTCGTATACTCTTCGCGACACAACACCAAACCGGCTCGGGGGCCGCGGAGCGTCTTGTGCGTGGTTGTACTAACGAAGTCTGCGACCGGGACAGGACTGTTATGCAACTTGGCGGCAACTAAGCCAGCATAGTGAGCCATATCAACGAACAGCTTCGCGTCAACGTCGTTTGCAATTTCGGCGAAGCGTTCGTGAGGAATCTCGCGCGGATAAGCACTTGCGCCAGCAACGATCATCTTGGGCTTGTGTTCGTTCGCGAGTTGGGCGACCTGATCAAAGTCGATCAGGTTCGTGTCGCGAGTGACGCCGTAGCTGATGAAGTTATAAAGCCGTCCGGAGATATTCAGCTTCATCCCGTGCGTCAGGTGGCCACCGTGAGCGAGATCCAAACCGAGAACCGTATCGCCCGGTTCGAGTGCCGTCAGATAGACGGACATGTTGGCTTGTGATCCCGAGTGCGGCTGAACGTTGGCGTGTTCCGCACCAAACAACTGCTTCGCCCGATCGATCGCCAACGTCTCGACGACATCGACGTGCTCGCAGCCGCCATAGTAACGGCGGCCGGGATAACCTTCGGCGTACTTGTTTGTGAGCACACTTCCCATCGCCAACATGACGGCCGGGCTGGTATAGTTCTCGCTGGCGATCATCTCCAGACCGTCTTGTTGCCGTTCAATTTCCGCTTGGATCGCCGCCCAGACGTCCGGATCTTGTGCTTCAATTGGGTTCATAGACCTACTCAGCGTGGTTCTGTAATCAAATGATACTATTTCCAAGTTCTATGAAGCGATGCATCCCTCTTCTCCCTCTCCCTTTGGGAGAGGGCCGGGGGGAGGGTCTTTTTGGGTTTTCTCAACCGATAGAAGACTCTCTTCCTAACCCTCTCCCAGAGGGAGAGGGGAGTTGATAATGAACGAGCAATGCATTGTTGGGATTGGCTTTAGGTTCGTCAATGAGGCTACTGGACCTTCGTGATTCGCAGCTCCAGCATCCCCGAGTTGTCAGCCAGCTCGGCGGGCGAATCGTTGATCCGCAGGAACAGCGTTCCCCCTTGCTCGACGGGCGCTTCTCCGCCCATTCCGATCGCGTCAGGCGTTACTAGCGACGTCATCTCGCCGGCAGCGGCCTCCTCATCAACGATGGCTCCCAACAGCATCCCCAGCGGCAGCTTGTTGTGATAGCGAATCGTGACACCATTCGGCTCGCACCACCAAGGCTTCGGATCATTAGCCACTTGATACCGACCGCTGGCTTCAAGGCGATACGTTGCTCCTGTCTCGACCAGATACCCACTCGATTGCCAGCCGCGATCGGCGGAGATCGTAACGGTTGCTCCGTCGGCCGGTATCTCGGTCGCTGGCTTCGCGTCGATGGCTTCCCTTGCGATATCGAAGCCGTAATCGATGTTGGCGACGAAGACGTGCCATTCACGCGAGATCTGTGGCCACTCAGCTTTCATGGAATCATAGAACCGCTGCGAGAACGTCAAGGTTGTGTCGGGCGCGAACTGTTGGAACTGCCGGAACTTGTCGCGGTATCGCGGATGCGAATCGAAAAACGCTGCCGCCGCCCAACTCCAAGCATAGGGCTCAACGGCGAGATGAGCCTGCGCGTCGTATCGCAGAATCTCTTCGAGAGACCGGCCTCGGCCCGCTCGATATTCGTCTTGCACGGCTTTGATGCGTCCCCAATAGGCAACGGCTTCCTTGTCGTGCGGGAACCAGCGAATCGACAACTCGTTGTTTGTCCATTGATGCGTTGCTAACAGCTCCGCCATACCTTCCATATACCAAGGAGGGCCCGTACCGCCCAGAAACTGCTTCATGAAGCCATGCACTCCCTCGTGCAAGAGCAAGTGACGTCGATAGTAGTCCGAAGGCTGCTCGTAGAGCCACAATTCACTGCCGCGTTGGAAGCCATGCAGGAACCGCGGGAGGTCTGGCGGCAGAAGCCCAGCGTTGTTGAACCGCTCTTGGTCCTTCATCAGATAACCAACCATCCGCCAGTCGGCAGTATGTGACACGTCGATGCCGAAATACTGATTCCATTGAGGAATGGCCGAGGCAAACACTTGTGGAAGTTCGTCAACAGCCGGGGCGCTTCGCAAGTCGGTATAGAGCGTCAAACGCTCGCCGGCGATCTCCCGAATTCCATTCGCAGCGACACGTTCCGTATCGATCACCGGCAGCGGCGGGGCGGAGTCGGGCAGGATCGTCGTGTTCGCTTCGAATTCTTGCGCCCCCGCCGCGTCGGCCAGACCGGCGAAGGTTCGTTGTGCGTCATGAGGCCCTTGATGCGTGTCACGTTCCGGCTCAGCGTTGGGAGGAATGTCAGAAGGTTGAGCAGATGGCGGAGGCGTGGTTGCACGCTCTGCCTGCACGATCCTGGCGAGTTTTCTCGAAGACGCTTGCGGCTTCTTCTCCGCCTCTCCGCATCCCCACGCAAGCAAAACAAGAGCCGCCAGGACGAATCGCAAGATAGAGCGGTTTCCAACCGAATACTGTGGCATCAGCGAGCAACTCCGATTGCATAGCCAGTCGCACCCTTGCCCGTTATTCTAACCTCTCAACCCGAACGCGACCTACCTCGCCGGCTCGCCCGAGGCAATAATAACTATACGTCAGATCGCAACCGATAACCCAGGGAACTGAATTAAGAGGAAGATGGATGGATCGCGAGGAATTGATGCGTTTGATTGCGCAGGGTCCGATTCGGGTCCGGATGAACAACGGCGAGACATTCGAAGTTCCGAACGCGGAGATTGCCACCGTGAGCGATATCTCCGCAGCCGTTCTAGTCCGTGACGAGGATGGGCGCCTTCGACATCGGCATCTTGCCTTGGTATGTATCTGCACGGTGGAAGATCTGCGAGAACGCCCGGACGCTAGTCCCGACTAGCACCAAACGGAATTTGACCAAGGGTGCGTTCACATTGAAGTTTTACGCTTTCTACGACTTCGTCCCCTCCGAGCTTG
>PBSM01000019.1 GCA_002726245.1 Planctomycetaceae bacterium | reverse complement strand
GCAAACTGCGTCGGTCTTTTCGACCGACGTTGCTAACGATTCTGGCAAGCTGGAGAAGATCAGAATGCATGAAGGCCCCAACCTCGGTTGCGCCCACCGGAGCTTCGAAACGGCAGGCGAGCTTCCACCACTGCACATAGACCGACGCGCGCAACGATGACCAAGGGCGGGACGACAGGAGAGGCAAAGTGCTCGTCCAATCTGTCGCATTCCCCACGACTTCTCGGGTCTTTGTTTGCCGAGATGGCAATCTAGGACTACTCGACCGAAGTCATTGCTAGACTTTGGGAAACGTTGATCGCGTCGCGGCAGAGGAACGTATTTTGGAACGAAACCGATTAGAGAGATCCTGGCCTAGCAATCTAGCGGATTCGCGTGCCCACGCAGCCCTTGGTAAGTGGCTCTCGGCCGTGAGCGCGCTGAGAACTCCGACATCCGTTTCGCGACTTGAAAGTGGATTGTCGCAATTTGATAATCATTGCAACCTATGATAAGCAGTTGCCGACCTGACGTGGTGACTCGCCCGAGTCGTTGCAAGCGACGGAACATTCTTCCGAAGGATGCGATCATGATGAACCTGCCAAGAAGTTTCAACCGAGCCTTATTGTTCGTTGCGTTAGGTGCCTTGCCAGGTTCAATGGCCCCTGCCGCCCAGCCACGAGAGATTGGCGGATCGAAGCAGTTGTTCATCGACGAAGAGATGGTCCAGACAGTCAGCGAGGTCCAATTCACTCTTAATCCGGCTCGGCGGGCAGAGCGCGTGTTGCACGCTATCGATCCTTGGGCTTCTGCGGGACTAGGATTCGTCAACGTAATTCAAGAAGGAGACGACTTTCGCATGTGGTACGAGGTTTGGACCTATGTGGAACAGATCCCCGGCCACTGGATGAGCCGCCTCTGCTACGCCGTGTCCAGGGACGGCATTCATTGGACGAAGCCGCGGCTGGGACAAGTCGAATTTGAAGGATCCAAAAACAACAACATCATCGCGCTAGGGCATCGCGGTTATGTACACGGCCATCATGTATTTATTGATTCCCACGCCAACAGCCCGGCGGAAAAGTACAAGATGGTCTTTGGGGACTTTTACCGTGTCGCCTCCAGAGGACCCTATCCATCCATCAGTGGCGCCGTTTCGCCCGATGGCATCAATTGGACGTCCGTGGACACTCCGGACGGCATCATTATGCCTGGCGATACGGACACACAGAACGTGGCCTTCTATGACCCGAACATCAAAAAGTATGTGGCCTATGTGCGGAGTAACTGCTGGCAGAGAGACGAAAGCGGGAAGCGGATAGGACGGCCCTCGCGGCGTGTGGCCCGTGCCGAGTCAGACGACTTTCGTCGATTTCCCCAGGTATCTCGCAAGCAGGCTGATGATTGGCGGCCACTGCCAGGACTCAGCGAGATCCTGGCCGAGGATGAGCAGGATCCTGGCGGCAAATGGGGAAGTGGAATCTACACTTCGGCAGCAACTATTTATCCCTACGCGCCGGGGGTTTACCTGTTTTTTCCGACGTTGATGCGCTACGACACCGGTGAGTGCACAATACAACTGGCCACAAGCCGTGATGGAATTCATGTGCAGCGCCGGTTCCATCAGTCTTATGTACCCCCCAATCCGAACGCCAAACGTCTAGGCAAGCAGCTTGCCTATTCCGGCTACATGGGGCCCGGAATGGTGCGGGTCGCGGACCAGCTCTGGATGTACGGTTGCGAGGATGATGTTCCACACGATGAACCCTGGTACGGCAAGCGGACACCAAGCGGCATCCATCGCTACGTGCAGCGGCTGGACGGTTTCATCTCGCTCGACGCCCGCGACAAATTGGGCACCGTAACAACCAAATCATTTGTTTTGCGCGGCAAAAATGTCGAGGTTAATGCCGACGCCGATTTAGCCCAATCCGCCTCAAAGGGTAGTATGCTGGCTGTGGAAGTTCTCGGCATCGACGGCGACGTTCTTGCCGAGTCGAACCCAATCCGATCCGATGGCGTAGCCCATCGGCCTCCGTGGAAAAAAGGAAAGGATCTTAGCGCCTTGATCGACAGACCGGTCCAGTTACGGTTCACGATGAGATATGCAAAACTGTACGCGTTTCAAATAGTGGACGTGCCTGACAACGAGTGACCTTCACCCGATTTCCTGGCCCGTTCAGGGTATCACGCTGTGCAGGATGTAGTTCATCGAACGGGTCATATGATTCGGTCTCCCTTGCAGATGATTTCAATCGTCACATACGGTAGTTCAATTCAGATGGGCGATTCCTCGCCAAATGGGCCGAGCGAGTTCAGTCGGGTTTCCGTCAAATAACTACCCATTGCTCGGACGAGTGCGGGCGGATTACGGCAAACTTATGCAATGAAGACGATCGGCACCATGACGCGGTTTCTCGTTGTCGGCTTGGCAGCGGTATTTGGCGGCCTGCTCGGTTTTTTCGTTGCCGCCGCATGTCTGATGACGCTTGGAGTGCGTCTTCACGGTCACGAGGACTACTTCTCGCCGTTCTACCACGATGCTGGGACACCGGCCTCGGAGTTCATCGGGGGAGCGGTCTTCTTCGGCGCTGGTATCTTTGGTTTTATCGTTCCGCTCATCGTTGGCTCGCGGCGCGTTAAGCCCCCCGCGAATGCCTAACCGATCGTGTTTGTTGTCGCATCAATGGACCGCTTTTTACGCGAAGGGTGTCTGAGTTAAACTGATGGCTCATGACGCTGCCAGCGTTTCTACTGGAGCTTCAAGCGAGGTGCATTATGATCCGTATTGTCGTCTTACTCGTAATCGCGTTTGCAAGCTTCGGCGGGTTGCGGGCCGCGGAGATCGTTGACGTTGGCACTCGCAAGCAGTTGTTCGTCGACGATTATGTTGTGGCAAAGCAATCAGGACTGACGCGGGTTGTCCAACAGCCGACGCGTGTTGCGGATAAGCCGATTCTAACCGCCGATCAGCCGTGGGAGGGAAACATCTTGCAAATGCCCTGCGTGCTCTGGGATCCTGGGCCACGCATCTATCACATGTATTACTGGGCCGTCGCTGGCGACTCGATCTACACCTGTTACGCGCACTCGAAGGACGGCGAGCAGTGGGATAAGCCGAAGCTAAACTTGCACGCGGGACCTGATGGCTCGAAGGAGAATAACATCGTTTTGCGGGGCGAAGGCAAAGTCGCACGCACTCGGTACGTTGTCCTCAATCCGCACACGGACGATCCACAGCGTCGCTTCCTGGCGCTCTATATCGACAACGTGCCCAACTTGACGGAATTCGCGGCCTCATCGCCCGACGGGTTACACTGGACAACTGAAAAGAAGATTGGGGACCTGCGCCACGTTAGCGGCGGCAACGCAACGCCCAACCCACCGTTTTTCCTGATTGAGCAACAGTGGGGTAAGGACCCCAAAGACGGGCATCGGTACCGAGCGATCTGGCGGACGGAAAGTCAGGACATGAAAGACTGGTCCGGTGGGCAGTTGGTCATCGAGCGGCTGCCGGACGACAATCCTGACCTAGAATTCTATCACGCGTGCTCTCATTTTCTCGGATCGCAGCGCTATCATGGCGTTCATTTTGGCTACCTCTACCTGTTCCACACCGATCGCAAACGGGGCGTCCGCAATGACGGCGTGCGTCTGGCGGGAACCGTGGATACAGCGCTAATGGTCAGCCGAGACACCATCCGTTGGACGCGAGTTGATCGCGGGCGGCGGTTCTTCCCACTCGGTCCCGAAGGATCGTGGGAGTCGCAAATGAACTATGTTAGTCCCGAGGTCGTCGTCGGTGATAAGATGATGTTCTACTACTCAGGTTGGAGAAAGGAGCACGGTGCCAGCGACAATGAAGCAGCGATTGGTCTGGCGACACTCCCCTTGGATCGCTTTGTCTGTATGGAGCCGAGAAAGGACAGCGGTTCGCTGACGACAAAGCCATTCAAGCTTGAAGGCGATCAACTCCTGGTGAACGTCGAGGCGCGCGGAGGCGAGCTAAGAATAGAGATCCTCAACGACGATGGCGAGACGATAACGGGTTACGAAGCGGCCATGTGTGTACCCATTACCACGGACGCGTTACGAGCTGGAGTTCAGTGGCGCGGTGAATCCCTTAAGGAACTCTCCGGTAAACGAGTCCGTCTTCGATTCCATTTGACGCGTGCTAAGCTATTCTCATTTCAGGTGAATTGACCCATCCAGGTCACCAATCGGTATGCCGCCGCGACGAGCCATTCATCCCTGGGACTGCCGAAGCCTCGACCACCGCTAACTCGAGAGCCCTGAGGCACGCCGAAAACCACCGTTTTTCGGAATGACGATCGCTGATCCGGCGCTCATCGGTTGCGCCCACCGACGCGTCGAAGCGACATGCGATTTTGACCAATGTCGCTAAGACCGACGCGCGCAACGAACTTTTAGAGATTCTGACGTACCTCGCTGCGGTTGTCGGCCGAAGTGAGTTGGTGCACCGACGACGAGCAAGCAGGTCCGACCGCCAACCTCACCAGCCTTCCCGCCACGGTGGCGGTCAACGTCGTTCCCGTGAACGATCGACCTGTCGCCTCTTCTCAAGACATTAGTGTCTTGAATAGCGAGACTACGACCGTCAATCTGAGTGCCGATGACGAAGACCCTGAAGTCGATCAGGCCCTCACATTCATCGTCACTGACCACCCGCTGCACGGAACGCTGAGTGGTCCCAATATTTCGGTGGGACAGGCAGTTTACACGCCAACCGCCGGATACGTCGGGCCCGACAGCTTCAGCTTCATCGCTGTCGACGACAATCTCGCTGGACGACCTCCAAGCTTGATGAGCGCCGAGGCAACCGTAGGCATCACGGTGCGCGAAGTTAATGATCCCCCGTCTTTCACGGCGGGGCCAGATCAGACAGTTAACGAGGGCGCAGGTTTGCAGACGATTGCTAACTGGACGACCAACATTTCTCCAGGGCCACCGAACGAAGCAGGGCAGACGCTGACCTTCCATTTGACAACCGACAATGACTCATTGTTTGCAACTGTTCCTTCTATTGATGCGACCACTGGGACGCTGACCTATGCGGCCGCCGATGATGCTTTTGGAGTCGCAAACGTCACGGTGCGGTTGCAAGACGACGGTGGCACAGCCGATGGCGGCAACGATACAAGTCCCCCAGAGACGTTCGTGATTACAGTCAACTCTGTCAATGACACACCGTCGTTTGGCGCAGGACTCGATGAAACGGTAAATGAGGATGCCGGCCTGCAGACTATCAATGCTTGGGCCACGAACATTTCGGCAGGTGCGAACGAAAGCACACAGGCGCTGAACTTCACGGTTTCGACAGACAACGACGCACTGTTCTCGGTGTTACCATCAATCGACACGGCCAATGGGAACCTAGCCTACACACCCGCCGCCAACGCCAACGGAGAGGCAGTGGTAACCGTCGTACTCCGCGATAACGGGGGCACCCAAAACGGCGGAAGTGACGCAAGTGCTCCACTAACGTTCTGCATCACAATCAACCGGATCAACAACCGTCCCGTCGTACATCCACAGAGCATTACTACAACGATCGACACAGCATTGCCGATCACCCTGACCGGGGAGGACCGAGACCCAGAAGTCGAGCAGGTCCTAACCTTTGCCATCCTCGATGTGCCGCTTCACGGGATGCTGACCGGTGTAGTTCCGAACGTGACTTACGTTCCGAACACCGGATACACCGGCCCGGATAGCTTCACGTTTCTGGTAACCGACGACAATCAAGCCGGCACGCCCGCCATGGCCAGCACGCCGGCCTCCGTCAACATAACCGTCCAGGCTCCCGCTCCTGCGCCAGAAGGCGAATACTCACCGCCCGGCGACGTCGATCTCCATCTCCTCGACGAAGTCTTCAGCGAATGGCCCAGCGGTGATCCGTTAGCCTTGGAGGTCGAGTCCTGAGTTGAGGTCGTACGCCCTTGGGGGCTCCAATCTCGTGCTACAAGGCACTGGCAGACGGCGCGTCTATGGCCTGCAGCGTATGCCGGTCACGCTATACGTCGAGCAGTGGGAGCGTTTGCTCGACTTCGGTGACGAAGTTCGTCGATTCGCGAAGGAACATGCGTCGGAATTGAAACGCAAAGGCTGATCTTCAAAAGAGCCCACGCGGCAAAACTCGGGTAGAAAACATTCGACAGCTGTCCAGCGGATCGGCTACATTAAAAGCGAACCGCCCAGGTGCGCTAACACCTCGACGGTTCTAACCAAGCCGCAAACCTAGCTGGAGGTTCACGTCATGGCTACGAACCATTGTAAACACTGCTGCGCATCGTTTGCGCGCACGTCTGAAGTGCGGACACCACTACGGTGAACCGCATCACACGCCCATCCGACGAAGCTCACGCCAAGCTGAGGCAACTCGGCTGGTCATGGCTTCAGCTTCTGCTCGCCCTTACGCGCGTGGAAGTGGCACGGCTGGCAAAAGAACTGGAAATCTAACAAAAGGAAAAACACGATGAGAGCATGGCCATTTCAAGACACGCGACAGAAGAAGAAACTCGGCGAGGCGAAGTGCCCATGGTCGGTTGGATGGATTGATCCCGACGGCAAAAAGCGATCGAGGAAGGTTGGTTCCAAGTCAATGGCGATGAAGTACCAGAGGAAGATTGAAGGGCAGCTTGCGGCCGGCATCTACGAACAACAGGACCGCAAGTCGTGGACTGAGTTCCGACGTGACTACGAGGGTAAAGTACTCTGCAACTTGAAGCCGCGCAGCCGGGTCGAGTGCGTTCACGCTCTAGACAACTTCCAGCGAATCGCGAGACCGCAGCAGGTCGGTGCGATTAAGACCACTCACGTCGATTCGTTCATATCTGTTCGTCGCACTGAGCGCGGCCGAAAACCTGGATCAACGGTCTCCGAGTACACCGTCAAGAAAGAGCTGTCCAGTATCCGAGCGGCTTTGAACGTGGCGAACGAATGGGGCTATCTCGCGAAGGTGCCGAAGTTCCGCAAGATCAAGCTGCAGGAAGCTATGCCGCGGCCGGTCACTCGCGAACACTTCGACGCAATCTATTTGGCTTGCGATGTTGCGAAGATGCCCTACAACATGCCGTTCGAGCCGGCAGACTGGTGGCGAGCAGTTCTGATGTTCGCCATGACGACCGGCTGGCGGAAGGAAGAGATTCTGAAGTTTTCGCGCCTCGACTTGGATGTAGATACTGGCATGGTGACAACTCGCGCCAACGACAACAAAGGCGGGCGAGATGAGGCGGACTATCTGCCGGAAGTAACCATGCAGCATATCGCGAGGATTCAGAGCTTCCACAAGGAAGTTTTCCCGTGGCCGCACGACACTCGGACGTTCGATATTGAGTTTCACAAGATCCAAGATGCGGCCGGAATCCACTTGCCGTGCATCATCTCTCGCAAGCATGACTGCACGCCGAGCTGCCACCTTTACGGGATGCACGACCTGCGGCGGGCGTACGCAACCGAGAACTGTGACCGGCTGCCGCTACCGGTTCTGCAAAAGAAGATGCGTCACAAGGACATTCAGACGACGATGCGGTACGTCGAGATGGCGAGCAAGATGAAGCGAGCGACGGATGACGTGTTCGTGCCAACCGTCGGCGAGAAGACCGGCTAATTGCGTGTTTATGGAGTGTCGGGCTTCCTGTAATCGTCGTAAGTCGAGTACACCCCAGAGGACTCGTAGAAGTGCGAAAACCTCCGCGTTTTCGATAGTTCACGAGTGCCAGTGCGCAAATGGTGCTCAGTCAGTGACTTCGTAGCGCGTGCAACAAGCCCAGCAGAAGAAATCTTCCTCGTCTAAACGATGGACAATATCGCCGCCGCAGATGAATTCCGTAGGTTCATCGAGCAGAGACTCGGCACAAATGAATTCGAGCCAGTCGGACATGGGTGGGGGTTTTAGCTTCGCTTTCGATTAGGTTCCTAAGTGGCATAAATCTTGGGGTGCTTGTGGGGCAATCCAGAATTTCAGACGGCGTGTCACAGCCAAACCTAACGCGTCAGCCCTCTGATGGACTGCTGAAAGAACCACTTCCAACAGGATACGCCACAGCAGTCAAAAGGTTGGCAGCGAATCTGGTGAGCTAGTGCTTTCAAAACCCGGCACAATTTTGGGGTGATCCAAGGCGTTCTGACGCCGCTTCCTCAAGCGGAGTTACGAGAAAACTTTCGTCCCGTTGTGGCCGCAACTTGAACGCCGTATCGCATTACGCAATACTCATAAGCCGTATCTGCTTCACTCAGTGAGGGTCTGACAAATGGCTGCCCAATATTTCATCAAGCGTGGTGAGACGGTCAAAGGGCCATTCAGCGTCGAGAAACTTCAGGCTCTGAAGAAAGCCAAGAAGCTCAAGGCTGATGACGAAATATCGCAGTCTGCGGAAGGTCCGTGAGAATCCCTCGCTGCCCACGAG
>PBSM01000018.1 GCA_002726245.1 Planctomycetaceae bacterium | reverse complement strand
AGAAAAATCTGGGGGGGGGGCCGCGATGTTAAGATGGCGAGGGATTTAGGCTTGGAGCGGTTCCATGCTCAACCCAAATGGGAAATCCCGGATTAAGTCGTGGGTGCCGATTGCCGCAGCCAAGAATCGTAAGGCTGTTGATCGTATACACCGGAACTTGACCGCGCACGGTTTCTCGGTTCGAACAGCAAGCCGTACGACCGATTATTGTGTTGAAATCCGCTACGGTGATTTCGAGGAAGCTCTCCTCGTGCTTCGCCACGGCGATCGAAGAACATTGGGCGACTGGCGAATGTCGGATCGAGTGAGACTGACACGAAACGAAGGCTCCGACGGTCGAGCACTATTCATTGGGCTAATCGTATTCGGTTTTGCTACCTCAGTAGTCTTGGCGATGGCTGTCGGCGGCTCCTTGGCGAGCGCGTCCATTGCTTCGGTGGTGATTCTGTTTCTCTTGGCGGCCACTGGATTCTTCTGCGGCTTCATGGTGAACTCTCGGCGTTGATTCCTGCATCCTTGTCGCCGTTGTCAAGGTCGCGGATAATGCTGCCAGAGTCGGTTGTTGAAGGCGCTGAGCGCCGTTTACACGCACTGTGGGTACTGAGTACCGAGTACTAAGTACTTGGTACGCCGGACCACACGAACCGCAATGTCGAACACCATTCACGCCTTCGATTTCCTCGCGAAACCTCCGGCGGAGATTCCTTCGGTCGTGGTGCTGTTTGGCAGCGAAGCCTTTTTGAAACGGCTTGCCTCGCAACAATTGAAAGCTGCTGTTATTGAAGACGACGACTCGCCCTTCTCCACGTTCGATGGCAATGCGGTCGAGTGGCGAGACGTCGCGGACGAACTATCGACGATGTCGCTCTTTGGTGGTGGTCGGCGGCTTGCGATTGTTGAACAAGCCGACTCTTTCGTTAGTAAGGAACGCGGTCGCTTGGAGGACTACGTCGCCAAGCCGAAGAGCAGCGGAGTGCTCGTTCTGCAAGTTGATTCGTGGGCCGCGAACACTCGGCTTTACAAAGCCATTGACAAGACCGGTTTGCAGATCGATTGTCGGCCGCCGGAGAAGTCCGTTGGTAAGCGAAAGGCACTTGATGAAGCGAAGCTCTGCAACTGGATCATCGGATGGACCGAGCAGCAGCACCGCGCGAACTTGGAAGGCACGGCAGCGGAAATGCTGCTGGAGATCACCGGCCCGGAACTCGGCTTGCTCGATCAAGAGCTTTCCAAGCTGGCATTGTTCGCTGGCGAAGGTGGCAAGATTGATGTTCAGATGGTCCGCGATGTCGTTGGCGGGTGGCGAACGAATACTATTTGGGAACTTATCGACGCGGCGGCTGATGGCGATTCTGGTGCAGCCTTGCGACAACTCGATCGACTGCTTCAGGCCGGCGAACACCCGGTGGCTTTGTTCGGTCAAATCGCTTGGTCTTTGCGTCGCTTCGCCGCTGCGACTCGTATCTACCAAGAATCCGAGCGAGCCAAGCGTCGCATCCCCCTCCGTGATGCCTTAGTTCAAGCAGGCATTCCGCATTGGAACCGCAAAGGTCTTGAGCGGGCGGAGTCGCAGCTTAAGCAGCTTGGCAGAGATCGTGCTGGTAAGTTGTACCAGTGGCTGTTGGAGACAGATCTGGCCTTAAAGGGCAGCCACTCGAATCCGCACCGCGCGAGATTCGTTTTAGAGCAACTCTTTCTGCGCATGACGAAAGGTTTGGGAAGAAAAGAGACTGCTAGCCGCCGGTGATAGCGTCTGATGGCGACCTTGCGGCCCCGGCGTGGTTTTCTTACCATTCGCCCCCTCTTCTCTCCGAGTCTCTTCGTCAAACTCATTATGCTCAAAGCAAACTCACTGCTTTGTGGAGTGGCAAGTTGCGTGATCGCCGTCGGCGGTTGTGCGATGCCAATACCGATCAGGCCGCTCGTTGGCGATGGTCGTGCCGACGATGAACGCGTTGGACGTCCTAACACAACTTCTTCTCAATCCGCGTCGGACATTCGTGGTCAAGATGAGATCGGCGCGTTTTCGGGGCTACCGCCTGATGGCAACCCGTACGATCCAGTCGTTGCTTCGAGGCCGCGAGAAGCGAAATCGGTGGTCAACGTCCTTGACGATCTTGAGACGATGAAGCGTGATCGGCCGGACGATTACAGGATGCTCAAACAGTTGCTCGATGGCACGCCAGAGACGATCCCGGCTCAATACCAGCAAATGTTCAAGGACCAGTTGCTCGCCGTCATGGCTCATCAAACGCCGACGTCGTCACTCGAAACGCCGTGGATGATGCCAGGAACGGCTGCACTCGTGCCTCCTTCAGGCCGACCTTCAGCTCCTGTTGAATTACCTTTGGAATATAGGCCGCCCGTGCAGGCCGATTATTCGACATCACAGAACCCGCTTCGTACTGCGGTCGCCACTCATGTTGGCGACATCGCGCCGAACCCGACGGTAGACACTGTTGAATCGGGCGTGCTTGCTGATACCGAGCAATCGGAGTATCGGCCTGGCCAGTGGCGCGATGAGATCACCGAAGCGCTGGAGGCCCTGGAGTCCGAGTTGATCCGTGGCAAGCATGACCGCGGAGCGAAGGCCCGACTAGAAGGCTATCGTCGCATGTTGCATGTCGTTGCGAATCACCCGGACGATGCAGTCGTGCCGATCAAGGAACTCGACGAGGAAGAACAGGAGTTTTGGAAACACCAACTTCATAGCTTGCTGATTGCGCTCGATGCCGACGACAAACACGCCGCAAGCCGCCGCGCGGCCCTCGCTCTGCGCGACCTACGCGAGGCGTCACATCACCTGGCGAACATCAGCGCGCTCGATCTTAGGAACTTGACGTTCTGTACCAAAGTGAACAGTTACGGCGAATTCACCGAGTTCGAATCGTATTCCTTCCGCCCCGACGAGGAAGTCGTCTTATACGTCGAAATCGACAATTTTGCCGCTCATCCGAAGGGCGATCGCTACGAGACGGAACTGCATGGCTCGTACCAGATTATGGACGATGCCGGCCGTCGCGTTGCCAATGTTGTCCTGCCGAGCGATCGGCAAGTCTCGAACAACCGCCGGCGTGACTACTTCATTCCGTATCTGATCACCATGCCCGCCAAGATCGCTCCGGGAACTTATCGCTTGCAACTTGCGATCGAAGACGTTATTGGTAAGAAGTCGAATCACGCTTCTATCGACTTCCGCATCCGATGAGTTCTTACGACGTCATTGTTCTCGGCACCGGAGGGGTCGGCAGCGCCGCCGCCTTCCATCTCGCGCACCGCGGCGCTCGCGTTCTTGGTCTCGATCGCTTCCCCGGTGGCCACGCCAACGGCAGCTCGCACGGCGAAACACGCATCATCCGGAAAGCCTACTTCGAGCACGCGGACTATGTGCCGCTGTTGAACCGGGCCTATGAATTGTGGCACGAGTTGGAAGATCGCATCGGCCAGCAGCTCTATCGCGAGGTTGGCCTAATCGAAGCCGGCCCCCCAGACGGCCTCGTCGTGCCAAGTGTGCTTGAGGCCGCGCGGCAACACAATCTCTCCGTCGAAGAGGTTTCGCGCACCGACTTCAACGATCGCTTTTCCGCGTTTTCTCTGCCGGAGGGCGATGTGGCGGTCTTCGAGCAAGACGCCGGATTCCTTTTCGTCGAACAGTGTGTGCTCGCCCATCTCGACCAAGCGAAGCAGTGTGGTGCGGAATTGAGAACTGGCGAATCAGTCGTCGCGTGGGAAGCAAGCCACCAAGGCGTCTCAGTCCGCACAGAGTCAGATACCTTTCACGCGGCGAACCTCGTCATCACGGCAGGTGCCTGGGCAACGGATTTGCTCGCGGACCTTGACGTGCAACTCACGATCCGCCGCAAGCACCTGGACTGGTACGCCTGTGATGATCCTCGCTACCGAGCCGACAACGGCTGCCCCTGCTTCTTCTTTGAAACTCCGGCTGGCTACTTCTACGGTTTCCCTCAGCTCGACGAGCAAGGCGTGAAGTTCGCTGATCACACGGGTGGGACCGAGATTGAAGATCCTTTGACGGACGACAAGTCGATCGATCCGGCGGATCGGCAGCGAGTCGAGGCATTCGTGCGTTCGTATCTTCCTAGCGTATCATCGACGCACGTGCGGCACGAAGTTTGTTACTACACGATGTCACCCGATGAACATTTCGTCGTTGATCGCCATCCCGAACACGAAAACGTTGCTTTCGCGGCAGGATTATCGGGGCACGGCTTCAAATTCGCGAGCGTCTTGGGAGAAGTGCTGGCAGACCTGGCACTGGAGGCATCGACATTCATGCCGATCGCGTTTCTTGGCTGTCGCCGTGCCAGTCTGAACGTGAAGCGGTTATAATAATCCTGTGGCAACAAGTACGGAGGGCGTCATGTCGATTGCTGAGAAACGATACGTCTCGCCGGAAGAATACCTCACAATCGAGCGCGCATCGGAGATTCGCCACGAGTACTATCGGGGCGAGATGTTCGCGATGAGCGGGGCTAGCCGTGCGCACAATGTCATCGCAGGGAACATTGGCCGGCGACTGCTCGAACAGTTTGACGATCGTGATTGCGAAGCTTATTAGTCTGATATGCGCGTGAAGGTCGATGGGAACGGCTTGTACACGTATCCCGATGTGGTAGTAACGCGCGGTGGTCCGGAACTCGAAGACGAACACATGGATACGTTGCTCAATCCCTGAGCCATCGTCGAGGTGCTGTCAAAGTCAACGGAAGACTACGATCGCGGCACGAAGTTCGAGATGTATCGCCGCCTCTCCTCGCTTCAGGACTACTTGTTAGTTGCACAAGATAAGATTCATGTCGAGCATTTCCAAAAGCAACCCGACCGGCGTTGGATTCTCGAAGAGTTCGATTCGCCCGACCGCACCATCGCACTGGAAACCAGTAACTGCGTGCTGCGCGTTGCAGATATCTACGCAAAGGTTGTGTTTGACGAAGCAAAGTAGACGTCACGCTCTGCGTGAAGATGGCGGCGTGTCGAATCACGATTGGTTGCACAGCCGCTTTTATCGCGAGGCGGCCTCTGATGCGGCATTTCATCACGCGGAGCGTGATGGCTACTATGACATCCGCTGGCGAATCTCATCGACGCAGTCATCGACTTTGACTCGCCACTGTTCCAGCGAATCGCGGTCGCGAATCGTGACCGTCTGGTCCGTCACTGTCTGGCCATCGACCGTGATGCAGTAGGGCGTGCCGGCTTCATCTTGCCGGCGATATCGACGGCCAACAGCACCCTTCTCGTCGTAGAAAACGTTGAAGTTGGGTTTCAAAGCGCGATAGATGTCTTTCGCGATCTCCGGCATGCCGTCTTTCTTCACCAACGGGAAGACCGCTGCTTTGATCGGCGCGATACGAGGATGCAACTTCATCACAACGCGCGTTTGCATCTTGCCTTTGTCGTCGGGAGCTTCGTCCTCCGTGTAGGCTTCGCAAAGGAAAGCCAGCGTCGCGCGATCGGCACCGGCAGAGGGTTCGATCACGTGGGGCGTGAAGCGTTCGTTGGTGAGGTCATCGCGGTAAGTCAAATCCTTGCCGCTGCCTCGCCATTTGGGCTTGCCATCCGCATCCAACTCAAGCTTCAAGTCAGGTTTCGAGTCTGGATCTAGCTTGCCCTCCATGTGGCTCTTCAAATCAAAGTCGCCACGATGTGCGACACCTTCCAATTCACCGTACTCACCAGTAGGTAGGAATGGGAATGCATACTCGATATCGGCCGTACCACACGAATAGTGGCTCAGTTCCTCCGGTTCATGTTCGCGAAGCTGCAACCGCTCTCCCGCGAGTCCTAAGTCCGTGTACCATTGCATCCGTCGATCGCGCCAGTACTGATACCACTTTGGCGACGAATCGGGATGGCAGAAGAACTCAATCTCCATCTGCTCGAACTCACGCGAACGGAACGTAAAGTTCCGCGGAGTGATCTCGTTGCGAAAGCTCTTGCCGATCTGCGCGATGCCGAACGGGACTCGTACACGTGTGCTATCCACCACGTTCTTGAAGTTCACGAAGATACCTTGAGCCGTCTCGGGCCGAAGGAACGCCGCGTCTTTGTCGGAGTCTCCGAGAGCGCCAACCGTTGTCTTGAACATCAAGTTAAACTCGCGAGGTGCTGCCAGGGTGCCGAGTTTCTCCGCATGCGGTGCCAAGATTTGCGCCCAATCATTCGCATCGGTTATTGGTCGAAGATCAGTGTAAGGAGTTCCGGGAGTGACCTGAGCGACAACGTGCCGCCCAGTTCTTAAGCCGCCGTGTATCCCACACCCCCACTCGATCTCCGCCGCTTTCGATCGGCGGACACCAAAGAATTTCAAGGCTCGGTTATGTACGTGCGCCAGCCCCTCATCGCCATCGGCGTCAGTCGTTACAAATATTCGAGTCCCTCGGTACTCCGCAAACCGACCTTTTATGTGATCGAATCGGTAGAGTTTCTTGGTTTCTTCGCAATTGGACATCATGTCGCAGAACAGATCGTAATGGCCGCTGCACTTCCACACCTGCGGGTGCATGATGATCGTGCAATCAAGACCTGTCATCTCGTAGGCATCGGGCGCGCCGCTCATTACCGACAAGTCGTCGTGGCCACTGACCATGTCTCGCCACCAAGCGTCCTTGACGTTCCGCTTCAGCTCGACACCCAGCGGGCCGTAGTCCCAGAAGCCGTTCAAGCCGCCATAAATCTCGCTGGACTGAAAGAGAAAACCGCGGCGTTTACAGAGCGAGACAAGCTTTTCCATTTCCATCGGGTGGTCGTCCTTAAAGGTGGATTGCTGGCGGGAACCAGCCAAGAAGGACCTGTGCTGGCGACTACAGGTTCACATCACGAAGTCGGATCAGTTTAGCGGTCCTACGTCCAGCAGACTATGCCAACCTACCGTCCCGTACACGCCTCCACCAACACCGTGCCCACGGCCAGGACGAATGCGGCTGATCCGCAGACGAAGAAGCCGATATAGCAATTCAGAAGCGCAGGACCCGGATCAACGGGACTTCCCGCTAGTGAAAACAAGATTGGTAACACGCCAGCGGAGATCGTCCCGAAAGCGACAGCACGCACCATAGCCCGGCCAAAACAGAGGCAACGGTGTCGCGTAAAGTAGACGAACGTCAGCGCGAAGCACAACAGAGGTGTCAACTGTAGAGTGGCGGGTGGGAAACGCGTGACCAACCCGGAGTAACAGGCGAATGCCGTTGTCGTGGCAAACAATGAACCCAGCGAAAAGGTCGCCGACTTTTCTTGCGGTGGCGATTCAGGTCTTACGAGGCGATGGTAAGACACACTCAACGGTTCTGTTCGCTCGTCCACTGACGCCATTGTCCAATCTGACTCTCGCGTTTGGCCACGGAAGCGAAGGGATGGTAAGGCAGAGGCGCTTGCGTGATGTAACCAAGCGAGTGGCCTGCCGCAGCGCGAACTGCCAGGCGCGTGTCGGCCATCTTGTCGAGCAAAATCGGCCACGACGAAGGTCCTTGCAAGGCCAGACCTTCGACTAAACGGCGGCGGTCGCCGCGATCCGAACTGGCGAGAGCTTCGACCACGCTGGAAGTTGCCGCTTGCCGAGTCTCGTTGTTGATAGCCGCAGCCAGCTTTTCGAGCAAGTCGTCTACCGGATCGATCTGGGCTGGCTTTAGCAGCGAAGCTTCGAGGAACGCAATCAGCTTCTCGGCCGTCACATAACCTGCCTGCGAGCCAAGCACGCGGTTCTTCTCGTTCAGCACCGTCGTGTGCGGCACGCCGCTGACTCGATAACGAGCCGCCAGCTCTCTCTTCATCGACATCGATCTTGACCCACAGGAATCGACCCGCGACCTCCTGCATGCGCTCGTCACCATACGTATCGACCGCCATCTTGTTGCACCAGCCACACCACGTCGCTCCGAAGCTGATCACCAGCGGCAGCCGTTCCTCGCTGCCTGCCCGAGCCTCCTCGATGCTATCGACCCACTTGATCGCCGGCGCGACAGCACCGTCGCCTTGGGCATCGTCGGTGTCGCTCTGAGCTACCGTGCTCGCAACGAAGACTAGCAGGATCAGAGCGACAAGAACTCGGCAGCCACGGAGTAGCGAAAGCAAACAGCCTGGGGCGTTGGCTCTCGTTGTTCTACACAGGTCGGCCCGAAGGATCAGAAACACACCAGCCCAGGGCAGATCGCAGCGCCGCCCTGGGTGGACGAACACCATGTTCGCAAGCCCTGAAAGGGCGAAACAACATGCTAGCTGGACGCCGCCCCATTTGTCTCGCCCTTTCAGGGCTCTCGCGTTCAGCAACTTCCCACCCCAGGGCGGCGCTGCGCTCTGCCCTGGGCTGATATGTCGCAGCCCCTTCGGGGCGAATCGGGCCGGCCGACTTGTGTAAAACAACAAGGGCGTTAGCCCCAGGAAAGATATCAACACAGGACATCAAGCCCCGGAGGGGCGACATGTGCACTGAACGCGATACAGTGCTGTCGCCCCTTCGGGCAACGCCGTGAATGAGTTTTAGGCGGCATTTTGGAGTTCCAGTTGTTTCAGGTGTTGATGATGCTT